>CAZHMP010000089.1:0-2574 GCA_964533595.1 uncultured Acidimicrobiales bacterium | reverse complement strand
GTGGCGGGTGTGGCGGGTGTTTCTGAGGCCACCTCTGGTACGAGCGAATCCTCAGAGGTCTCTCCACCCGTTACGACATGGCTGGTCCACGCGTCTCCATCCCAGTATCGCTGCTCGTGACGGCCCAGCGGATCGGGGAACCAACCGGGAGGGAATCCAGGAGCCATGGCCATCTCCATTCGAGGTGAGGCGTGTTGTTCCCCATTCTGTGTGTGGGCAGGACCCGAGCGGCAAGTTCGCCGGGCCAGGTGATCCGAGCGGCCGCTGAACCCGCCGCCGTCAGCGCGTGGTATCAGATGGTTCATGACTGAACCTGTGTCGAACGAAATCCCTGTGCTTTACGAGGAGCGTGATGACATCGCCATCATCACGCTCAACCGTCCCGAGAAAAAGAACACGCTCAACGACGCCGTCATCCAGGGCGTGGCGGATGGGGTGGCCGCAGCCACGAAGTCGCGTGACGTGGTGGCAATAGTGTTGCGGGGAAATGGTGGCACTCTCACCGCCGGCTACGACCTCAACCCAACTAGTGGCCGGGAGTCCGGCGGAGATCGTCATGAGGCCACCGATGCGGAGAGTGCCGACTCCGGCTATCCCGGATGGTCGACGCCCTATGGAGCCAAAGGTCCGCAGCCACGTGACGGGTCCTGGGATCCGGTCCGTGATTACCAATTCATGAACAACAACGTCCGTCGCTTCATGTCGCTATGGGAATGTCCGAAACCGGTGCTGGGCGAGATCACCGGATGGGCAATTGGTGGCGCAACCGACCTGATCCTCTGCGCCGATTTGCTCTACATGGCCAGCGACGCCCACATCGGATACGCGCCCAGCCGTGTGTACGGCACCCCCACCACGATGATGTGGGTCTACCGTCTCGGACTGGAACACGCCAAGCAATACCTGCTGACCGGACGGGCCATCGATGCCTCAACTGCCCACCGAATCGGTCTCGTCTCCCAGATTTGTTCCCCCGAGGAGATCAGTGGAGTTGTCGAGGCGGATGCTCGAAGGTTCGCCAACATTCCGGCCAATCAACTCGCCTTGAACAAGATGCTCATCAACCAAGCTTTCGAGAATATGGGCCTTCGCACTTCGCAGATGCTCGGCACATTCTTCGATGGCGTCACCCGTCATACCGAGGAGGCATACCGTTGGGTCGAGTCATTTGATGAGAAGGGATTCCGTCAGGTGATCCGCGACCGCGACGAGCCATGGCAGGACTACGGCCAGACACCGAGACCCGGTGGCCGTTAGGGCAGAGACACCGACTTGAACAGCTCCCAACTCACCGCGGTGGCGTCGATGTCCGTCGTGGTATGGCCCAGTGAGGCAGGTTGCAGGTCGGCAACCGGCGATCCGGGCCACGAATGTCCGCCCCCCTCGATCCGGTAGAACAACAGTGGGCAGTTGAGATACTGCCGAAGCCCCACCTCTTCGGTGATGTCGGTCCACTGTCGTTCACCGCAGCCTGCATCGTCGGCAAACTTGTCGAACGCAGCCAGATCCTTATCGAACGGCTCAATGGGATCATCGGTGCCGTGAAACGCGTAGTAGGGGACCACCCGCGACGGCTGACAGTCCGGGGTCCTCATCACCCCCGCGATCGATGTTGCTGCCGCGATCCGGTCGGCCATTTCACAAACGAGAATCGAGGTGAAGAATCCGCCATCCGACATTCCGGTCGAGTAGATACGGCTCGGGTCGGCACACCACGAATCGACCAGCATGTCGATGAGCGCGCCGGCGAAGACGAGGTCGTCACGGTTGGGGTCACGTGCGGGGTCGAGCTCCCAGGCGTTGGCGGTGCGACCCGGGTTGGGAACACCGGTGGGATGCACGACCATGAACTCTTCGGCCTCCGCCAGTGCCTCGAATCCGGAGAGGTCGGCCTGCTGTTGACCGCTTTGGTTGTAGCCGTGCCAGTCGAGCACGGCTGGGAGCAGCGTCGCGCCGGTATGTGAGGACGGCACGAATATTCGGAGATCGTGGATGGTGCCGCCGGCGTCGATCGTCGATTCAGTGAGGCCCGATGGGGGCGCGGCGCACAGCGCGGGCTCGGTGGTGGCTGGGGCTGGGGCCGTTGTGGGTGGGGCTGTTGTGGATGGTGAGGCCGTGGTTGTCGGCGTGGTTGGTGGCGCCTCGGTGGTGGTTGTGGGTTTGGCTGGGGCCGTGGTGGTTGTGGCTGGGGCTGTGGTGGTGGGCGGGGCCGTGGTGGTTGTGATTGTCGGCGTGGTTGCCGTTTGTGCAGCCCCATCCGTTGGGCTGCCACATGACGCGGCGACCAGGACGAGTACGACAGCGGTCGCGTATTTCCGGTTCAGCGTTGGACGCAGCCTCGGGCTTGGACGCAGTCTCGGCCTCGGCCGGCTGGGCCCATGGTTGGCGGCGTCGAGTGTCACGACGTGGAGTCTTCCATGTTCTCGTCTGTCGGTTTCGTGCTCTGTCCGGCGGTGCCTCGGCCGCGCCTCAGCCGTCCGGGATAGTGGCAAGATATTACGAACAGGTGTTCGCTTTTGGTGTGCCGGGGTGGTAGGGTGATGTCACCGGTCGTCGGGTCCGGTTCTTAATCCG
>CAZHMP010000088.1:2622-9840 GCA_964533595.1 uncultured Acidimicrobiales bacterium | reverse complement strand
ACGGTGTCGAACACGGTGGCGGTGGCTTCAGGGGTGGACAGGTCGTTGTCCATCGCCGATCGGAATGCCGCTACAGCATCGGCATCGAGGGCCACCCCCTCCGCGTCAGCACCCACGCCCGCGGAAGCTGCACGCCGGGCCAGTGAGTCGAACCTCTCGAGGGCTGTCTCGGCTTGAGTCATGACCGCGGTGTTGATTTCCATCGTCTTGCGGTAGTGGGTCTGCAATATCAACAATCGGAAAGCCCGGGGGTCGTGGGCCGAGAACAAATCACCAGCCGTGCGAAAGTTGCCGAGTGACTTCGACATCTTCTCCCCGGCGACGTTGACCATGGCGTGGTGAACCCAATGCCGGGCGAACTTGCGTCCGCTGGCAGTGGCTTCAGCCCGCTCGTTCTCGTGATGCGGGAAAGCGAGGTCGTCGCCCCCTCCGTGGATGTCGAAGTCCTCACCCAGCAAACCCATCGACATCGCGACACACTCGATGTGCCATCCCGGCCGGCCTGGACCCCACGGAGATTCCCAAGTTGGCTCGCCAGGTTTGGCGGACTTCCACAGCGCAAAGTCGAGCGGATCTTCCTTGTTCTCATCGATCTCAACGCGGGCTCCGGCCCCTTCGCGCAGGTCGTCGGGGTTGCGGTGTACCAGCGCCCCGTAATCGCCGAGCCGACTCACCCTCAGGTAGACGCCGGCATCGTTGGCGTACGCCGCACCCGACGCGACCAATCCGTCGACGAATTCGATCATCTCGGCGATGTATTCCGTGGCGCGTGGCCGATGATGAGGCGCCAACACGTTGACCGCGTTCATGGCATCTATGTAGGACTGCTCGAACTCGGCGGCCACCTCGGCTTCGGACCGACCCTCTTTGGCCGCCCGCGCGATGATCTTGTCGTCGACATCGGTGATGTTGGCCGCGTGGGTGACCTCCAACCCGGTCCACTCCAGATACCGGCGCAGTATGTCGAAAGTGAGGGCACTGCGAGCGTGACCGACGTGGGGATCGTCGTAGACGGTTGGGCCGCACGCGTAGAGGCTCACCTTCCCCTCGTCACGAAGTTCGAGCGGTCGTACTGCGCCAGAGAGGGTGTCGTACAGGCGGATCACTTGTTGCTCTCGATCTCCACAGGGCGAGTCAAGTCGAGGCCGCACAGTGCCGCAATATCGCGCAGTGCCTCCGGTGCCGAATCATCGGGTTGGCCATCGCCGAAGTCGCGGGAAACGATGGCCTCGGCCAGATCGAGCATGGCGACGCGCGCCGCAGGCGCGTCGAGATCGTTGTCGAGCGCAGCGTGCACACGATGAACGTACGGATGTGGGTCGGGACCGGTCGATCCGTGGGCTGCCCAGAGAAGAAGATTCAACGCCGCGGAGCTCTTGTCGATGTCGGAGTCGAACCACTCCCAGTCGGAGCGGTAGTGGTGTTCCATCAAGGCGAGTCGGATCGCTCGTGGATCGGCCACCTTGCTCAGTTCGCTGACGAACACCAGATTGCCAAGAGACTTCGACATCTTGGTGCCCTGGTAGGAGACCATTCCACAGTGCATCCAGTGGCGGACGAACGTCTTGCCAGTGGCGGCCTCGCTCTGGGCTCGTTCCGCCTCATGGTGAGGAAAGACGAGATCGCTTCCGCCACCGTGGATATCGAGGGTTTCTCCCAGCAGGCTCATCGACATGGCGCTGCATTCGATATGCCATCCGGGGCGCCCCGACCCCCATGGCGAATCCCAGGACGGCTCGTCGTCGAGCGATGGTTGCCAGAGTATGAAGTCGAGCGGGTTGCGTTGACGGGGATCGTCGGGTGTGCCGCCGCGCTCACGAGCCAATTCGATCATGGTCGCTTCGTCATAGCCCGACATTGAGCCGAATGACTCGAACGTGGTGACGTCGAAATACAGGGTGCCGTCAACCTGGTAGACGTGGCCGCCGGCCTCGAGACGTGAGATCAACTCAACCATCTGATCAACCCATTCGGTGGCGCGGGGTTGCGCCTCGGCCGGCCGCGTGTCGAGGGCCATCATGTCGCCGTTGAAGCGGGCGGTCTCTGCCGCGGCCAATTCGAGGAAATCGACCCCCAACTCGCGTGCCTTGGGCAAGATCGAATCGTCGACATCGGTGATGTTGCGAACCATCCGCACCTTGTGGCCGAGGCTCTCGAGCCGGCGAATCAGCAGGTCGTAGGTGAGGTACGTGTTGGCATGGCCAAGGTGGGTCGAGTCGTAGGGCGTTATGCCGCAAATGTAAATGCGCACCTCTCGGCCAACCTCGAGTGGCACCACTGCCCTGCGTGCGGTGTCGAAAATGCGCATCCGGTCACGCTAGCGCCCACGGGGTGGGTCAACCCACAGGATCGCGGCGCGGCAATCGGCTCTGAGACCTAGTCAGCCGATGGCGACTCGACCTCGGCCCACTCCGCACGCTCCGACGCGGCCGTCGTCGGTAGCACCATCGTGACCGAGGCACCTCCCGAAGGAGAATCCCCAATTCGCACGGAGCCACCGAAGCGTTCCATGGTCTCTCGAGCGATGGCGAGTCCGAGTCCGGTTCCGCCTTCATCGCGCGCCCTGGCGTCGTCGAGCCTGGCGAACCTCTCGAACACCCGTTCACGATCGGATTCGGGAATGCCGGCGCCGTCGTCGCTCACGGCGACCTCGACCGCGCTGCCGTTGTTGTGCATCTCGACTCTTACGGTGCTGTTGGCGTGGCGCACCGCATTTTCAACCACGTTGCGCACGGCCCGGCGCAGATGTTCAGCGTTGCCGGTGACCCTTGCCGGATCCATGTCCCAAACATCGACGTTGAGGTTCGACGACTCGACTGCCTCTTCGGTCACTTCGGTCACCAGATCATCGAAGTCGATTGTCTCGCGGTCGTACTCTGCCTCCTCATCTTGCGCGGCGAGTACCAGCAGATCGGAAATAATTGCGCCGAGGCGATCGGTCTGCACGATCAAGCGGTCGCGGGTCTCGGGCCATTGGGGATCGCTGCTCACTGTCGTGTCGAGGTCGGCTCTCATGTTGGCAATCGGGCTCTTCAATTCGTGGGAGGCATCTCCGACGAACTGTTGCTGACGGTCGTGATGCGTTTCGAGCCGATCGAGCATTTTGTTCACGGTGATGGCCATGCGTTCGATCTCGTCGCCGGTTTGTGGCACAGCGATGCGTTCGCCGCGGTTCTCGCCGTGGACCCGGGCTGCTGTCGACCGGATCGTTTCCACCGACCGAAGAGACCGATTGGCGGTCAACCAAACCAGCATCATGACAAGCGCTGTGAGAGCTGGGCTACCGATCAGAAGCAGAAATCGCATTCTGCTCACGGGATCGTTGACCGACTCGAGTTCGGCGCCGACGCTCACGAGCACCGTGTCGCCTTGGGGATTTTTTGCCGCGACTGTGGCCACTCTTACCGTCTCGACCTCGACCTTTCCATCGGATTCAATCAGTTGCAGATCGGCCGATCGCACTCCGGTAGATGTGCCTCCGGGGGCGCCCTCGATCACCAAGTTGCCGGCGGATGCGAGCGTCTGGCCGCTTTCGGTGCCTATCCAGACGAGCGATTCGTGCACGAGCGAGTTGGTGAGGTCGGCTGGAGTAGCTCCGCCGGCAATCAGCGACGCACGGTCGATGGCACGCGTGTTGAGCGTGGTGTCGAAGTTGTCCTGCAGGCGGTTGTGAAGTGTTGCCGACAGGAACAGGGCGCCGACCACAGATGCCATGAACACGATGACGCCGGTGATGATCGCGGCCTGGATTCTTATTCCTCGCATGTCAGCCCCCATTTCGCGCCAGGCGATAGCCGGCGCCTCGGATGGTTTCGATTGCACGGCGGTCGAACGGGCCGTCGATCTTTCGGCGTAATGCCGATATGTAAACCTCGACGATGTTGGGACCGCCTTCGTAGGCGAAGTCCCAAACATGTTCGAGGATTTCGGTCTTGGACACGACCTCGCCGACTCGTCGCATCAGGTATTCGAGTACCGCAATCTCACGGCTGGTTAGATCGAGCGGCGTGTCGGCACGCCACGCTCGGCGGTCGGTCGAATCGAGCCTTAGATCTCCGGCTTCCAAAAGGATCGAGCCACCGCTTCGGCGCCGCATTGCCGCCTTCAGGCGGGCGGTGAGAACGACGAATGAGAAGGGTTTGGCCACGAAATCGTCAGCGCCGGTGTCGAGTCCCTCGGCTTCGTCGAGCTCACCGGTCTTCGCCGTGAGCATCACAATTGGGGTCCAGTTTTCTTCCTCGCGAAGAGTTCGACAAACTTTGTAACCGTTGATCTTGGGCAACATCAGATCGAGAAGGATGGCGTCGTAGTCGTTCTCTCGGGCGAGCCACAATCCCTCCTCGCCATCGTGGGCGACGTCGACCGCGAAGCCTTCGGCTTCCAGGCCGCGCTGCAATGAATGGGTGAGCGCCACTTCGTCGTCTACCACCAATACACGCATCAGAACTCCGGACTGTTTCCGGCCACAACCCGTGTTCTTCCGGGAGCGACGGGTTCGGCATCAGTCGCCGGAGAAATCGGATTCGCCGTACGAGGGGTTCTGGCTTCGGGCTTGGGGCGTGGCTTCGCTTTGGATCCTCGGCGCTTGACGGCCAGAATCCGATAGATCGTGAGGTAGAAGATCCCGAGTGTCATCAAGCTGACACCGGCGATGTAGACGCGGTTCCCGGCGTCGGTGCCTGCCAGTGCACCGTGTACCACTCCGGTCCACACCATTGCGTAGCTGGCGAAATGGATCAGACGCCACGCCTTCCTTGGAATTCGTTTCATGACAAGCGATGTGAGCTCGACTGCGAGTAGCAGCCACATGCCGACCACACCCCAGGCCACGGCACCGGGCTTCCACCCTGCTGCCATTGGCACGGTGACGTCGACCCAGGTGAAGCCGATGTAGGAGTCGAACATGAGTCCCGCAACATGGATGGCGGTGAAGATCACTGCGAGTCCGCCCAGGAATCGATGCAGATCGAGAAGCCATTTTGGGCTGGGCGTGCCATTGAGGAGCCGGGTTGACATGAACAGGCCCCAGAGCACGGATGCGCCGGAGAGGCCCAAGGCCACGATTCCACCGGAGCGGGCGATGTACCACCAAGTCTGTGAAGTCATCGAAGATGGTCCTTCATTGATCCGAACGTGTGGAAGGCACCGTTGGTGTCGATGACCAACGAAGCCGCGTCGGCTGTGACCGCAGACCAACTGTCCGGTGGTGAAAGCAGTAACTGCGTGGCAACAACTTCGGACCACCAGGCGCGGCCCGAGATAACGGTGGCGAGTTGCGCCTGAGATACGACCGGTCTGCCGACACGGGGGTCGATCACGTGATGCTGAGCGACACCGTCGACCTCCCACACCCTGCGCCGGGTTGTGGATGTGGCGAGGCCACCGTCGACCATTGCGGCCACGCCGATCACTTCCTGTTGGACGGAAGGTTCGGATATTTCCACCACCCATCCATCGGCGGTGGGAGCATTTCCGGCGACCCTCAAATCACCGCCGAGGTTGACCATCGCTCCGCCAGCACCAGCCGCCATCAGTTCGTCGACGATGATGTCGGCAGCGAGTCCTTTCCCGATGCCTCCTGGGTCGAAGCCGGTTCCTATCGGAAGCATCACAGTGCCAAACTCGTCTTCCACGATGATGCCGTCGCATCCGGGTGACGGCTGCGGGTCGTAATTGCTCGCCCGGTCCACCGCCCGGTGGCCGTCAGCGGCTGCATCGATGTCATCACCCATGAGGTCGTAGCTGCGGTCGTAGCCGCTTGCGATCAGAGAGTCGAGAACGGTCGGATCGTAGGCTCCATCCGTCTCGCGCCATCCGTGGATGGCATGACGCACGAGCGAACGAGTGTCGGCGCTGACGTCAACCGGAATGCCTCTGGTGGCGTTGCACCTGCTTACTTCTGATCGTTCAATGAATCGGCTCCAACGAGCCTCGAGTTGATCAACTCGTCGGACAGCCTGGTCGAGCAGATGGGCGCTGCCCACCACCAGAATATGGAGACGAGTCCCCATCGCTCGCCCCTCAATCTCGTGGAGAGATTCGGTCGGCGAAGGCTTGAGTGTTGAACCGGCGGTCATGTCAGGACCCGGCGCTCACTGTGGTCGGGGGAGGCGGTGGCTGACGAGTGGTGGGGGGTGCCGGGGGAGTGGTAGCGGCCGGCGCGGCAGTGACCGCGGGTGCGGCGGTGGCCGGGGTAGCGGTATTGCCGCTGGCGGGGGCAGCAGTGGCCGCAGGAGCTGCAGAGTCGACCGGGAATGTGGCCTGAGGCGTGGTGGCAGGAATGGCGTTGGGCGCAGGGACGACGACCACCCGCCGTGTGATCACAGGAGCCGGAGTACTGGCCGATGTTGCATTCTTGGCGCTGGCCACCATGCCGCCGATCATTAGCAGTCCGGCGCTCAGCGAGATGCCGGTGGCGGCAATTCGTCCGCCGATGGCCGCGTGTTTCTTGCGAGGAGTGCCACCCGAGGTTCGTCGAGTCGGGGCGGGCTTGGCGCGAGGCGCACTGCCCTGGGCTGGTCCCGACGTTGAAGATGACTCAGCCATTTTCCGAACCTCCGTCCTCTCCGGGTGCTTCTTGGTCCTCTCCGCCAGTGTCGCTGGCGGGCCCGTCATCGAAGTATTCGTCGAAATCGGCGAACGGATCGGCTTGACCAGCGGGTGCGGGTTGCGCAATCACCTCGACTTGTGCGGCCGGTGGCGTGGCCGCGTCAGCAACCACGTATTCGGTAACCGTTTGAGTGGCTGGGGTCGCCGTCGCAGGGGAGGTGTTTCCGATGGTGAGGAACAGTCCGCTTACGGCCGCACTCGTGGCCAACGTCATTGCCGCCGCGGTAACCAAGGCTGGTTTTCGTTGCATGGAATCTCCCATCGATCCTGTCCTCTGAGGACATCTTCGGCAATATCTTCCCGAAGTGAAGCTGCACTGTCGCTGAAGAATCCTGAAGACTCATTCAGGTTAGAGTTTTGTCACTGACGGCATGGGTCATTCGGCCCAGTTCGCATCGGTGTGTAGTGCGTCACGAACATGTGATGGTTCGAATGATCAAGACCGCCAAAGGCGACGCCCGGAGAGGTGGGCGTCGCCAGTGACGGTTCCTCTCACGAGGAGAGATCAGTTCGCGTCGGCTACTTCAGCAGAGGTATCGACGCCTGACTCTGAGATGTCTGCGGTCTCGTGATCTGCGGTCTCGTGATCTGAGGACTCGTGATTGTCGG
>CAZHMP010000088.1:1375-2522 GCA_964533595.1 uncultured Acidimicrobiales bacterium | reverse complement strand
TCGCGATCAGATTCGCTCGGCTCGTTGAATTCGGCGGGCGCGGGCGCGGCTTCCACCGGGGAGGCTGCGACCACGTCGGCGGGCTCGGCTACAGGTGCCACAGGAGCAGCGACGGGAGTCACGGGGTCAGTGGCGGGAGCAGCTACTTCGACGACCTCGACGACATCGGTGGTCGCTTGGGCGGGATCCGCTGTCGGCGTGCTGCTGCCGGCGCCGAGCGCGAAGGCGCTGGAGGCCCCCACGAGCGTGAAGCTCAGTATGGCGGCGGCAGCTGTGGTCTTGGGTGTCTTCATTGATCGCATTTTCTTGGGTTCTTTCTCTCTTCTTGGGGGAGTTGTGGTGGGCCGGTCTCGGCGTCACCAACTGATGTGCAGACACTGACACCTCGAACCTGTGGCCACGCTGAGGGATTCTGAAGTCACGTTCAGCACGTGGACACTTGACAGATCTCCCTACGGAGTGAAGATACGTAGGTACCTACGGATATGCTGATTGGCATGTCCGGCTATGTTGAGTCACTTGGCTCTCTGGCGGTTGCACTGCGCCTCCGCCATCTCTCAGACCGACTTCAGGAGGCGGGGCGACGCGTCTACAGCACGAAGAAGCTGACGCTCGAATCAAACTGGTTCGCGCTCATCTTGTTGCTGTCGCGGCGTGGTCCACTCGCGGTCACGGCGGCGGCCGAACTACTCGGGCTCAGTCATCCCTCGGTCATCGACGCGGCGAGACGAATGGAGCGGTCGGGCCTGTTGACGGCCTCCCATGATCCCTCCGATGGTCGAAAGCGGATCCTGTCGCTCAGCGACGAATGTGAGAGGCAGCTGCCGGACTTCGAATCGGTCTGGAGCGCATTCGGGGTTGAGCTGGACTCACTGCTCGACCAATCCGAAGACCACCAGCCCGGTCTTCTCGGTCTGCTCGAGTCGATCGAGGCGCAACTCGACATACGCGATCTTGATGAGCGTGTCCTCGCCCGGTTGAAGCATGGTCGGTCGGTGCCATCGGAGCCGGTCGGTGATCCCTCGAGAACCGTTGCCGTATCGGTGAGACCGATTTCAGATACTGATCGAGATGCAGTTCTCGGCATTTCCCGAGAGTTGGTTCGATCAGCCGACACATACGCGTTCGAACCCGACATCAGCGACGA
>CAZHMP010000088.1:0-1275 GCA_964533595.1 uncultured Acidimicrobiales bacterium | reverse complement strand
GCCAGCTATGCCGTCAGCGCTGATATGCGAGGCCACGGGGTCGGGAGACAGATCGGTGAGGAGTCCATTCGCCTGGCGAAAGACCTCGGATACTCGGCCATGCAATTCAACATCGTTCTCGCCACCAACAATGCGGCGGTCGATTTGTGGAAATCGCTCGGATTCCGAGTGGTCGGAACGATCCCCGACGGGTTTCGAATGCCCGACGGCCAACTGGTGGCTCATCACATCATGCACAGGAATCTCTGATGGGGCGACAAGCGTTTCTGGCCGGCGCACGTGCCATGCTCCCGCTCGCCATCGGCATATTTCCGTTCGGATTCGTCTACGGGGCAGCGGTGGCCGATGCCTCGATTTCGAATTGGGTGGGCGGAGTGGCATCAAGTCTGATGATCGCCGGCGCCGCTCAGCTCGCCCTCGTCGATCTGGTCGACAAGGGAGCACCGTGGATGATTGCGGTTGGCACAGCGCTGGTGATCAACGCACGATTCGTCATGTACTCGGCCGCTCTTGCCCCTTCGTTCTCAGAGCATCCGAGGCGTTGGCGATTCGCTTTGGCAGTCATGATGACCGACCAAGTGGCAGTGACGTCCCTCCTCTACAACGATGCCGAAAGCGACCCCGTTCGACGCCGCTATTACTACCTCGGAGCCGGATCGCTGCTCACCGGACTGTGGATCATCAGCACGTGGACCGGGATCGTGCTCGGCACGGGGGTATCGAGCAGCTTGCAACTCGGGTTCGCAATACCGCTCATGTTCTTGGCGTTGTTGGTGCCCTCCATCAAGGACCGGTCCAGTCTCGTCGCGGCGCTGGTTGGTGCTGCCGTAACCGTGGTGGCCAAGGACGCGCCGTACAACACTGGGCTCCTGATCGGTGCCGTCTGCGGGATCGCGTCCGGCATGGCCGTGTCTACGCGTGTCGATACGAGCGAGCCCTCTGAGGCGGCGGACCAATGAACGACTTGGCAATTGTGGCGATTGCCGCTTTCGGCACGCTTCTCATTCGATTGTCGATGGTCACCGCGTTGTCCGAGGTGGAGATTCCGCCAAGGCTGCAGAGCGCTCTACGGCTTGTTGCTCCGGCCGTCCTGGCCGGGCTCGTCGCACAGAGTCTCGTTGTCGACGAAGCCGAATCAAGTCGGCTTCTGGGGTTGGAGGGGTTGCGCCAACTCGGATCGTGGCATGTTGCTGCGCTGCTGGCCGTCATCACGGCTTGGAAGACCAAGTCCGTGGGACTCACCTTGGGTGTCGGAATGTCGGCAGTCTGGATTAT
>CAZHMP010000087.1:4234-10039 GCA_964533595.1 uncultured Acidimicrobiales bacterium | reverse complement strand
CGGCCTAGCCGTGCAGGGCACAGCCAGAACGAAACAAAAACAAAGAAAGAATGATGGGCCCGCCGCCGAGTTGATCGATCAGATAGCAGACGCCAAGGCTGCTCTGGCCCGCTCCTCGGCGACTCGCTTGCGTCCGATGATCGGAGTGGTTGGAGGGAATCCTGCCTCGGCACGCTCCGATTCAGACTCGCCTCCCCAGTATCCGAGCTCTCGGTTCACCCTGGCGTAGTCGCGACACGTCTGGGCCGAGCCGCAAACGTTGCAAATCAGCTTGGCAGCAGCCTCGCGCCGAACGCGGGCTTCGGGTCTTTCAGCAAATGGTGCGAAAAACAGGTCGCTGTGCCCGCTGCACGCCGCTGTCTCCATCCATTCAGTGGGGCCGGTGGGTCCAAAAGGAATTCCGACCGCTGTCCCGACGAAATCACGCATGCACACTCCATCTTCCCTAGTGATGACGCTGAGCCGAAGCTCTCTGCACCCATACCGATTTGGCAACTCAGTCACAGTAGGAAATGTCGGTCCGAATGTCCCGCGCATTTCCATATTTGTTAGCGCTGCACCCCATCAATTTTGCAGATATGCCCTCAGCCGCAATAGGGCCTTCGGTCCCATGTGTTCATCTCATATCGGCCTGGTCAGCGCCTCTCAACCCGCCCCAGCGACAACCCCGTCGTCGTAAAGTCGCCCGATTTCAAGATCGCTGAGCCCAAGTTCATCGGCGAGGATCTCGTTGGTGTGCTCACCAAGCTCAGGGGCCGGAGACGGGTCCACCGGAATCGAACCACCGAACGCCAGCGGTGATCCCGGCGTGAGATAGGTGCCGATCCCGGGTTGCTCGACATCTCGAAACAGACCACTTTCGACCGAACACCGTTCGTCGTGTTCGACCATCTCTCGAAATGACCTGTAGCGGCCCCAGCACACCCCATTCATTTCGAGCCTCGCCGAAACCTCGTCGATCGTCCGTGATTCAATCCACGAACCCACGGCCGCGCTGATCTCTGATCTGGCTTGGAAACGGTGGCCCTCGTTGGTGAAATCCAGCCCAAGGCGTTGTTCGATGCCGGCCACGGCCGTTACCGACTCCGTGGATTCGAGAAGGCTCGACCACTGTTTCGGCGTGATCCCCACGACGTAGATTCGTACACCATCGCTGGTGAGAAAATCGGTGCCGTACGCGCCGTACAAATCGTTACCGAGCCGGGCCCTCTCGGTGCCGTTGATTTGTGCTTCTGCCACGTGACCCAAAGCTGCCACCGATGCCAGGGCCACATCGGACAAGGCGAGGGTCATCGATGACCCGGTGCCGTGGATGAGTCGTCGCCGGTCCGCGGCCACAAGTCCCAACGCCGCCGTTTGCCCGCAAATGAGATCCCATGCCGGGAGGACATGATTGACGACCGCTCGCGGATCGCCGCCCTCGGCGTCCTCGTCCGTCGGGCCTGTGACCATTGGATATCCGATTGCGCAATTCACCGTGTAGTCGAGTGCGGTGGACCCGTCGCGATTGCCTGTGATCGCGAGCATCACCAAATCCGGTCTGGCCAACGAGAGGGCTTCGTAACCCAGCCAGCCACGCGAAGGAAAGTTGGTGAGACACGTCCCTGCGCCCGCAATGAGTTGAGTAAGCACCTCGCGGGCACGAGGCGACCGGAGATCGGCGCAGATTGATCGCTTGCCCTTGTTGAGGCCGGCCCAGTAGATCGACGCCCCTTCAGACGTGAGCGGCCACCGGCGATAGTCGAGCCCTCCCCCGATCTGGTCGAACCTGATCACATCCGCACCAAGTTGAGCCAGGGTCATTCCACCCGAGGGAGCAGCGACGAACGCAGAACCTTCAATCACTCGAAACGAATCGAGCGGTGCGACCGAGCCGCTCATGCCATTGATCCGTGTGCACAAGGTGTTTCGGTATCGAATTCGACGACTTCCATCGCAGTCCTCACGTCTTGGCGACCCCTCGCTGGAATCAGTGCGAACCATACTTGAGTGAAAACAAACCACGAATATCGGTGGCCGTCGTTTGGGGATTGCCCGCCGCTGTGCCCTAGCCTCGGCAAAACATCACAGCGAGGAGTATCCCCCATGACAGAAGCGGTAATCGTTGCAACAGCACGCACGCCGATCGGGCGAGCCGTGAAAGGCTCGCTGGCTGACGTTCGCACCGACGATATTTCAGCATTCATTCTTTCCGACGTGCTCAGCAAAGTCCCGCAACTCGATCCCAGCGAGGTCGAAGATGTGATGTGGGGAATCGGGCAGCCCGCAGGGGAAGGCGGATACAACGTCGCCCGTCTGATCTCCAGCATGATCGGGTTGGAGATTCCCGGTGTGTCGGTCAATCGCTACTGCTCATCATCGCTGCAGACCATCCGCATGGCCGCTCACGCCATCAAGGCCGGCGAAGGCGACTGTTTCGTGTCTGGCGGAGTGGAAACCGTCAGCCGATACATCCACGGTGCTGCCGACACCGGTTCGCACAACCAGGTCTTCGCCGATGCCGAGGCCCGCACCAAGGCCCGTCAAGAGGCCGGCTCCGACACCTGGTCGCCCTTCGATGGCGCCCCCGACATCTACATCGCAATGGGGCAAACCGCGGAGAATGTGGCCCAGCTCAAGGGCATCTCCCGCGAGGCCCAAGACGAGTTCGGTGTGCTCTCTCAAAACCGTGCCGAGGCAGCCCAAGCTCGCGGGTTTTTCGAACGCGAGATCACTCCCTACACCCTCGAAGACGGCACTGTAGTCAGCCAGGACGACGGCATTCGCCCCGGAACCACGATCGAGAAGGTTTCGCAGCTAAAGCCGGTATTCCGTCCCGATGGCACCGTCACCGCGGGCAACGCCTGCCCGCTCAACGATGGTGCCGCCGCCGTTGTCGTGATGTCCGACACCAGGGCCGCACAGTTGGGACTCACCCCGCTGGCACGAATCGTCGCCAGCGGCGTGTCTGCAGTCAACCCTGAGATCATGGGGCTCGGCCCGGTGGGGGCCTGCCGGCAAGCCATGGGCCGTGCCGGTATGAGCATCGACGACATCGACATTGTCGAGATCAACGAGGCATTCGCCGCTCAGGTTCTGCCGAGCGCCGACGAACTCGGTATCGACATCGACAAGCTCAACCCCAATGGCGGGGCCATCGCCCTCGGTCACCCGTTCGGAATGACCGGCAGCCGCATCATGACAACCTTGATCAACGGCCTCCAGGACGCCGACAAGACCATCGGCATGGAGTCGATGTGCATCGGTGGCGGTCAGGGAATGTCGATGATCATCGAGCGCCTCAGCTAGGAGACGCGTCAAGCCACGAGTAGGCAGACCATGGAGACCAGCAACGTAGATGTCGATGCCGGACACCTCTACTTGGGTCCGGTACTGGATATCGAGTCGAACACGCCCAAGGGCGACGACAAGATCATCTACGAGGCATCAGATCTCACAACCCACGGGGTAATTGTCGGAATGACCGGTTCCGGCAAGACCGGCCTCGGCGTCTGCCTACTCGAAGAGGCGCTTCTTCAGGGGATTCCCGCGCTCGTCATCGATCCCAAGGGTGACATGGGAAATCTCCTGCTGGCCTTTCCGGAGCTGGCCCCCGATGATTTTCGTCCGTGGATCAATGAAAGACAAGCCGAACGAGACGGGATTACCCCCGACGAGTTGGCGGCGTCAACCGCGTCCATGTGGGAGTCCGGCCTCGAGAAATCCGGCATCGGGAAAGATCGAATCTCCAATTACGTCAACGGATCCGAATTCACGATCTACACCCCGGGATCGCGATCTGGGGTTCCTCTCAACATCGTCGGCGACATGTCGGCTCCATCCGGCGCCGTCGATGCCGAGACTCTCCAAGATGAGATCGATGGATTGGTCCAGGGCCTGCTCGGCCTCGTGGGCATCAAGTCTGATCCGCTGTCGGGTCGTGAACACGTGTTGCTTGCCAATCTGGTGAGCAACGCTTGGGCCACCGGAACTCCCATGGACTTGGCCCGGATGATCGCGCAGGTCCAAGACCCACCAATGAGGAAGCTCGGGGTCATCCAGCTCGACACGTTCTTCCCACCGTCGGACCGGACGGCATTGGCGATGAAGCTCAACGGGCTGTTGGCCTCACCGGCCTTCGCCTCATGGGGGGAGGGCGAGTCTCTCGACATCGAGTCGATGCTTCATGGCTCCGATGGTCGGCCTCGAGCCGCAATTGTCTCGATTGCTCATCTGAGCGACGACGAGCGACAGTTCGTGGTCACGCTGGTTCTGTCGAAGCTCGTCACATGGATGAGATCACAGCCCGGTAGCCCGGATTTGAGGGCCCTCGTCTATATGGACGAAGTGTTCGGTTTTGTGCCTCCCACCGCCGAGCCGCCGGCCAAGAGACCGATCCTCACCATCCTCAAGCAGGCGAGGGCGTTCGGAGTGGGCATGGTTCTGTCCACCCAAAACCCCGTCGATCTCGACTACAAAGCCATCAGCAACGCCGGCACCTGGATGATCGGACGGCTGCAGACCGAGCGCGACAAGGCCCGACTTCTGGAGGGAATGCGGTCCGCGGGAGGTGACGTCGACATCGACTCGATAAGCGATGTCATCGGTGGGCTCGGCAAGCGGCAGTTCCTGCTCCACACCACAAGAGGCGGTGCTCCAACAACATTCGGTACGCGATGGGCAATGTCGTATCTCCCGGGCCCACTCACTCGTGATCAGATCTCCACCTTGATGGGATCGCGAAGCTTGGCCACCACATCGGAGGCACAACCACCCGATGAAATGGTGGCGGCACCGGCCCCCTCCCCAACGTCCTCGCAGCCCACACCCCAAATGCCAACAGCCCCAGCATTGGCCGACGACGAGACCACCGTCGCCCCAGACATCGCGGATGGTGTGCTTGTGGCATTCGCGGACCCGGCGGCCGAGTGGGCCGGCAGTTTGGGAGCCACACCGGGCGGGACCCGACTGGTGGCCTCCCTCGTATGTCGAGTGCACCTTCTCTTCGATGAATCGGCCGACGATCTACGTCATGAGAGTGAATGGGAGGCCGTTGTGTCGCCCCTCTCGGCGGTGGTGGGCGGCGACGATTTCATCCACACCGATTACGACGACCGCGATCTGCGGACCGAGCCGCCCTTGGGCGGCGTCTATGTCGTACCCGACGCCAAGATCCACACCAAGACATTCTTCAACAAGGCGCAGTCGGCGTTGAAAGTCCGCCTCTACCGGGAAGAAACCCTTCACCTCTTCGCAAATCCCGGCCTCAAGCTGTATTCAAGAGTTGGCGAGTCGAGAAGCGATTTCGAACTTCGCTGCAGTAAGGAAGCGGACAACCGTTCCGATGCCGAGGCAGACAAGCTCCGGCAAACAATGGCCAAGAAGCAAGATCGGGTGAAGGTGGCGATCAGCAAAGCCGAAGACCGGATCCGCGAACTGCAAGCCGACACCAAGGACCGAAAGCGCAACGAGATCCTGAGTGGCGCCATAGATCTGGTGGGAGGATTGCTGGGTGGACGCAAGAGTTCACGAAGCATCATGGGAGGGATCCGCCGAGCTTCGGGTAAGCGACGCATGACGTCCAACGCCAGCCAACGCGTCGAGTCTGCCAAGAATCGGCTCGAGGAGAACATCGACAAACTCGAGGATCTCGCCGCCGCATTGGAAGACTCCCTGGCCGAGATCCGCGACGAATGGGAGGACGTCGCGGCCAAGGTCGATGAGCGCGAGGTGGCTCTCGAGAAGACCGACATCACCATCGAAGATCTTCAGTTGGTGTGGATTCCCACTGAATAGGCCAGTGATCGGCGTAGGCCACTGATCGGC
>CAZHMP010000087.1:0-4134 GCA_964533595.1 uncultured Acidimicrobiales bacterium | reverse complement strand
TGATCGGCGTAGGCCACTGATCGGCCCGGCACGGCCCGTGGACACGGGCCCGCGAGCGGCCTCAGCCGACTTTGCTCAACCCCAATTCGAGATCGGCGATGATGTCATCGATCGTCTCGATCCCGACCGACAGCCGCACCAAGCCGGGTGTGACGCCTGAAGCGATTTGGTCTTCGGGGCTCAACTGGCTGTGAGTTGTGCTGGCCGGATGGATCACAAGGCTTCGGACGTCGCCGATATTTGCCACGTGACTGTGGAGTTCCAGCGATTCAACAAACTTTCGGCCGGCATCGACGCCGCCCTTGAGTTCGAATGATGGGAGAGCTCCGTAGCCGCGACCGCCACCGAGTTCGGTGAGCCGGTCGTGCCAACGGCTCGAGGCCAGCGACGGATGGTAGACCTCGGAGATCTGGGACTGCTTCGACAGCCAGTCGGCCACCGCTGACGCGTTCTGAAAGTGGCGTTCCATCCGCAGGCTCAGGGTCTCCAGTCCTTGCAGGAACATGAACGAGTTGAACGGTGTGGTCGCCGCACCGAGGTCTCGTAGCAACTGCACTCGAGCCTTGATGATGTAGGCCCCCGCCCCGAGCGCGGGCCAGTAGGCGAGGCCGTTGTAGCTGGGATCGGGTTCGGTGAGGCCGGGGAATTTGTCGTTGGCACCGAAGTCGAAAGTGCCGCCATCGATGATGACACCACCGATCGAGGTGCCGTGGCCCCCGATGTACTTGGTGGCCGAGTGAACCACGATGTCGGCACCATGCTCGAAGGGACGAACCAGCCAAGGTGTTGTGATGGTGTTGTCGACGATCAGTGGGACGCCGGCCTCGTGGGCGACTGCGGATACTCCGGCGATATCGAGGACGTTGTTGCCCGGGTTGGCGAGCACCTCACCGTAGAGGGCCTTGGTGCTGGGCTTGATTGCACCTCGCCATGCGTCGAGGTCGTCGGGGTTGTCGATAAAGGTGACGTCGATTCCCATCTTGGGAAGCGTGTGCTTGAGGAGATTGAACGTGCCGCCATAGAGGGTGGCCGAGGCAACAATGTGGTCGCCGTTCTGGGCCAGGTTGAGAATGGCGATGGTCTCGGCGGCTTGGCCGGAGGCCACGGCAAGAGCGCCAGGAATGCCGACCGCAGTTTCGGTGCCGCCCTCGAGAGCCGACATACGGGCCTCGAACACGCCCTGAGTGGGGTTCATGATCCGCGTGTAGATGTTGCCCATCTCCGCCAGCCCGAAAAGATTGGCGGCATGTTCGGTGCTGTTGAACGTGAAGGACGTGGTTTGGTAGATCGGCACGGCGCGGGCGTTCGTCGCCGAGTCCGGCGTCTGCCCAGCGTGAATCTGGCGAGTTTCGAATCCGGGTTGCTTGGTCATGTTGTCCTCCGCTGGAGACATGGCTCCTGCTCTCGTTTCCGACACCGTACAGGATTGAATCATGACTAACACGGTCGTATTTCCCGCTCGGGCGCCAGAAACGGCAACCGCGTCAAAACGACGAGTCCCATGTAGAAATGCGGGATGCGTTTACGCCAAGGCCCTGAGGGCCATACGTGCCACTGACTCCAGCGCAGTGAACTCAATTCGACTGATCGACTTCCTCCCCGGGGAGGCGACTGAGGACGCACTGCTGATGGCGTTCCTCGAATGGGCCGAGTCAAGCGGAATCGAGCCATACCCACATCAAGAAGACGCCATTGTGTCGCTGCTGAGTGGAGACAATGTGGTGTTGGCGACGCCGACGGGCTCTGGCAAATCCCTGGTCGGTCTCGCCGGCGCGTTTGCCATGATCGCGGCGGGCAAACGAGCCTTCTACACGGCCCCGGTGAAGGCATTGGTCAGCGAGAAATTCTTCGAAATGACCCACCAACTCGGAGCCGACAACGTTGGAATGATCACCGGCGACGCCAGCGTCAACTCTGGAGCTCCGGTGATCATCTGCACCGCGGAGATTCTCGCCAACATGGCACTTCGCTCCGGTGAACGAACCAAAGCCGACCTGGTCGTGATGGATGAATTCCACTATTACGCCGATCGCGACCGGGGGTGGGCGTGGCAGGTGCCTCTGCTCCAACTGCCAAATGCCGCGTTCCTCTTGATGTCGGCCACGCTTGGAGACACGACAAACCTGCGCGACGACCTCACGGGCCGCAATGGCCGGCAAACCACGCTCGTCGACACCGCCGACCGACCCGTTCCCCTCGACTTCGAATATCGGGAAACCACCCTTCTCGACTCGATCGGTGATCTCCTGTCGGACGGCAGAGTGCCCGTCTACATCGTCCATTTCACTCAGAAGGATGCAGCGGCTCGCGCTCAGAGTCTCACCAGTCTCGATGTGCTCACCAAGGATGAGAAGGCCGCCGTCAAGACTGCGATAGGTGGCTTCAGATTCGACACTCCCATCGGCAAGGACCTTCGCCGTTTCGTGATGGCAGGTATTGGTCTTCACCACGCCGGGCTTCTCCCCAAGTACCGCCTTCTGGTCGAGAAGCTCGCGCAACAAGGGCTTCTCAAACTGATTTGTGGCACCGACACGTTGGGGGTGGGTATCAACGTTCCGATCCGAACTGTTCTGTTCACACAACTGTGCAAGTACGACGGCCGCCGCGTCCGGGTGTTGAGCGTGCGCGACTTCCAACAGATCGCCGGCCGGGCCGGACGCAAGGGATTCGACACAGCCGGCTCCGTGCTGGTGCAAGCGCCCGAACACGTGGTCGAAAACAAGAAAGCTGCGGCCAAGGCCGAGAACGACCCGAAGAAGAAGCGCAAGTTGGTGAAGCGCAAACCCCCCGAGAAGGGATACGCGCATTGGGATGGCGACACGCTCGAACGACTCCAGAACGGCAGGCCCGAGACTCTCACTTCCAGCTTCGCCGTGAGCCACGCCATGCTCCTGAACGTGCTCGACCGACCCGGCGACGGTTGTGCGGCGATGAAGAACCTGCTGACCGACAATCACGAGAGCCGTAAGAAACAGCGTCTGCACATCAGGCGCGCCGTCACGGTCTTTCGTTCTCTGGTGGAGGCCGGAATCATTGAGAAGCTCGATCGCCCCGACGATTTCGGGCGTCCCGTCAGGGTCAATCTTGATCTCCAAGACGACTTCCGCTTGAACCAGCCACTGGCATTGTTTGTCGTGGAGGCGGTGGAGGCCCTCGACCGAGAGCTTCCCGACCACTACCTCCAGGTTCTGAGCCTTGTGGAGTCGGTGCTCGACGATCCGATGACGATTCTCTTCTCACAACTCGACAAGGCCAAGGGCGACTTGGTGAACGAGCTCAAGTCGCAGGGAGTCGAGTATGAGCAACGCATGGAGAAGCTCGACGAGCTCACCTGGCCCAAGCCCGAATCCGACTTCATCGAACCGGCATTCGAGATTTTTGCGAGGCACCACCCGTGGGTGGGTCGAGAGCAAGTGAGTCCGAAGTCGATCGCACGAGAGATGCTCGAGCATGCCGAGACGTTCAATCAGTACGTCAACCGATATGGACTCAAACGTTCCGAAGGCTTGCTGCTTCGGTATCTCACGGATTGCTACAAAACGCTTCTCCAGACGGTGCCGGCCGAACACAGAACCGAAGATCTCGACGATGTGGTGGAGTGGCTCGGAGCCACCATCCGCCGTGTCGATTCCAGTCTGATCGACGAGTGGGAACGTCTGCGCAATCCAAGCGACGAACCCGCCGATCTCACACCACCGGAATCGCCCGACATCACCCACAATCGCCGGGCATTTGAGGTGATGGTCCGCAACGAGATGTTCAGGTGGGTCACTTTGCTGGCCCGCCACAAGGCCGGCGAACTCGTCCGCTCTCTCGCTGATCCCGGACCTTGGACACCCGATCTGGTCGTCGACCAAATCCGCGGATTCTGGGAAGAACACGACTTGATCGCGATCGATGGAGACGCTCGATCGAGGCAATGGGTCAACATCGACATGGCGGACGGGAAGGTTCGCCAAACGATCTGCGACCCTGACGGTTTCAACGAGTGGGTTATCGACGCCACCATCGACCTGCTCGCTTCCTCCAACGATCAGCGAGCTGTTGTGGTGCCCATCGAGATCCACCGGCTCTGAAGCACTCGGAAAGTGTCGATCACAACCTCGTACGGTTCAGCGGCGCGCCGCCGTGACC
>CAZHMP010000086.1:4024-10275 GCA_964533595.1 uncultured Acidimicrobiales bacterium | reverse complement strand
CAGCCTTCCAAGCTGATGATGCGGTTTCGATTACCGTCACCCGCTCCACTCCCCCGGTTTTGTGAGTTTCAAGTGCTGCCTGGGCAGCACTTGAAACTCACAAAACCGTGTGGTCTGAGAGGCGCCAGGTTCGCAGGGCCGGATAGGCCCGCGCCACGAGCCCGACTCCAACGATGCACGCCAGCCCGCCGCTCCACGCCGAGACACGAACATCGGTGGCCGCGGCGACGGCTCCGGACTCGACGTCGCCCAACCGTGGGCCGCCGGTGACATTTGCGATGTGCAAAGCGCTGAGACGTCCCCTGATTTCATCCGGCACCGACAGTTGGATGATTGTGCTTCGCATCACCGACGATGCCATGTCGGACCATCCCGCCAACGCGAGTAGCAGGACGGCAAGCCAAACCCAAGGTGAGAATCCGAACGCGGCTATCGCTACACCCCAGAGGAGAACGGCCAAGAGCACGCCCCGGCCCTGGTGTTCAACTCGCGCGATCCATCCTGATGTGGACGCTCCCAGTAGAGCTCCCAACGCCGGTGCTGCATAGAGCAAGCCAACCGCACCGGGCTGGTTGAAGACTCTCTCGGCAAGCTCCGGGAACAGGGCCCTTGGCATTCCGAACACCATCGCATCGATGTCGATCACGAATGCCCCCTCCACCGCGGGCTTGGATCTCAGGTATCGCCAGCCGGCCGTGGCGGCGCGCCATCCGGGCGGCGTACCGCCGCCGCTGGGAGTCATCGGATCCATCATGGCCAACGCAACGATCGCGGCAGCGAACGTGGCAACGTCGAGCCAATAGGCGGCAGCGACACTCGACGAAATGACCAACCCTGCCACCGCCGGTCCAACGATCATCGAGCCGGTGAAGCTGATCTGGTTGAGGGCCAGTGCGGCGGGCAGTTGCGGTGGCGGAACAAGGCTGGGGGTGCAAGCCGTTCGAGTGGGCGCATCTATTCCGGACAAGGCTGCGATGACAGACGTAAGCGCGAAGACCACCCATAGGTGAGGCCGAGAGAGCGTGGCGTTGATCGCGAGCCCAACAGACGCAATTGCCAAGAGAAACTGGGTGACCAGAAGAATTCGCTTGCGATCGAATGCATCGGCGAGCGTGCCTCCGAGAAACGAAGCGAACAGCAGCGGCGGTAGCTGGGCCAGGCCCAACAAACCGACCATCAACGTGGAACCGGTGATCTCGAACACCTGGACGGGCGCGGCGACCACGGTGAATTGGGAACCAGCAACCGAGATGGTGCGGCCGATGAACAGGAGCCGAAACTGACGAAATTCGCGCAGTGGTGTGGTGTCGGCGAGCAGACGCATGGAGTGGAGAGCCGTCTCCGAGTCTCAGCCGGCGGCGTGACCTTCAGGGTAGAGGTGAGAGATTGAGCCGGGTTCAACCCGACAGCCATCGACGAAGCCCTCCAGGTCGGACTCCTTTACCCGGATGACGCGTCCGAATTTGTATGCGGGGAGACCGCCCTCATCGATGAATCTGTAGACGGTGCGGGACGTGACGCCGAGCATTTCCGCGGCTTCCTTTGTGGAGAGCCATTTGGTTATCTCAAAACTCATAAAAGTATTTCTAGCATCTTTTCAATCCTTTCGATATGGTTCCACACGGACAGCCACGCAGAGTGAGTTTTATGCCTGCTGGTGTAGACGAAGGGAAAGAAATGACGGCAAATTCGCCGGCGCTTGAGCACGCCGACGCCAAGAATGATGGTTTGAGGCTGATATCACCGCGCCGAAGCCTGCCCAGCGGCCGGGCACTGGTAGGTGCATTGCTGATCACAATTGCCGCGGTGGGCGCGTATGTCACCGCTACACGTGGTTCAGATGTACCGTCCACCGAGTTCTTGGTGGTGACGTCCCCGATTGCCGCTGGCCAACCTGTGAGTCTGGATCTCGTCGCCTTCGAGCCAATGGACATCCCGGTCGATGTGGCGCGGGGCGCGCTCAACTCGACCGAGGGTCTCGATGGTGCAATCAGCCTGCGAGATCTTCGGCCCGGCGAGATTCTCGGAGTCGACGATCTTCTGGCATCCCCCACTATCGACGGATACCCCATCGGAGCCGTCCACGAGCTGTCATTTCCAGTGCCGCTCGACCGAACGCCACGGGACCTGATTCGTGGCGACCGGGTGACGATCCTGTCGAGCCTTCGTGTGGGTGACATTCCCACAACGATGGTCGCTCTTGAAGACGCAATCGTCATCGCATTCGATCCCCGAACCGACCAGATTGGAGCCACCGGTACCGGTGTGCTCACACTCTCAATCCCGGACGCGGAGTCCGTCATGTCGACCACCCATCTGTCACGACAGGGTGACCTGACGATCGTTCGCTCGACCAGAGCCATCGAGGACCAGTACCCCACCAGCTTCGTGCTCAACAGCGTGAGCCCTGGCGAAGGAGCAGCAGCGAAATGAGCGGCAAGCGATGGACAGTGATGGGACTGGCTCATCCACGTGCCGGGTGGTTCAGCGAACTCGCGAGATGGTCGACGTCGGCCGCCGTACCGATCGACTTCGTCAAGTGCATGTCGGCCAGCGAGGTGCAAGTTCGGCTATCCGGGGGCCGCGCCTACTCGGCCCTCCTAGTCGGAGACCGTGTCAGTGGCGTCGACCGCGACCTGGTGGACGCTGCCACGACGGCCGGAACTGCTGTAATCGTCGTCGATCCGACCGTGCATCGCAATTGGACCGACCTTGGGGTCTCAGGCGTACTCCCGTCACCGTTCAGCCGAGCCGACCTGATTTCAGCTCTCGAGCAGCACGCTTCACCAATAGCCACCCTCACCAGCTCCGTGACGGGAGGCGAGATCAACACTCCGGTGTTGAGCGGTTCATGGCACGGAAGCTTGGTGGCAGTCACGGGTTCTGGCGGCGTGGGTCAGTCGGTGACGGCCATGGCCCTGTCACAAGCGCTCGCCGGGAGATCCGGCAACCGCGGGATGGTACTGCTCGCCGATCTTGCCCTCGACGCTGATCTGGCCATGCTCCACGACGCCCGCGATGTGATCCCCTCCATTCAGGAGTTCGCTGAAGCCCACCGTGTCGGCCGAATGACCGTGGAGGACACCCGCTCGATGACATTCGATGTGCCCCAACGTGGGTATCAACTCATGTTGGGACTCAGGCATCACCGCGACTGGACGGTGCTCCGGGAACGATCATTCGCAGCATCGCTCGACACCATGCTGCGCTCCTTCCGGGTCGTGGTGGCCGACATCACTGGAGATTTCGAAGGCGAACCGGAAACTGGATCAGCCGATGTGGCCGATCGCAATCTCATGTCGAGATCCGTCATCCAGCGCGCCGACGTCGTTGTAGCAATCGGCGCCCACGGTGTGAAAGGAGTCCTCTCGCTTGCCAGAACCATCAGAAGTCTTCTGGCCGTCGACGCCGAACCGCAGCGCATCGTGCCCGTCATCAATAGAGCGCCACGCAGTCCATCCAAGAGAGCAGAGAGCACGCGTGCTCTCGCCGCGCTGCTCGACTCGGCCGACCTCTCCGAGCATCTGAATGGGCCTGTCTTCGTACCTGAGCGCAGAGATTTGGAGGTCGCTCTACGCGACGGCATCAGGGTGCCGACTGCCCTGGGAGCGCCCGTGCTGGGTGAGGTTGTGCGTCGCCTCGAGTCTGAGCCCTCCCGAGCGGAACTGCCACTTGACCTCGAACCTCAGCTGATCCGGCCGGGCACTCTTGGCACCTGGACGGAGGACGTCGGATGATCGGCACCGATCACGAGACGCCGCTACAGGAAATCGAGCGCACCGTACAGCGCCGGGCCAAACACGATCTGATCGACATGGCCGGCGATGGCGCTCACGACACATTGTCCCAACTCGTGGACGAGGAAATCAGGTCGTGGAATACCGACCACGTTCACGGCCTCAGACCGTTCCCCATCGATGACATCGCCGGTGTGACCGATCGAGCAATGCGCAACCTCACCGGCTACGGGCCCCTCGCCCCGCTCCTCGACGACGCGGACGTGTGGGAGATCATGATCAATGCTCCCGACGCCATCTTCGTGAAGCGTCACGTGGGTTCAAGCGGATACCACCACGAGGTGTTCCACGACGATGAGCACGTCTTTCGCACGCTCACGAAGATTCTCGACGACGCGTCCAGCGCCCATCGCAAGCTTGATCCGAGTGAGGGTCTGCAGGATGCACAGCTCGATGATGGGGCGCGAATCCACATAGTGCATGGTGATGTGGCGCGAGGCGGCCACCTCATGGTCAACATCAGGAAGTTCACCGGTGTCACTTTCCGGAACCTCGATGAGTTGATCGAGGTCGGAACACTCAGCCGGGCCGCGGCCGACTTCATCCGTTCATGTGTGGATGCCCGTCAGACCGTCATTTTCGCTGGAGCGCCCGGGTCCGGCAAAACCACGATGCTCAATTGCTGTGCAGCAGAACTCGATCCATCTCTGAGAGTTGTCGTTGCCGAGGAAGTCTTTGAGTCAGACATTCCCTTGCCGAACGTTGCCAGCATGCAAACCCGGGCGAGCCGTTCTGACAGACCGGAAGTCGACCTACGCAGACTCGTCGCCGGATTCTTGAGAATGGCTCCCGACGTGGCCATCGTCGGCGAGGTCCGAGATCGTGAGGCGTTGCCGCTGCTCCTCACCTTGTCATCAGGAGTCAAGGGCTTCACCACGATTCACGCGGGCTCCGCTCGTCAAGCGCTCACCCGTTTGAGATTCATCTGCCAGCTGGCCGACACCAGCAACGAATTGCCCATGTCGGCGCTCAACAATCTTGTATCCGAGGCCGTGGACGTCGTGGTCCACTGCGTACGAACTCCCGAAGGCCCCCGAGTTGGGACAATTGCTTGTGTCGAGGAGCTCAACGCCTCGGTGGAGAGTTCCCAATTCACGATGACCGAGGTGTTCTCGCGGGTCGGCCGAGGCGGCGCCCTCTCATGGACCGGTGACATTCCCCAGCGCACGGCTCGGGCGTTCGACGACGCCGGGTTGGATATTCGCGAGGTCCTTGGGACGGGCGAAGCACCATGACCGCCCTTCTCCTCGCCTTGGCTGCCGCTCTCGGGACTTGGCTCGTCTACACGGCTCTGGTTCTCGGTTGGACAGGCGCAGGCTTCGGTCCGGCGATCGCATCCAAGGTGCATCGGCCGTCGATTGATCTTGATTCGTGGTTGTCACAAGCTGGACTCGAAGGCGTCAACCCGCGTGAATTCACGGCCGTCGTCGCAACTTTGTTGTGCCTCGGCACGGTGATCGGTTACGCAGCATTCGGTGGCATCCTTCCCGCGATCGCCCTCGGCACGTTCGCGGCCTCGTTTCCCATCGACTCCTACCGTCGAAGGCGCGACGAACGACGTCGCAAGGCCCAAGACGCATGGCCGCGTCTCATAGAAGAGATCCGACTGCAGACCAGCTCACTCGGCCGATCCATCCCCAATGCCCTGTTTGACGTGGGTCGACGAGGCCCCGAAGAGATGCATCCAGCGTTTGAGGCGGCCCACCACGAGTGGCTCCTCACCACCGATCTTTCGCGCTCGCTTCAGGTCTTGAAACACCAGCTGGCCGACCCGACCGCCGACATGGCTTGCGAGACGCTTCTGATAGCCCACGAACTGGGCGGCAGCGAACTCGACAGCCGACTCAGCGCGCTCGCGGACGACCGCCGCAAGGACGTTCAGGGGCGCAAAGACGCCCATTCACAGCAGGCCGGAGCGAGATTCGCCAGGATCTTCGTGCTCTTGGTGCCTGCCGGGATGGCACTCGCCGGCATGTCGATCGGAAACGGCCGAGATGCCTACCGAACGGCCAGTGGCCAAACCGTGGTGATGGTGGCGTTGGGTCTCGTGATCGCCTGTTGGATCTGGGCCGGAGCGGTCATGAAGCTGCCCGAGACTGAGCGGGTATTCGACAAATGACCCTCACCTCCGTTCTGTTGTCCGCCACCGTGTTCGTCGGGCTGGTATTGCTGATCTCGGAATTCCGGTGGTTTCGCCGACCGAGCCTTGTCGATCGGCTCTCGCCCTACTGGCCGTCTCCCCGACACTCGTCACGCGCCAAGATGCTGTCGGTCGAGTCATTCCGGGATGTCATCGCCCCGCTATCACGATCTGTTGGCGAGCACATCGCCGGCATCTTCGGGGTGAGCGAGGATCTCGAAGAGAAGCTTCGTCGTGTCCACTCACCGCTCGATGTCACCTCATTTCGAGTGAGGCAGTTCGGCTGGGTTGCGGTCTCATTTGGATTGGGATCC
>CAZHMP010000086.1:0-3924 GCA_964533595.1 uncultured Acidimicrobiales bacterium | reverse complement strand
CGAGAGTGGAGCGATTTGGTTGACATCGACTCACTCGACCGACTCGTGGGCGTGTTGTCGCTCAACCGGGAGACCTCCGACCTCGGACGCCTGATCGCAGAAGAAGCAAGATCCATTCGCCGCGACGCCCATCGCGAGCTGATCGAATCGATCGAACGGCGCAATCAGCAGGTCTGGATACCGGTCACAGTGGCCGCTCTCATACCCGGAGTCCTGCTGATGGGGATCCCCTTCATCGATGCACTTTCGCTGTTCGCAGGCTGAGCGGCCTGACCTCGAGAAACTCAACAACACAGAAAATGACAGGAAGAGAAAGACAAATGAGCATTTCAGCAATCACTTGGATGGAAATCCAGATGATGGTTTCAACGGTAAATCGTCGATCGGGCCGCCTCCTCGGCGATCGCGGCGAGGGCGTCATAAGTACCGCCATTGCCGTACTCATCATCGCATTCATAGGCGCGGGCATGTGGGTTGCATTCCAGCGAATCTGGGGCAACGCAGAGGTCAACATCGAAGGGCAAGTCAACAAGATCGGCTCGGCCAACGGGTGAGCCGGCGATGTCGCGATGAGCGCGGCGCAGGGTTGCTCGGCACCAGCTTCGGTTTTCTGGTCTTCCTGCTGTTGATGTTTGCCGCGGTTCAAATCATGTTCAACCTCTATGCCACCACCATGGTGACGTCGGCCGCGCATGAAGCCGCCATGACGGTCGCCGGATTCGACGCGGCTGCCGACAGATGTGCCTCTGTTCCTGCCGCTGAGGCAGCATTCGCCGCTTCGCTGGGCGAATACGGACGAGCGGGCAACGCCGTTCTGGCATGGAACTGCGTCGATCCCGATCGCGTCACAGTGGTCGTCACAGCCGACCACCCGAACATATTGCCACCCGCGGTTGCCGGCATCTTTGGACTCTCGCATCTTCGAAAGACGATTTCAGTGAGAACGGAAATCAAACGATGAGAGTCGCCCGAAGGGAGAACGTCCGTCGATTTCGTGGCGAGTCCGGCCAGGTGGGCGGCATCGAAGTGTTGCCGTTCGGATTTCTGGTTTTCGTGGCCGTGACACTCTTGTTGGCAAACGCATGGGGGGTCATAGACGCGAAACTTGCGGTCACAAGTTCCGCTCGTGAGGCGGTACGGGCCTACGTCGAGGCCGACACCGCATCCCAAGCCGAGGTCAACGCAGTAACCAGAGCGCAAGAAACTCTCGTGGCCTACGGACGCTCCGGCCCTCGAGCCACCGTCGACAGACCCATCGTCAACGGTGGGTTCTCCCGGTGTGCTCGCGTCAGCGTCACTGTCAGCTACGAGATACCAACTCTGTCAGTTCCGTTCATCGGAGGATTTGGACATCTGAAGCCGGTCACCTCGACCTACTCGGAGCTGGTCGACCCCTATCGGGGCGGCCTACTTGGGCCGGCGAATTGCCAATGAGTTACGGAATCCGCACCAGGGGTGGCAGCAGCGACCGCGGCACGGTCTTGTTGTTGTTTCCGGCGGCAGTGATGATCATGTTGGTTCTTGGCGCCATCGTGGTTGACATCGGCCTTACCCAAGTCAGGGCACGCGAGCTTCAGGCGGTGGCCGACTCGGCGGCCAATGACTCCCTCGCTGCGCTCGACGTTGCCGCGCTGCGGTCGGGTCTGCCCTTGACTCTCGATGCGGCAAGAGCTCGAGGAATCGTGGCAGAGGCAGTTGCTGCCGGTCCGCTGCCAAACTCGACGGTGGAGGCGGTCGCCATCGGGCACGACGGTGCAGGCCGGATAACTGTCGACGTGCGCCTTCAGCTGCGCGTCGATCTGATTATTGCTCCCGCACTGCCCGGGGGATTAAGCAGCACGCTGATAAGCCGTACCGGGCACATCGTCGTCCTGAAATAGCGCGTCGCGTTGATGCAGATCGGAGCCGCAGTGGGTGTGGCGGCGCTCAGAAGTAGATGATTTCGCCGGCGCGCTCAGCGACTTCGTCGAGGTCGTCGGTCCACAGGTTCGTTGACAGGTACTTCCATCCACCGTCACTGACTATGAACACAATCGTGCCCGACTCGATCCTCTCGGCAGTTCGCACCGCTCCCGCCAACGCAGCTCCGGCGGAAATCCCGGCAAATATTCCGACCCCAGCCAGGTGCCTTGTGTATTCCAACGATTCACGGGGGCGAACTATCCGTTTTCCATTCAGAAGCTCGGCTCCGCCCCACTTGTCGTAGACGGGTGGGATGAATCCATCCTCGAGACTGCGCAATCCTTCGACCCTCTCTCCGATTGGAGGCTCCACGGCAAGGACCCGCACGTCGGGGTTTTGTTCTTTGAGGAATGTGCCAACGCCCATCAGCGTTCCGCTCGTGCCGAGGCCCGCGACAAAGTGGGTGATTTCGGGCACATCGGCCCAAATCTCCGGGCCGGTTGTGTCGTAGTGAGCCTGAGGATTGGCCTGATTTGCGTATTGGTAGAGGAACACCCACTCAGGATGTTGGTCGGCGAGATCCTGGGCGAGGCGTATGGCGCCGTTGGACCCCTCCTCCCCCGGCGAATCGATGATCTCCGCGCCGAACACCTCCAGCATCTGTCGACGCTCGGGCGACACGTTGGTCGGCATGACGATCTTGATCGGGTAGCCCTTGATCTGGGCGATCATGGCCAACGCAATGCCCGTGTTTCCCGACGATGGCTCGATAATCGTCTTGCCTGGGCGGAGAGTGCCATCGGACTCTGCGTCGGCGACCATGGCCTTGGCGATGCGGTCCTTCACCGACCCGGCCGGGTTCTGACTCTCGATCTTGGCGATGATACGCACGCGAGGGTTGGGGCTGAGTTGGCTGACATCAACCATCGGTGTGTTGCCAACCAGATCCAAGGCTGATTCGAAAATGGCCATCGCAGTATCGAACCCTTCCGAAGTCTGCGTAATTCCGACTTCTTAGATCGGAATTATAACCATTGCCGTCAGCTGAGTGCTACACCTTCCTCCGTGATCTCGCCATCAAGGATTCGGTAGCAGCGCAGAGAAGGGTCGGGGTGTTTCAGCGACACGATCACGAAGCTCCACGCACCGAACGGATCGAAGCGGGCCGCGTCGGCCACATCAGTGGGCGACGGGTAGTTGGTGGTGTGAGTGTGCGAGTGCATCACACCGATGATCGACAGTCCGTTGTCATCGGCTTCACGCTCGACCGACATCATCTCCTGCCCATCGAGTTCATAGATGCGACTCGATTCGGCCACGTTACGCATTGGGAAAAACCGCTCTACGGAGTTTCCCCCGAAAATCCCGGCGAACAGGCCGCACGCTTCGTTCGGAAGACCGGCAATCGCGTGGCCCAACATCTCCGTGTGCACACTCCGTGGCATTTCCAACACAGCACCAACCTAGCCACAACGATCGCCGCTTCAAGATCGGGGCGGCAGGTGTCACCAGTCGATACCGTGGTGCGCCATGGCGAAATCGCAGAAGCGACGCGATGTGCCCGAAGGTGCAACGGTCGTAGCCACCAACAGGGTGGCCCACCGAGACTATGAGATTCTCGACACTCTCGAGGTCGGCATGGTGCTGCGCGGGAGCGAGGTCAAGTCACTCCGCGAGAGCAAGGTGCAGCTTGGCGAGTCCTACGCGATCTTCTATCGAAACGAATTCTGGCTCGTCGGGCTTCGCGTCGCTCAATACTCCCATTCCGGTAGCGCGTTCGCCCACGACCCCGACCGACGCCGCAAGCTTCTCGCTCATCGCGATCAGATCCAAAGGTGGTCGTCCAGAGCGGCACGAGACCATCTGGCAATCATCCCGCTGGCACTCTATTTCGTGAGCGGCAGAGCCAAGATCAAGCTCGCTCTCGCTCGAGGCAAAAGCAAAGTCGACCGGCGCCAAGATATCGCCAAACGTGATTCCCTCCGCGAGACGCAACGCGCTGTCGCGCGATCACGACGGCAG
>CAZHMP010000085.1:0-10310 GCA_964533595.1 uncultured Acidimicrobiales bacterium | reverse complement strand
GAACCTTCGCCGTCGTTGGCCATGGCGAGAAACTCCCGCGCACTGTCGACGCTCGAATGAGGTGCCAACGCCACCGGGATCATCCCGAGATTCACACCCGACAGCGCCGCCCGCAGGTACTGCGCCGAATCCTCATCCGGCGGCATGCTCAATTCGATGGAGGTGACTCCGCCCTCCAAGTCTTCGAGGATTTCAGCGTTGCAGCGCGTCGCTTCGCCACCATGGGACTGCCGAATGTCCCATGTCTGGGATGTCCGGCCGAGCGCGATGGAATCCGCTCCGGATGACGCACCTCGATCAGGCTCTTGGTCGGGGTCGGCTCGGTAGAGAGGCTGGATCTCGAGCCCATCGCGAGTCTCGCTCACGAGTACGGAGTCGAAGTCTCGACCGCGCAGCACCTTCGCCACCGCGGCATGCCATTCTGAGATGTCGGCGTCCGGAAATCCCGAGGCCAGGTCGTCATCAGGTTTGGTCATGAAGTCATCTCCGAGGGGTCTCGGCCAGAACGTAGCCCGACCATCGATGCCACGGCGACACGACCACTCCCCGGAGTGCCGCTCTCCGGTTCATGACACGCACATGGGCACGTATTAGGTTCCGGTGGACCTATTCGCATGTCGGCGAAAGCTATCGCCGCGACACAGGAGACATGGATGGTTCGAGCGAAGACCCTTGCTTGGCCAGGGGTCGCTATCGCAATGGTGCTCATCGCATCAGCATGCTCCTCGGGTTCCGGCGACTCGACGGTTGACTCGGGTTCACCTGTGACCAGCACACAACCCACGTCCACCCAGTCCGCCGACGACATCTTCGGCGACGCCACGACAACCACCACGGCCGCGCCCAACCCATGTTCCACGCTCCCGCCCGAAGCCACCGACATCGGCATCACCGCCGACACCATCACCCTGCTGGCAGCGGCCGACGTCCAGATACCAATCGCTCCAGGCTTGTTCAAGGACGCCTGGGACGGGGTGCAGGCGTGGGCTGACTACATCAACTCCCACGGTGGATTGGCCTGCCGACACGTCGAGGTCATCAAGTTCGACACCATGCTCAGCCCCAACGAGTCCGTGAATGCCCAGATCACGGCCTGTGAGAAGGCCCTCGCAATGGTCGGCACGACTTCGCTGTTCGTATTCGACACCGACCCCATGAACTCGTGTCCTGACGCGGCCGGTAATCCGATCGGTATTCCCGATATCGCTCAGATCACAACTGAGACCACTCATCAATGCAGCCCCAACACGTTCCCGATTGTCGCTCCTCAGGGCGCCTGCCCCTACGACGGTGGCCCTCGTGAGTTCATCGAAAGAGTGGGAGAAATCAAGTATTTCCAGGAGAACGTCGATCCCGACCTGCGCGGAGTGTTTCTCGTGCCCGGCGATCTGCCCTCCATTCGACAGGCCAACATCACGACCATCCGGGCGATGGAGGAGGCTGGAGTTGAAAACGTGGGCGAGTACACGGTGGGGGGATCAGCTCTCCAACCTGTGTTCACCCCGTTCGTTCAAGCCATCGCCGACAACAACGCAAACTTCGCCCGTACGGGATCCAACGACCAATCGCTGGTGAAATGGCGAAGCGAGGCGGTTGCCCAGGGCGTGGATGCCGAAATCTGGGAGTGCACGATCTCGTGTTACACGCAAAGCATCTTCGAGGCCGGTGGCGACGTCGTCGAGGGCACATACCTCACCATCTTCTCCGTCCCCTTCGAAGAGGCGGACACCAACGATGAACTTCAGGCGTATGTGGATTCAGTGGCCAACCCGGCCGCTTTCGGGCTCAATGCCTGGGCCGCGGGAGTGATGATCGAGGATGCGGTGAACGCCGTCGTCGATCGTGGCGACGTCAACTCCATCACACGCGAGTCGCTCCTCGCCGAATTGGCCACGGTCACCGCATTCGACGCCCACGGAATGCTGGGTGTCACCAATCCGGCTGGCAAAGTATCGGGGCCATGCTTCGCGGTCATACAGATACAAGACGGCAAGTTCGTAAAGGTCCACCCCAAGGCTCGAGGTGTCCTCGACTGTGACAGCGCCAACATCCACGCCATCACGCTCGACGCTGCGATCGAGTCCGAGAAGTTGGGCTGACACATTGCCATGAGCCACTCCCGAGGATGAATCTCTCCAAGGGCAATTGGGCAGCGATCGCGCTGACGGTTTCGGCAGCGGTGCTGCTGTCCGCGCTCAACTGGGCCGGTCGAAACGTGACGGTGGCATCCGTCGGATCGATGATCGTGATCGGGCTCACGCTTGGATCGATCTACGCCGTTTCAGCCAGCGGAATCGTGGTCGTCTACACCACAACCGGCGTCTTCAACTTCGCTCAAGGGGCGATGGGAATGTACTGGGCATTCCTCTATTGGGAGCTCAGGTTCAACCGTGGCTGGCCGGCACCGATTGCTATCGCGACCGTGGTGTTGGTCATCGCGCCACTGGGAGGAGCGGCCCTTGATCTACTGATGATGCGGCGGATGCAGAAATCGCCGCTGGTCATTCAACTAATGGCCACCGTGGGACTCATGCTTGCGCTCATGGGCCTGGCGGCCACCCAATGGAGAATCGATCGAGGTCGAAACAGCCAACCGTTCTTCGGACGCACCGGAGGCTTTGAGTTGTTCGGTGTGAACGTCACTTGGCATCGATTCTCAACCATCTGTGTGGCTATGGCGCTCGCCATATTCCTGAGGTTGTTGCTGCATCGCACACGCACCGGTGTGGCCATGCGGGCTGTGGTGGACAGTCGTTCACTCACGTCGCTGACGGGAGCCAACCCGGCCAGGCTTTCAGCACTGGCGTGGGCTCTTGGTTCCTCCATGGCTGCCGTGGCCGGAATTTTGATCGCCCCAGAATCCGGAATGGTCGTCGACCTGCTCACTCTGGTGGTGATCGACGCGTTCGCTGCCGCAGCCGTAGGGCGGCTGGCGAGTCTTCCGCTCACATTTCTCGGCGCAATGATTCTCGGCGTCGGCCAACAGTTCATTCGCAGTTTCCTCGATTTCCCTGATGGCTTCTCGAACGCCGACCGAGCACTTCCGACCATCTTGTTGTTTGTTGTGGTGCTTGCATTGCCCCAGTCCAGGCTCCAAGCGACGGGCGCGGCCGATTCGCTCCGCGTCAGGCCGACCACGCCCCTTCCGGACGCGCTTCTCGGGGGAGTGGCACTCGTCGCTTTGACCGTCGCGTGGTCGGGAGGTTGGATTCCTTTCATCGACGCATGGGGTGGAACGGGCATCAATCGCGGAATCTCGATGATGATCACCGCAATCATCATGTTGTCGCTGGTTCCCCTCACCGGTTGGGCGGGCCAAGTCAACTTCGCGCCCCTCGCCTTCGCCGGTTTCGGCGCCGTGATGTTCCTCAAGATTGCCGGCGACACCGGGCAGATGTGGGGTCTCGTTGTGGCGGCGATGCTCACCGCTCCCGTTGGCCTGCTGATGGCACTCCCGGCGGTGCGGCTGAAGGGGCTCTATCTGGCTCTCGCTTCAATGGCATTCGCGAGAGGTTTCGAGTTGCTGTTTTTCACGCAATCGCGGGTACTCGACCCTGATGTCGGAGAACGAATCGCCGCCCTTCACCTATTCCGATGGCAACTCGATGGCAGAAGCCGAGGATTCTTGGTCTTTCTCACCGTGGTTCTGGCATGTGGCGTGGTCGGGCTGACCGTACTTGAACGCAGTCGACTCGGCCGCAGGTGGAAAGCAATCAACGACTCCGAAGCGGCAGCTGCCATGGCGGGGGTCAACCCCACCGAAACGAAGGTGATCGTATTTGCCATCTCGGCAGCAATTGCCGGGTTTGGAGGAGCATTGTTCTCGATCCAACAGAGCACGCTCAACCCCAGTCAGTTCACGTTGCTGCTCGGGTTGCCAATCGTCTTGTTGCTCGTCGTCGGTGGAGTCACCCGCCCCGGCGCCGCCGTGTTCGGAGGCGCCGCCACGATCTTCTTCATCGTGATCAAGGAGCGTCTCGGCTGGTCTTGGCTGTCGGCCGTCGAAATCATGGGGCCGGGCCTCATGGCCATTTCGATCATCGCCAACCCCGACGGCGCGGTCGCCGACATCGGCCACCGATTGTCCCCGATTCTTCCGTGGCGAAGCGACGTCCGTGAGGAGTCTCCACCAGAATTGGACCCGATCGGTGTCGACCAAATCAACGAACTCGGTCTCACGGTTGCGTATACCGAAGAGGCCATCATCGAGATCGACCGCCGACTCAGAATCACCAAACTGGTCGATCCGCCCAGCATCGCCGAGAAGTTGGGCGGCCAAGAATGAGCGCGCTGCTCGAAGCCGAATCGCTCACCGTGAAGTTCGGTGGGATAACTGCTGTCGACGACGTGTCCCTATCAGTTGAGACCGGCACCGTCACTGGGCTGATCGGACCCAACGGTGCCGGCAAGACCACTCTCTTCAATGCCCTGACCGGCATGCAGGATCTCGTGGATGGACGAATTCTCCTTGACGGATCCGACATCACGTCGATGAAGGTCCATCAAAGAGCCCGTCGGGGCATGGCTCGAACATTCCAGAGACTCGAAATCTTCAAACAACTCACCACGCTCGACAACGTTATGGTGGCGACGGAAATGCGTCGACGCTGGAGCCTGAGCGCCCGCAGCCCCCGATCCGAAGCGCTCGAGTGTCTGGATCGCGTCGGCCTACTTGATCTCGCCGATTCACCGGCGGCGCTTCTTCCGACCGGAGCGGCACGGCTGGTTGAAGTGGCCAGGGCACTCGCCACTCGGCCCCGTGTTCTGCTGCTCGACGAGCCGTCGTCAGGGCTCAACGACTCAGAGACCCGTGAATTGTCCAAACTGGTGCGACAACTCGCCGACGACGGTCTTGCCGTCTTGTTGGTGGAGCACGACATGTCGTTCGTGATGGAGATCTGCGATGTGATCAACGTCCTGGCTCTCGGGCAGACGCTGGCCGTCGGGACACCATCTCAGATTCGCAGTAACCCTGCCGTCCAGGCGTCCTACCTGGGCCACGAGCAATCGAGTCGATCTTGACACCGGTGCTCGCTCTTGATCGGGTCAGGGCCGGATACGGCGGCATCGACACTCTTCACGGCATCGACCTGCACGTCGGCGCCGGCGAGGTGTTGGCTTTGCTGGGACCAAACGGAGCCGGCAAGAGCACCACGCTGCGAGTAATGAGCGGGCTGGTCACTCCGAGTTCCGGCAGTGTCTCGTTGATGGGGCGAGAGGTCAACGGGGTGCGTCCTGATCGGCTGGCAAGAGCCGGCATTTGCCTGGTCCCCGAGCATCGCGGAGTGTTTCCGAACCTGAGCGTGAGGGAGAATCTCGCGATGTTCGCCCACGCGACCAACCGGGCGGATGACATCGAGCAAATGGCCTACGACCTGTTTCCCAGACTCGCCGAACGACGAAACCACCCGGCGCGCACGCTGTCGGGAGGCGAGCAACAGATGCTCGCCCTGTCGAGAGCAATCACCACCGCCCCCGCTGTCCTGCTTCTGGACGAGTTGTCGATGGGACTGGCCCCAATGATCGTGGAGGATTTGTATCAACGCGTGGCAGAGCTGGCGGAATCGGGAACCTCTATCGTGATAGTGGAACAGTTTGCCAAACCAATTCTCGACATCGCCCACCGAGCTGCCTTGCTCATCAATGGCCGTGTGACAGGGGTGGGCGCGCCGGCAACGATTGCCGAGAAACTGTCCGATGCCTACCTCGGTTCGTGAGCTGTGATATCGACTCGGTAGCAATATCACGGAAGGCAACCCCATGAGCGACAGCGACACCCCCCAGTCTCCGGCCCGTCTGGAACAATTTCGCCACGAGGTGGACGGATTGCGCGTATCCGGCGGAAAGGTCAGCCCCGAGAGGACCTGGTCCTTGATCGGTGCTGTGATGCTGGGTCTCGGGTTGGCGGTTGCCTTGCTTTCCGCCCTCGCCCAGCGAGGCGACACCACTCAGGGGGATGCAACCGCCATCCTCAACGAGATCGTGAGCGCCAACAACGCTCAGATTGTCATGATCATGGGGCTGTCCCTCGCCATCGTCGGCGGCTTGGTTTGGGTGCGCAACAGCCTCACCCGTTACCTGCGGTATTGGTTGGTAAGACTCATCTACGAGGACAGATCCAACACCGATCGGCTCATCGAGGCAATCAAAGACACGCATCATTCGAGCGATTGACCATTCAACGCGGCAGCGCCACTCGGGATAGAGACCCGGCGAGGGACAATTCGGCGAGTCCAGTGCCACGAGTGACGCTGACGGTGGAGTGAGGAGAGCCATTGCGGGCTCGCCTCTGGAAGGTTTACCCATAGCTCGGTTCGGGATGCGCTCAACTTGAGAATCCGGGGCTGAACGAATCACAACTTGATGACATTCGACATGAGTCGTGGCACCCAGGTCAGCGAATTCTCAGCCGAACGCGGCAATCCCGGAGGTGAGCGCCTCCGGGACTGTCGAACACAGAACGAACCTCACTGGACAGGAAGGGTCGGAACGTTCCGTGACCTCCATCGGCACCTACGCCGGCAAATTTGAGCGATTCGTGCAGCAATTTGTGCAGAGTCGCGGACGGCATCCAACAATGGCTCAGATCTGTCGCTCGTATTTTGCCCAATACTCGTCCTTGAGCAGGCGCTTGTAGAGCTTCCCGGTGGGATGTCTGGGCAGTTCCTCCCGGAAGTCGACCGACCGCGGGCACTTCACGTCGGCCAACTGATCGCGGCAGTAGTTGATGAGGCGACGCTCCAGCTGACTCGCGGACACTTCGTCATGCGGCATCGAGGCCGGCTGGACAATGGCCTTGACCTCCTCACCGAAGTCATCGTTGGGAACACCGATGACGGCGACATCCGTGACCTCGGGATGCATCGTGAGAACGTTCTCTGCCTCCTGGGGATAGATGTTGACGCCTCCGGAAATGATCATGTAGGCCTTGCGGTCCGTGAGGTAGAGGTATCCCTCATCGTCGACCCGGCCGACATCGCCAAGAGTTGCCAAACCATTTGGAAGTCGCGATTCAGCGGTCTTCTCTGCGTCGCCGTGGTATTCGAAGGAACCCCCGCCGGAGAAGTAGATCGTGCCCGCCTCCCCCGTGGGAAGCTCCTCGCCGTCGTCTCCCACAATGTGGATCTCGCCGAGAACCGGCTGCCCGACCGTTCCGGGATGGGCGAGCCATTGTTCGCTGTTGCAATAGACGAAGCCGTTCCCTTCAGTTCCGGCGTAATACTCGTGGAGCACGGGGCCCCACCACTCGATCATTTTGTGCTTCACATCAACCGGGCATGGAGCGGCGGCGTGGATCACCGCAACAAGAGACGACACGTCGTAGCTCGATCGGAGCGTTTCGGGAAGCTTGAGCATTCGTACAAACATGGTGGGCACGACTTGTGATTGCGTGACCCTGTATTCCTGAACGAGCCTCAGATAATCGTCGGCATCGAACCGCTCCATCACCAGCACCGTGCCGCCGAGAACGTGAACCGCCATACAGAATCTGAGCGGGGCCGCGTGATACAGCGGAGCGGGCGACAGATACACCGAATCATCTGACATCGAGAACAACGCGGCCAGGTTGGCGACATTTGTTCCCGCGGTCTCCAGCGGCAGCGCCGGGACGTTGGTGTTGACCCCTTTGGGACGACCGGTGGTGCCCGAGCTGTAGAGCATGTCGGTGCCGGATACTCGATCGGCCAGCGGTTCGCCAGACGCGGCGTCCACCGCGGCTTCGTAGCTGTCGTAGCCCTCGATGGTGTCGCCGACCATGAGTCGTAGCTCCACCCCGGGCATCCGGTCGCGTAGCTCGGCGGCCTGGTCGGCTTTGTAGGGCGACGTGATGAAGGCCTTGGCCCCGCAGTTGTCGATGATGTATTCCATCTCGTCGGTCGTGAGCCTGCTGCTCATGGCCGTGTAGATCAGCCCGGCGTAGTGGGCTCCCCAGCAGATTTCCAGAAACCTCGGATGGTTTTCCATGCAGAAAGCAATGTGGTCGCCGGGTCTGAGGCCCACGTCGTGAAATACCCGGGAGAGCCGGTTGGCCCCATCGTCAAGCTGTGCGTAGGTGATTACCTCACCCGATCCGGCCATGACCACCGCCGGGTGATCCGGACTGGTTCTTGCGTGCGCTCCTGGATACAAGGCCCCTCCTCAGGTGTAGGGAGGTGACCGTAGCAAGGCTCGCACCGCGGGCTCATATCGGTGGCTCTTGGCCAACCGATCAGGCCTCCATGTAGATACATCCCTGTGGGCAGTCTTCGGCCGCATCCATGACCGCATCGCCGAGCGAGTCATCACAAACAGCCACTTGATTGCGGCCGAGTATCTGGCCTCCCTGCATCACGTAGGCGAGGCCATCGGTGGCCATGATGAAAACTTCCGGGCATGCGTCCACGCAAACGCCAACGCCGGCACATTCGTCGTGATCGATCCAAACTTGCATCCGGGGACCTCCTGGTCTCGGTTGATCAACGCACCCACGCACCTCTCACACGGCACGCGGTGGCCAACAGGTTTGGCATCGTCATCTCCGGCCGACCGCCAGGGCCGGGATCTATCATCGCGTCATGCGCCTTGGAGTCTCGATCACCTCAGCCCATTCAGTCGACGACGTGAAGAGCGGAGCGGTCAACATGATCGAGCGCTCACGCGTGGCCCGCGACGCCGGTTTCGACTCGCTGAGTCTTGGCGACCACCACGCCACTCCCATCCCCTACTACCAAGGGGTGCCCATGCTCGCCCGTCTCACCGCCGAGTGGGACACCTCCCGCCCAACCGGCTGCTTGTTTCTTCTGCCGTTGTGGAATCCGGTGCTCGTGGCCGAGCAGATCGGGACACTCGCGGCGTTGTGTGAAGGCACGTTCATGATTCAGACCGGCATCGGTGGCGGTGACCAACAGTTTCATGCAATGGGCGGCGACCTCACCAGAAGAGGCAGGGATCTCGACGAGTCGATCGGCATTATCAAGGCCCTTTTGGCGGGTGAGACGGTATCCAGTGATCGATTTGGTGTTCGCGATGCCATTGTCAATCCACGTCCGGAGGGCACGGTCGAGTGGTGGGTGGGTGCAGGCGGACCGGGTCCACTGCGTCGTGCGGCGCGCGAGGGTGACGTCTGGTATGGCGGACCGGGGTTGACCCCTTCGGCTGCCGAAGAAGGCCTGCGCATATACATCAGTGAATGTGAGTCTCTGGGCCGCACACCGCGGGCCGCAGTTCGCAAGGACGTAATCGTCTTGGACAATGCGGACCGCGCCCGCAAGTTGGGCGACGACTTGGTGGCAGCCGGCTACCGCGGCATGCCCAGAGAAGCGGTCGCATACGGCGGGGTGGAGGACGTGGCGACCCAGCTGGCACCGTTTCGCGACATGGGTTTCAGCGACGTGATCGTGCGCTGCATGACCATCGCACAAGAAGACGCTCTCGAGACTCTGGAGTTGTGCGGCGAAGTCCGCAAACTTCTGACTTGATCCTCAGCTGTTGTCGGAGGCAGCCAGAGCCGCACCCACAATTCCTGCCCGGTTCTGAAGTTGTGCCTGCACCAACGGTGTGTCGATCTCGATTCGCGGGCCGAACTTCTCGAAGTTCTTGCTGATCCCACCGCCGATTACGAACAAGTCCGGCCAGAACAGTCGTTCCATTTCGTGCAGGTACCTCTCGATGCGTTCGGCCCACACGCGCCAACCAATGTCGTCATCGTTCTTGGCTCTCGACGATGCGAGATCTTCCGCCTCGACTCCGTCGAGGACGAGATGCCCGAATTCAGTGTTGGGCACCATCTTGCCGTCAGTGAACACGGCCGTTCCGATTCCGGTCCCCAGCGTGATCATGATCACCACACCATTTACGTTCTTCGCCGCTCCGAGCCTGACCTCGGCCAGCCCGGCAGCGTCGGCATCGTTGACGAGGGTCACCGGGAGGCCGAGTTTCTTCGAGAAGGCCTTCTCCGCTGACATTCCCACCCAACCTTTGTCGAGGTTGGCCGCGGTGAGCGTGTGGCCGTTGCGGATCACTCCGGGGAAGGCGCAGCCGACCGTACCCGACCATTCGAAGTGCCGGCAGAGTTGTCGGGTGATGTCGACAATTGCGTCGGGATCGCCTGAATCGGGAGTGGCGATTCGCCGCCTGTTTTCGGCGAACTCGCCGGTCTCGAGATCAACTGGAGCTGCCTTGATTCCGGAACCGCCGATGTCGATCCCCAACACGTGCCGCAACTTGGTGCCGTGGGCGTGCTTACCGCCGTCGCGACTCATCGGACTGCCTCGTGACGGATGTCGGTCACGACAATCGAATTGGATGTCGAAATCATTCCGGCAGGTATA
>CAZHMP010000084.1:0-10587 GCA_964533595.1 uncultured Acidimicrobiales bacterium | reverse complement strand
GATCCAAGCGCTGCTCGGCTACACGTCCGAAGCCCAGTTCATCTGTTACGCCCGTTCCCACCTGCAGCCTTGGTTCGTCTACCTGCCGGATCGGCCGGGCTACAACAGATGCCTCCGTCGCTGCGGCGAACTGCTTCACCACGTCATCGCGTATCTGGCCAGGTCATGCCCCCCATACACCGATGACCTGTGGCTCGTGGACTTCACCCCCGTCGAATGCGGCCGCAGCCGCGAAACCGCGAAACGATCCGACAGCGCCGGGGTGACCCTCATCGCCGACAAGGGCTACCGCCGCGCCAGTTTCGAAACCGAACTCAACACCGCTGGGATCACACTGATCCGCCCCAACCTGACAACGGAGAAATCCCGGCCCGGGCGCCGTTCCCTCAAGGCATTCCGCCAGACCATCGAGTCCATGAACCAGACCCTGACAGCCCAACTCGACCTCGAACGCCGCGGCGGCCGCACCCGACCCGGCATCTGCGCCCGCGTCCCGCAACGCATCCTCGCGCTCACCGCCTACGACCACTAACCCCTTGGAACCAACCATCTAGCGACGGGCTACGGGGTCAGACAGGCTCGTTGATTCGATAACGATCATTTCTCAGATCGTGACGGATCCGCATGACGTCGGCGAGTGTCTGCAGGTAGGAGGCCGGACTGACCTTGCTGTCGTCACAATGATCCCAATTCACCGGCACCTCGAGAATGTGATATCCGAGCGCGTTGGCGATGGCGAGCGCCTCCACGTCGATGGCCCAACCATCGACTCGGCATCTTGGGAACACGCGGTCGGCTGTCTCGCCGTCGAATACTTTGAAGCCCCGTTGGGTGTCATCTATCCCCGGCAGGACGGCTCGCTGGATGATCCGGTTTCCCAGACGACCCAAAAGACGACGCAGAAGCGACTGGGGACGATCCACCAAATCGGGGTGGTGGGCGATCGATCCAATGATGACCGACGGCTCGATCGGTTCGCGGCCGCCGGCTTCAAGCAGCCGGTCGAGCTCGCGTATGTCGGTGCTGTTGTCGGCATCGAGAAACAGTCGGAGTTTTCCTGTCGACGCCAGCATCCCCAGCCGAATGGCTCGGCCCTTACCCCCATTGAAGGGACTCGAGATGATTCGCAGGTGATCGATTCGCTCGGCCCAGCCTTGGGCGACCTCCACGGTCGCATCGGTGGAACCGTCATCCACGACAATGACCTCGCTGTTCCAATCCGACGCGTCGAGATATTCGACTATCGAATCGAGAACCACGGGGATTCTGGCTGCCTCGTTGTAGGCCGGGATGACGATGGACAGGTCGCGCACTCAGTGAACCTCCAATCGAAGTCGAGCCGGCGCCATTCGGTCGGCGGGGATGTCCCGAGCGGTCAGGACGAACAACAACATCACGATCGGCGCGAACGGTGAGAAATCAAGCGATCCCGACACCGTCTGGGTCATCGCCGCGGCCGCGACGGCGAGGACGAGAGTCCATCGTCTCTCGTCACGCCCAACCAATACGGCGAGTGTGAGGACCGTCAATCCAGTGTCGTAGAACATGGCGTGGGGGCTCATCAGCACGAGCCCGGTAGAGGTGAGCGCCATCAGCAGGTCCAAGTCACAGTTGCGTGACCACCATCGATGGGCCACCACCACAGCCACCAGCGCGGCCAAAGCGGCGCCAACTCCCATCGCGACAACTGATTCGTGTCCGATTGTGGCGCGTAGGAAGCCGATGATCGAGTTGGCGTTGTGAGCGTTCACGCTGGCGTCTGCTGATACGAATGGGCCGGCATGGGAGAGCCAATCGGCTACCCAATCCGGGCCAGCCACAACAGCGTTGAGCAACCACGTCGCTGCCCCTCCGAGAGCTGCCCAACGCACGGCCACAAAATGACGCCCCAAGAAGAGCAGGCCCATGAGCGGAATGGCGTACTGGGGCCTGAACATCAACAGGGCAACTGCCACACCGGCTGCTCGCTCGCGGTCCTCGTCCAACGATCGCCAAAGCCAGGTGATGAGCAACAACGTGAGAGCCGTATTCTGTCCGCCCCCTACGGCCATGAACATGGGATAGAAGGAAATCGCCGCCGCCACCGAAAGTGCGAAGTAGCGATCTATCAGCCCCACCATTGCCCGCATCATGTGCAGTGCTGCGACCAGAGCGACGAACATGAACGCGGTGTGAATCACGTATGCCAACCGGTAGGGGAGCGTCGAAAGCGGCGAATACGCCAACGCAACGTGGGGAGGGTATGCGAAGGCCAAGAACCCGCTTTCGGATCCGAGCAGCTCCACCTGTTGCGCTGCTTGTTGGGACGGGCTGTAGAGATCACCAACGTGACCGTCGGCAACGAGGGAGCCGGCTCCGTAGAACGCCGGAAAGTCTCCACCCACTCGGCCGCCAACCGTCGATGACCCACTACCAGCGGTAACCACGATCAGAAAAGAGATGCCCAGCGCGATGAGAAGAACAATTGGGTATGTCCGCATTCTCCACTGAGCGGTCACGTCACTTTGTGCTCACCGACAACCCAGCCATCGTGCTTGCTCGAGTACATGGCATGGTCGGCAGCCAACATGAGTCGTGCGGCCGTGGGGTGATCGACCGTTGATGCGCTTCCGACACTCACTTGCATGGTGATGATTTCATCGCCGGCAAATATCGGTTCGGCCAGAGCCGCAGTGATGCGATTGGAAATGTCGGTGGCAATCACTCCCTCCGCCCGTGGAAGGACGACCACGAATTCGTCTCCGCCGAGCCGGCCAACCAAGTCGTTCGGGCGAATGGATCGCTCGAGTCGCCTGGCCACCTCGATCAGGACCTGATCGCCGGCCGCGTGCCCGAGCCGGTCGTTCACCGACTTGAACCCATCGAGATCGCAGAACAACACCACGATCTCGTGCTGGTACCCGTCGCCAACGAGGATTTCAAGTTCGGAAATCAGGGCACGCCTGCTCAACAAACCGGTTAGTGAGTCATGATCTGCCATATTGCGCAACGCCCGTTGCGTGTCGACCAGGTTGGTCACATCGGTCCCGCTGAGGACAAACCCCTCCACCAGCGGGTCGTCGCGCAGGTCCGTTATCGACATGTCGAAGTGAACAATTGATCCGTCGGGGATTGTGAACCGCACGGTGATATCGGCCGAGCCGTTGATGGATCTCAACGTGTCGCGGAACGACGCGCGGTCGCCCGGCGCCATCAGTGTGTCGAGCTTCGTTCCTTTCACCACCGCTATGTCTCGACGAAGGCTCCGGTTGAGTTCCCCATTTGCCGTGAGAATCACACCGTCGGAATCGAGCATCATCAACAGCGATCTCGAATGATGTACCAATGCCCGGAGAAGGTTCTTGTCTCCGGCTCCGAGCTCCAAGTTCTGCCGGTCGGCTACATCTCGAAGCACAATGATGATGAACCCGTCGTCGTCCATGCCGTCGCTCGCGGGCCCAACTTGATCAGGAGCCGAGATGAAGCGCCCCCGTAGTTCGCACTGGCGCCAATTACCGTTTCCGTCTCGAAGCCTCACATCCATCAAGCTGCCCAACCCTGACTCCGCAACAGTGGTGAACGCATCGATGGCCACGGCATGGTCATCGGGGTGCATCAGCAGAAATGCCGACTTGCCAACCCATTCTTGGAGGTCGACGTGCAAAAGGTCGATGGTGGCCTGATTTGCCCAGATCATCGTTCCGGACGGGTCGAGAATCACCAGGGCATCTGGGAGTTCAGCGGCAATTCGCCCGAGATCGGACGAGAAAGGGAGCATGATGTGTCAATCGGCACAATCCGCCGATCGTTGAGCGTTCCAGGCCGGTGGCGTGCGGATTTTCGAGCGGTCGAGTCGGTCAGCCGGCGAGCAGCTCGATGACGCCGGATCCTCCGGCTTCCGCGAGGGTCCTGCCGGTGGCATCGTGCCCCGCCTCGGCAGCGGATTTCCGAGCGTGATCATCGCTCTTGGACAACCGAGACAATTCGTCGCTGCCGGGTTGAACGACCATTACCGGTGTGCCGGAGCGGCGGATCGCCGCTACTTCAGCATCGAGTTTACGCGAGAACCAATAGCGAATCGGGTCGGTCATCCAGCTTCGGGCCGGCTCCTCGGCGGTCATCACCGACGACACGATCACCAGATCGAATCCGAGGGGGGCAACCAGGTCGGCGTTGGTTGATGAGTGGAGACCGCCATCGACGTATTCATGGCGGCCTATCCGCTTGGGGCGGTAGACGGTTGGCACGGCGCACGAGGCCTGCACAGCGTCACCGATCGAAGCCGCGACGTCGTCCCGTCCGAACACGACTCGCCTACCGTCATCGGCGCGAACCGTGACCACCCAAGTGGGGTGTTCCGTCCAATTGGCAGGGTGAAGTTCGGAGATCCGGGTCGAGAGCGAGGCAGCGCTGCGCTGACCTCGCGGCAAGGCACCAACGGCGAATCTCACGGGGTCGAATTGCCAGGGGGGCCACATCGACGTCACCGACATCCGCGGCGACGCGGGCGTGTACTGGCGTGCCTCAACCGTCTCGCTCCACGGTGTGCGTATCCGTGCGAGAATTTCCTCTCCCTCTTCGCTCATTGGTTTGTCGACGTGGTGGCACCAACGATCGATGGCGGAACTGCCGGCCCGCAGAGCCACCGCGGTGATCGAACCGGCGGAGGTGCCGACGATCAGAGAGGCGTTGCGAGCATCAAATCCAGTGTGTTGCTGGACCGAAGCCAGCACCCCGGAGTGCCAGGGGTCCCCCGGCATTCCACCTGCGCTCAACACGATGCCCACGGTCAACATCTGCCGCACGCTACACGACCGATAGCATTGTCAGTTTCCCACCCCCGGGGGAGCCGTACACGAGTGTCAAAAAGACATCCTGAGCTCGACGCTGAGCAGGCTTACATCAATTACGCCCACGCCTGTCTCGAACAGTCGAGAGAGAGGGCGGCACGCCTAACCGATGGCTTTCAGCCTGCACGCGGGGGCACGAACCAGGCCAGATTCGAGCGTGAATCGGTCGTGGAAGGTGTGGTGAATCGGCTCACCCAGCTGGATGTGGGTGATCGGTCTCTGATCTTCGGGCGGATCGACACTGCCGGGGTCGACGAGCAGTTCTACATCGGCAGGCTGGGTGTCTGGAACGAGAGTCAGGACCCCGTCGTCGTGGACTGGAGGGCGCAGGCAGCGGAACCCTTCTATCGAGCCACCGGACCGGTTCCCATGGGCCTGCGACAAAGACGTCATTTCGTGACGCGCGGCCGCAAGCTGCTGGGGATCGATGATGAGATTTTCGGCGACGTAACCGAGGCTCAATTGTCTCCGGACCGAGAAGCCGGACGCGGACAGGGCGCCCTCGTTGCTGCTCTCGAAGCGGGTCGCAGTGGTCATCTCGGCGACATCGTTGCCACCATCCAGGCCGAGCAGGACGAGATCATCCGGGCATCGCACCGGGGAGTACTCGTCGTGCAAGGTGGACCGGGCACGGGCAAGACCGTAGTGGCACTACATCGGGCCGCTTACCTGCTGTACACCAACCGCTTCCCGCTCGGGGGACAGGGAGTCTTGGTCGTCGGGCCGAATCGATTGTTCATCGCCTACATCGAGCAGGTGCTGCCGTCTCTGGGAGAAGCCGGCGTTCACGTTGCAGTACTTGCCGATTTGCTTCGACCGAGGGTTGGGGTCGAGAAACTCGATGATGAAGATGTGGCGCGGGTCAAGGGCGACGTTGCCGTGGCAGCGGTGATCGGTCGTGCCGTGTCCGATCGGGAGAGGCCGCTTCGAGAGGAACTGCAAATCGGGCTGGGGCTGCAACAACTTCGCGTCAGTGTGCAGGATTCGGAAAGGATCATCGCCAAGGCACGGCGCAGATCGAGGTCTCACAACGCGGGGCGTCGTGTTGTGGAGGACGAGTTGTTTCGGCTTCTCGGCACCAGCGCCAGAAGGCCGGTGGACCCGTCCGAAGTTCGTGAACGGCTGGCAGGAGAGCTCGTCATACGCGAGACGCTCGACTGGATGTGGCCCGTGCTCACCCCCGCCCACCTTCTCCACGACCTGTACGGTTCACGGGCGCTGCTGCGATCGGCAAACGATGGTGAGTTCACCGACGCCGAGATCCAGTTGCTCCATCGTCCGCGGAGCTCACATGCCGACAAAGTCATTTGGCGGTTTCAGGACGTGCCGTTGCTCGATGAGGCACGGGCCCATCTCGGCTTCCGACCCGGTAAGCGCGATGAGGATGCCGTTCGGACATATGGACACATCTGTATCGACGAGGCGCAGGATCTGTCTCCCATGGAACTGCGAATGATCTCGCGACGGTCACTCAACGGATCCATGACGATCGTGGGCGATATAGCGCAGGCCACAGGCGCCTGGGCGAACTCGGGCTGGGATCAGATTCTTGCCGCGCTGCCCAATCGTCATGTTTCTCAGCATCGCGAGCTCACCGTCGGCTACCGCATTCCCGAAGCGACCATGGAACTCGCCAACCGTTTGCTCCCCCACGCCGCGGCGGGAATCAAGCCGTCCGTGGCCGTCCGAAAGGGTGGAGATGCCGCCAGGATCGTGACCGCAAGCGAGTCTCTTGAGTCGGCCATCGTCGATTCGGTGATGACCGAACTGGCCGAGGTTGGTGAGGGAAACATCTCGGTGATTGTTCCAGGATCATTGGAGCAGGGAGTGGGCGAGGCCCTGACCGCCAACGGCATCGCCCACGGCGGGGCCACACGGCATGGCCTCGACAAGCAGATCACAGTTGTTCCGGTGCGTCTCGTCAAGGGACTGGAGGTCGATTCGGCGATCGTGGTGGAGCCGGCGCGAATCATCGACGAGGAACGCCAGGGCGTCAGGTCGCTGTATGTAGCGCTAACGCGGGCCACGAAACGAGTCACCGTCGTTCATCGTGATCCCTTGCCTCACTATCTGGATGAAACGGCGAAGGACGGGCCGCCCGGTCGTCTCAGTTGACGGCCACCATGATCCGGGAGCAGGCGAAGTGATCGATGATCGTCTCGCTGGCCATCATCACCATCGCTGCTCCGTCGGGGCTCATGTCCTGCACGGTGCCTTCGTTGCCCGGCGTTACCGAGTGAAGCTCGAGATATTCGAGCATTCCCGAATAGAACTCGAGAGTGGCCGGGACTCTCTCGACCACGAATGAATCGCCGGGTTGGAGGCTGCTGAGAGCCACCATCGGGGTGGGTACGTAGCCGGACTTTGGAATGGGGTTTCCGTGTGGGCAGGTGGTGGGAAAATCGAGTTTGGCGACCATGGCCTCCTCGACCTCGGCGGAGATCACATGTTCCCACTTGCCGGCCTCTTCGTGGGTTGCCGCCCACGACAATCCGAGCACATCGGTGAGAAAACGCTCGGCAATCCGGTGCCTGCGCACCACGGTCTCGGCCAACTGCTGGCCCTCTGGCGAAAGGGCAATCTTCGGATCGGTGGTGAGCATTCCCGCGGTTTCCATCCGCTTGATCATCTCCGACACTGCCGGACGCGACACTCCCAGACGCTCTGCGATCCTCGCTTGGATCACATCGACGGAATCCTCGTCCAGTTCGAAGATCGTCTCGCAGTACTCCTCAAAGGCAGGGTGCCGCGACGGTGATTGGTAGTCGACCATGCGGCGGAGTGTAGACGGCTGGATGCAACGGAGCCCCAACGGGCATTGTGTCGCTCGGAGTTGTCGCAAGGGGATCCGACGTGGTCATCTTCGATCAATCAGATGTCAACGTTGATGACGCTCGGTCATCTTCCAACAAATGGGGTTGAGATGGGGAACGCAGGGGTGGTCGTTGTGTTGGGCGGGGGAGGAGGAGTCGGTTCGATCGCCGTGAAGTCATTGCTTCAGACCTCCGATGCCTCAACGGTGTTGGTGGCCGACTTCGACCGCGGTGCGGCTGAATCGGTAGTGGCGGAGGTCGCAGATCCTCGACTCGAGGCGGTCAGTGTCGACGTTTCGAACGCCAAATCGCTCGACTCCCTGCTCAGGGAAGCCAGCGTCGTGCTCAACTGTGTCGGCCCGTTCTACAAGTTTGGACCGCCCACGTTGGCCGCGGCCATCCGGTCTGGGGTGAATTACGTCGACATCTGCGACGATCTCGACGCCACCAAGCGTCTGTTGGATCTTGACGGAGCGGCGCGCGATGCCGGCACAACCGCCTTGATCGGCATGGGCAATTCGCCCGGATTGGCCAACCTGTTCGTGAAGATTTGTTCGGAGTGGTTTCTTGACGAGGTTCATAGCGCCGAGATCATGCACATCCATGGTGGTGAACCCGACGAAGGCGCGGGCGTATTGAAGCACCGCATTCATGCCATGACCAATGATGTGCCGGTCTTCGTCGATGGTCAGATGTCGCAAGTTCGCATGCTCGATGACTCCGGCAGGCCCTTCATAACCGACGAGGACTTCCCGAATGTTGGGAGATCCCCGGTCTTTCCTTACCCCCACCCGGAGACGATCACCCTTCCAACCGTTTTCCCGACGCTGAAACGCGTAACGAATCAAGGGGCGGTTTTCCCGCTTCCGTACTTCGAGTTGACCCAGGACCTGGTCAGGGCCGGCATGGCATCAGAGGAGTGCCTCAATGTCGGCGGAGCAAGCGTGGCCCCCATCGACGTGATGGTGTCGTTGTTGCAAAGACGCCGCAAGAGCATGCTGGCCGACGCTGACATCTCGGGGCCATCCGGATGCCTCAAGGTTGTTGTGTCAGGCGAATCCGGTGGACAGACCCATCGCTATGAGATTGCACTCTCATCAAAATCGGAGGGTGCCGGTGAAGGAACCGGAATCCCGGCAGCACTCGGCACGATTCTGATGCTGCGAGGTGAGTTGGAGGGTGGGCCCGGCGTCCACCCACCCGAATCGATCGTTCCGGTTGAATCTCTGCTGGGAATGGCCGCCACGGTGGCCTCTGGTGTCGGAGTACAAAGCGGCGGATTGCCAATTACTCTCACTCACATCAGTCCCTCTGGCGAACGTGAAGAGATCCCATTTGCTCTCGGAGGCGATTCGTGACGGCGCCGGGCACCTCACTCGACGATGTGGTCTTCGCCATCGATCTGGGCACCGGCGGCCCAAAGGTGGCACTCGTGTCACTGGCCGGAGAAATCATCGAACACGAGCACCGGCGAGTGGCCATGCGGCTGGTCGGGCAGGGTGGGGCGATCGAAGATCCCGACGAGTGGTGGACGGCGATCGTGGACTCGGCCACGGCGATCGCCGAACGATCCACGGTGAATCCAAGTCGAATCGTGGCCGTGGCGTGCACCGGCCAGTGGGGATCCACAATTCCGGTCGACGCCACCGGTCGGGCCTGCGGCCCCTGCATGCTGTGGCTCGACCAACGCGGCGGCGCCCTCTCGGCCAAGCAACTCGGCGGCAGATTCTCCATCGAGGGTTACAGCCCGCGCGCGGTCGTCGAGTGGGTTCGCCGATCCGGCGGCGCGCCGAGCCCCGAAGGTAATGACCCGCTCGGCCATCGTCTCTGGTTCCGTCACGAACAACCTGACATCTACGCCAACACCGCAGCATTTCTCGAGCCGGTCGACTACCTGAACGCCAGACTGACCGGTGAAATCACTGCCACCCAAGCGTCGATGACGCTCTCATGGCTGACCGACAATCGTCAGCTGGATCAGACCGAATACGACGCGCTTCTGGTGAAGTTCGCCGGCATCGACCCGGGCCGTCTGCCTCGCCTCATGCCCATTGGGTCCGTCGTGGGCACGCTGCTTGCCGACGTCGCCGAGTCGCTCGGAATCCCGCCAGGTATCCCAGTGGTCGGAGGCCTCCCCGATCTTCACACCGCGGCCATTGGATCGGGTGCGGTTGCTGATCATCACGCTCACTTGGTGATCGGCACCTCGACGTGGGTGGGATGCCATGCCCCCGACAAGCGAACTTCGCTCGCCAATCAGATGGCAACGGTCCCGTCGGCCATGCCCGGCCGATACATACTGGCCAACAACCACGATTCCGGTGGGGCGAGCATGGAATGGTTGCGCGACATGGTGGTGGCGCCCGATGACGGAATCGGCCCCGATTCCGCGAGCCTCGCCCGCTTCGACGAGGTCGCGGCGGAGTCGGGTCCGGGTGCCGGTGGGGTGATGTTCGCGCCATGGCTCAAAGGCCAGCGATCTCCCAATGCCGACACCGCCATGAGAGCCAGTTTCCTCAACGTCGGGATCGACTCTGGTAGGGCAGAGATGATCAGGGCCGTGATGGAGGGGGTCGCCCATCAAAACCGGTGGATCCTCGAACGGTCGGAAAAGGTGTTGCATCACGGCCTGAGAGACATTCACATTCTCGGTGGGGGCGCACAATCAGACGTGTGGTGTCAGATACATGCCGACATCTTGGGAAGATCGATCAGACGAGTGAAAGACCCGTTGCTGGTCAACGTGCGGGGCGCGGCAAAGTTTGCCGGGATGGTCATTGGTCGGCTCGGAGTCGATGACCTGGAAGGTGCCGCACCGATCGACCGAACGTTTGAACCCGACCCTAAAGTGATTGAGATGTTCGCCGCCCGCCACGACGAATTCTTGAGACTGACGAAGTCCCAGAAGCGGATGTACCACCGGTTGAACGCGTCCGGTTGAGCGT
>CAZHMP010000083.1:0-10722 GCA_964533595.1 uncultured Acidimicrobiales bacterium | reverse complement strand
CCCTGCTTTTGTGACTGCGAAGGACGCTATACGGGTCCCCCGCGGTCAGAGATCCGGGGTTTCTTTGCGAGTTATTGGGCGGTGGCTTCTGGACGTTCACCCACCACGGCTTGCGACTCACGTACGGCGCCGCGGAAGATGCCCTTGGCCATGAGCGACGTGGCCTCGACCCGCCTCCGTGTGTAAATCTCCGCCCGGATTTCGTGGACCAACTTGTCGTCTGAAGCCGCACTTCCTGCCATCTCCACGAGGTGACATGCCAATTGCAGATCGCCGCTCTCGGCAACTTCGAGAGCGCGATGGGCCAGCGGCAACGCACCACCGGCCAGGCTTGCCACCTCAGCTGCAATTCGCGTCTTCGGGGACGGCTTGAGAGACGACGGATCGCCGTCCCACCAACCTCCATAGAGTCTCCAGATGTTGCGCACCACGAATTCCGGTTCGTCGTAGAACGGCTGCAGATAGGGGAGTTCGGCAACATCAGCCGGCACACTCACCGTGTGAATGATGGCGTCCAGATCCGCCCCTTGATTCATGAGCGCAAGAGTGGACTCGATCAAGTGCTCAAGGGCGCTTGCGGTGTGGTCCAAAACCGACACGATCCGATCTGCGCCTTCGATCGGAAGGCCATGCGCCGGCAACAGCAGTTCGGGACGCCGTGCCATGATCTCGCGAAGAGCCGTAGCCCACTCGCCGGGATGTCTCTGCACCTTCTGGGGATTGCCGGCATTGGGGAAGTTCCACATGAACAAGTCGCCAATGAACACCGCCTTCTTGCTTGGCAGCCATGTCCAGGTGTGGTCGTCGGTTTCGCCACGGGCGTGATGAAGTTCCATCTCCACATCGCCGACTCGCAGCGAGACGATGTCGGAGTATGTGACGTCCGGCGTGGCCGAATCTTCAGGAACGAAATGGCTGCCCAGAGCCCCGCGAACGGGCCCGGAAAGGGCCAAGCCGCTCTTGCGGGCGCCTCCGAACTGCCTGGCGTTGATGTTGAGATTCCAGCCATTGGTGAGGCGGTAGCGATCGAGGCGAGCGTGGACAGCTTCGTGCGCGACCACTGTGGGCCGGCGGTAGCCGCGTCGCTCTGCGTCGGCCAGCACCGCTCCGCTGCCACCCACGTGATCAACATGGCCGTGTGTGTAGACGAGGGTGTCGACGCGATCGGTCCGCCAGCGGCGCATAGCCTCCATGGCTTCGACCCCTGTGAGCACTCCGCTGGCATCGAACAGCACCAACCCGTCGCCGGTGTCCACTCCCCAGATATGACTGAACGACTCGACCACCGCCAAGCCATCACCTACCTCGGACAACTCTTGAGTGACTCGATTGGGTGGTTCTGAAAGCACCCCGGAGTCGATGATTCTGCTCGATATCGCCAAGAGATCAGCCATGATCAACCTTCCAAGATTGCTTTTGGCGAGACTACGGCGGTCCTCCTACAGAGTCACATCCGCGCTCCGGCCGGAGGTGTCCGGCGTGTGATCCATCAGCCGAGAAACGCCGACCGCGGCGAGCGCCACCAGCGCAACCTCAGCGGCAATCCGAAATCTTGGGATCCCATAAAACGCGACCGCTACGAGACTCACCTGGATGGCAAGAGCAACGAAGGGCCATCTCCATGTGTCTCTTCCAAGGCTGCGCCAGCCCAGAACCGCAAACGGAATCGCCAGGTAGAAACCGAACAGGGCCAAATAAGAGGCCCACAACTCCCTACCTTCGCCCTGATTGAAATCTGCCATCTGCAGCGGCCTGAATATCGACCAGACCCGTCCGAGACGTGCCGCAGCAACCGCCGGCACGCGCGAAAGATTGTCACCAACGAATTCGCTTGCAGCCCGCCGGTACGTGCCTGCCGCTTCACTTTGATCAAGTCCCGATACGTCGATTGCCTGCGCATATTCCAAAGACCAGAACCCGATCGCCGGGCCGCTGAAAGTCTGAGGGGAGTTGGCACCGATCAATGTCAGCCCATCGTTCGTGGACATGACCACGGGCTCGTTGAATCTGACCAAGTTCGGTATCACCCACGGGGCCAGGATCAGTCCACTCACGGTGGAGATCATCACCAGGCGAGTCAGCCGTTTGAGGCCGCCGTGGCTGACCCACACGAGGGGCATCACAATCAGCGGAATAAGCAGCAGCGATTCGGCACGCGCCAGCGCGCCGAGCCCGACCCACAGTCCAAGTTCGATTCCGACAGCGACACTCGGATCTCGCTTGTATCTGAATGCCGCCCAGAGAGTCCCTGCCACCAGCAACGCGGCCAGTGACTCCGACATCACCAGCCCGTCGTTGATCCAGAGACCCGGATAGATCGCGGCGATGGCTGCCGCGATAATGCCAATTCGCCGGCCTCCCAACTCACGTGCCAGCAAGCCGATCACCACGATCGCGGCTGTGCCCACCAAAGCCATGGTGAGCCTCTGCTCCACCAGATTGCTTCCGGGAATCAACGATGCAGGCGTGGACACGATCGCTGTGAGAGGTGGATGGTCGGCAGCCTGCGGCGCTGGTGCGCCCGGCGCCGCAAGCCCGGCATCGATTGAGAGTTGTTGCCACGGGACCACAAAACCCTTCCCAGCAGCGAGCGCGTCACCGGCGAGTGAATAGTAAAACTGATCCCCGGGGAAGATCTTCCCATTGCCCAGATCGTGATGACGTTTTGTGACCACATAACCAATTCGGAGCAACAATCCTGCGAAAGCCACGACGGCGATTTGGATTCGAAAAGAAGTCACCTCGAACCGGCGTTTGACCGCGGATATGCGAGCTTCCAATGGAGTGGGGTTGAGTGCGGGCCTTTTGACTCGTCGCTGAAGCCGCTGCCCCGTCCGTTCAACCAAGTAGTAGCTGACCGTTGACACGACGAGCGTCGGTATGCCAGCGACGATCAGCATCGGGAAGAAGCGGTGGGCCAAGAGAGAATCGAGGCCGCTCCATCCGAACGCGGAATGAAACCAGTCGGATTGAATCGTGTGGGCCCACAGCCAGTCGACGCGACTACCGAGCGGCTCCCATCGATGAACGATGAAGACCATGTGCCACAGGTAGATCGAGTAGGAAATCGTGCCGAGCCACTCCATCACCCTGCTCGAAACAAACCGCCTCACGTTCGAGGGGCGATTTGCGCCGAACACAATCGGGAACAACAACAAGAAGCCGATCAGGCCATACAGGAACTGCCGGGACACCTCTCGCGGCCAAGACGCCGCCCCCAGACCAAGAGCCAAACCCATGTTCTGCGACACCACATGGAACACCACCGCGGCGCCAATCCACCAGAGCCAGGCGCGACCGGCCAGAGAATCAAGACGCACGCGGGCCGAGGTTCCCTCTGGAAATCCCACGTGCAGGACCGCGATGGCCATGCCGATCGCGAAGTAGTCGAACATGGCCGGAAGCCACATCGCTGCCACACCTGACCATCCGGTGTCGAGGCCAAACATGGCCACCCGGAACATCAAGCTGAACAGGTATCCCGCTCCGATGACCAAGAACAGTCCGTTTCTTCGACCGTCTCGATCGCGATCGGCCAGCAGAGGCCTCAGGACTCTCGCCAACAGCGGAAGCATCGCGTAGAAGCTGACCTCTGTGGCCAAACTCCACGCCTGCAGCATCGGCCCAAGTGCATGGGACGGCCAATGAATCTGTATCAGCAGGACCGTGACCACCCCACCGGAGACGTCTTCGAACCGCTCACTCGTGAGTGTGACAATCAGAGCCAAAGCCACCCAGAAGGCCGGGTACAGCCGCATGGCGCGACGCCAGAGATGCACAATCGCCGGACGCAAAGGGCGGTCATCGAGAATGGAGACCACGATCGGTCGAAACAGAAGGAAGCCGGAGAGTGTGAAAAACACCGGCACTCCGATGTCGAGCCGCCCTATGTAACGGCCCCAGTATCCGGAGAACGTGGCAGTCGACCAAAAACCGACGTGATGAACAAAGATGCCGATCGCGGCCACCGCCCGCAGACCATCCAGGCCGGCAAATCTGGTTCTCGACTCGCCTGTCACCGGAGAGACCGCTATGCCGACGTCGGTGTCCATTGGTGGTCCATCCTGCCGTAGCCTCACTCACAATGTGCGATTCCCCGTCCGATCTCGTGTGGTACGCGTCGTACGGATCCAATTGTGATGCCTCGCGATTCGCCTTCTACCTCCACGGTGGGGTCCGGGAGGGAACCGCCGGCAATCATCGCGGCGCCCGCGATCCTTCGCTTCCCCGCGAATCATTGGGCATGGAGTTCCCCTCCCAGATCACTTTCGCGGGCGAGTCGAGACGGTGGGGACGAGGCGTCGCCTTTCTCGAGCATCGTCGTGTTTCACGAGGCACTCCCGGCGCCTTGGGTCGCCGTTACCTGATAACTCGTCAGCAATTCGAAGACGTGTTCGCCCAGGAGAACGGCCAACCAACGTCAGCGATTGAATTCGACAATGGCGCCGAGTCGCAGCCCTACCCCATTTCCAAGGGTTGGTATGGCGCTTTGGTGACTCTCGAGCCGGTCGATGGTGTCCCCGTGTTCACGTTCACGTCGCCAGAGCCTCCGGAAACAAGGATCTCCAACCCGCCCTCGGTTGAGTATCTTCGAACCATCGCTACGGGGCTTAGCCAGGTCCATGACATCGACATGCATCGGATAGTTGAGCGCCTGAGGAATTCTGAGGTGGTCGCCAACGCCTGGAGCCACGAAGACCTGTATTCGTCTTTTTCTGGGATTTGAGCCGGATGGCTCATGACCGGAGCCTTGCCGAAACCTAATCTTTGGTCGGGGAGGTGGCATGAATGTCACTATCTAGACAACTTCGAGAAGCGGCAATCGAACGGTCACTCGAGCGCGGCGACGACATCGACTACTGCGTCATCGATCTGAGTGGCGTCATCGATCTCCGAGAACTGGGTGACTCCGGTGCGGAAAGATCGTCGACTTTGCCGGCCGAGGCCCTGATCGGAACGCTCGGAGGCTTCGAGCACGAAACCGACGTCACGGATCTCTACTCTGCAGATCCACGACGTCTGGATCTTCGGTTGCACCGCCGGTCTCATTGACGCCGTAGCCGGCATTGGCTATAGGGTTCGCCGGGTCAAGACAAGGCTGACCCAAGGACATCCGGTGACAACCTCCTACGATCCCGAGACCTACACAAAGATCCTGCTCGACGAATCCGAGCAGCCCACCCAGTGGTACAACGTCGTTCCAGACCTGCCTGCCCCGCCTCCGCCTCCGCTGCATCCCGGCACCCTCGAGCCCGCCGGCCCTGACGACTTGGCCCCGCTCTTTCCGATGGCCCTGATCGAGCAGGAAGTGTCCACCGACAGCTACATCGACATCCCCGGTGGTGTACTCGATGTGTTGCGCCTGTGGAGGCCAAGCCCCCTGTTCCGTGCACGTCGCCTCGAGAAATTGCTCGATACCCCCGCGAAGATCTTCTACAAGTACGAGGGCGTCAGCCCGGCCGGATCCCACAAGCCAAACACTGCGGTTCCGCAGGCGTACTACAACCATCAGGAAGGGATCACCAAGCTCACCACTGAGACCGGAGCCGGCCAGTGGGGCAGTGCTCTGTCGTTCGCCACCGCTCAGTACGGGATCGAGTGCGAGGTGTGGCAAGTGGCGGCCTCCTTCCGTCAAAAGCCGTACCGAAAAGCGATGATGGAAGTGTGGGGCGCCAAGGTTCATCCGAGCCCGTCCGATGTCACCGAGTTCGGCCGCGAGCTACTTGCCGCCGACCCCGACCATCCGGGATCGCTCGGCATCGCCATCACCGAAGCCGTGTCCGCCGCGGTCGCCGATCCCAACGTGAGATATGCGCTCGGCAGCGTGCTCAACCACGTGCTGCTCCACCAGACGATCATCGGCGAGGAGGCCCTGCTTCAGCTGGCCAAGGTCGGCGAGACCCCAGACGTCCTGGTGGGGTGTACGGGCGGCGGTTCCAACTTCGGCGGGCTGTCGTTCCCCTTCCTGCGCGAGAAGCTCGCCGGGCGGATGAATCCCACCATCCGTTGCGTCGAGCCGGCATCGTGCCCGAGTCTCACCAAGGGCGAGTACCGCTACGACTTTGGCGACACCGGCCACATGACTCCGTTGCTGAAGATGCACACGCTCGGTCACAGCTTCATTCCGGAGCCGATTCATGCCGGCGGCTTGCGTTATCACGGCATGTCGCCGCTCGTGTCACACATCAAGGAGATTGGGCTGGTCGACGCGATCGCGATTCCCCAGACCGAATGCTTTACCGCGGCGCTTCAGTTCGCCCGTACCGAGGGGATCGTCCCGGCACCCGAGCCCACACATGCCATCGCCGCCGCCATCCGGGAGGCTCTGGCCTGCAAGGAGTCCGGCGAGGAGAAGGTCATCCTCACCGCCCTTTGCGGCCACGGACACCTCGACCTGGCTGCCTACCAGAGCTATCTCGCCGGTGAGTTGACCGACCATCACCTTGATGAGTCGGAGATCGCCGCCGCGATGGAGTCGGTGCCGGTGATCGCCTGAGATAGGCAAGTTCAGCCGAATACGGCCAGCCATTGTTCGCGGCTGGTGGGCCGGAAAACCATGTTGTTGGCGCGCGTCTCACCCATCGTGGCTGATGCCTCCACGGAGTATCGGTGACCGGGGTAGAGCACTGCGTCGTCGGGAACCTTGGCCAGCTTTTGGGTGAGGCTCTCGTACATGGCCGCAGGGTCGGCGCCGGGCAAGTCGGTGCGACCGCAACCGTCGAGAAACAGCGTGTCGCCTGCCACCAACCGGCCGTCAACCAAGAAGCACTGGCTGCCTGGAGTATGGCCGGGCGTGTGGATGAGCTTGACGTCGATGGCTCCCACCGACACGATGTCGCCGCTGGCGTGGGTGGTGAGTTGATCATCGGTGAGGCCAGTCACCTTTCGCACGTAGTCGGCCTCGTCAACCTGTACGTGGATCGGCACATCGGTACGGTCGAGCAGCGTCGCCACGCCTTCGAGATCGAACCCCATCATCGAACCGCCAATATGGTCCGCGTGATAGTGGGTGGCCAGCACCCCTGTGACCATCATGCCATCGGCCCCGACGGTGTCGAGAAGCGTGTCGATGTCGTAGGCCGGATCGACAAGAAGCGCCTCTCCCGTTTGTCGATCACCGATTGCATAGACGAAGTTGACCATCTGTCGCGCCACCTGATCGGTAGTTGCAAAGTCTTGCCCCGACAGAAGCTGACGGAAATAGAAGCGATCTGACATGGTTGGAATCTAGGGGTGGCCGTGCACATGGCGCACACCGAGTTCATACTGGGACCATGCCTGAGTGGATAACCGGGGGCATGGTGCCTCCACCAGAACTGTTGCCCGACGTGCTTCCGTCGCAACATCTCACGGAGACCGGTGTGCCGGTCCGTGATCTTCGCGACCGGCTCAGGCGCGTTCCCACCATCCGAAATGTGCTCACCATCTTCAGCGTCTGGGGCCAGGTGGTGGGCGAGATCTGGCTGGCTGTGTGGGCCTCGAATCCCTTCGTGTGGGCGGCGGTGTTCGTCTTGATGGGACGCAATTTTGCCAATATGGCCATCCTCGGACACGAAGCCAGTCACCGAATCTTGCTGCCCAAACGTCGGCTGAACGACTTCGTCGGCCGCTGGCTCGCGTTCTACCCGAACTTCACTCCGTACGACATCTACCGCCGCTCGCACATGGCCCACCACCGTGAAGAGTTCGGACCGACCGAACCCGACATGAATTTCTATTCGGGGTTTCCGGTCGGATGGCCGTCAATGCTGAGAAAATTCGGACGCGACGCAACCGGCGTCACCGGCGCACGAAATATGGTCGCGCTATTCAAAGCATTCGGCTCGCGTCGTGGCCTTCCGATCGCTATGAGAATCCTGGCGGCACAATTGGTGATCATCGCGGTGTTCGTCGGTATGGGCAGACCCGAGCTGTATGTCTTCATCTGGCTGCTTCCGTGGATGACAGTGTGGAAGGTCCTCAACCGGCTCCGGTCGATCGCCGAGCATGGCGGGATGCACAAATCGGACGACCGTCGGGAAACGACACACCACGTACGACAGTCGCTGATCCCGAGATTTTGGTTTGCGCCTTTCAACACTGGATGGCATTTGGCACACCATGTCGACCCTGGAGTTCCATTTCGCCATCTACCTGCTCTTCACGATCAACTGATCGTCGCCGGCTACGTTCCCGATGGCCTCACTTGGCCCAACTACACCTCTCTGTGGAAGGCCTTGGCTGAAGGTCGCCCCGTCAAGACGTAGGCGATTTCGGATCTGAATCGTGGATTGTGATGCAGGGCACCCCGACCCGCCGGGCAACTCCTGCAGGCACGTTCGAACGCAACCATCTCGATCTACCCGGCGGGAGAGTGGAGATGATCACGCCAACGGCCGGTTCACGACGAAGAGCCAATTCGATGGCAGCGATGGGGTCAGCATCTCCGACTTCACCGCTCGCCGCGGCTCCGATCTCCTCGACCATGGCAAGCTGCATTTCGAGTTGCGAGCGAGCCGCGGTGAGGTCGCCACCGACGGGCAGCGGAACCACGATGTGAAATCTCACCCTTGGATCGTGTTGATATCTCTCTCGTAGCGCCGACATGAGAGCTTCACCACCCAACGAGTTGTTGCCCAAGACGATGACTCGAGGTCCGGGACGATCACGGCGCTGCAAAACCGGTGCCAGCCAGCCCGGTTCGAGCCGTTCGAGCGCAAGTTCGTCGCTTCGGGATCGGACGATGTCGGCTCGGGTGCAAATCCCCACGATGAGACCGCCTTCGATGACCGGAAGATGGGTCACTCCTTCTTCGGCCATCAGTTGCATGGCGTCAACAAGACTGGCGTCGGGACCGATGCTCACAACATCGGCAGACGCCACCTCTGTGACCGGCTCATCACGTTGGGCTTGATGCCCAAACAGGTCGCGTCTGGTCACCATGCCCACGCAATGACCGTCCTCGTCGGCGATCGGAAATGCGCCACGGTCACCGCGTGTTATTCGATCCGCGACATCGCCGATGGTTTCCTCCGGCGCCACCGTGTCGACCAGCCGATTCATCACGTCCACCACCGCTGTGGTGCGCAACGCATCGGCGACCAGCTCGTCGCCGACTCGAATCCCTCTCCTGGAGAGCTTCTCCGTGTAGATGGTCTCATTGGACATGATGCTGAAGACCAGCGCCGAGAGAACTGTCGCCAACATCAGCGGCAGAACAACCTCGAAGTCACGGGTGAGTTCGAACACGAACACCATGGCGGTGAGAGGTGCGCCGGCGGCAGCTCCAAAAACGGCGGCCATGGCCACCACCGCGAATGCACCACCCTGAATGTCCAGTCCCGGTGCGATCTTGTCGGCGATCTCGGCGAACAGTCCACCGAACGCTGCGCCCATCAACAGAACCGGAGCGAGTGTGCCGCCCGAGGTGCTTGAACCGAGGGCGATCCACCACGAAACGGTCTTGGCCAGCAGCACTGCAGCGAGCGTTGCGAGCGCCAACTTGCCCGCCAAGACATCGTCGATGACCGCGTAACCCACACCCAGAGAACGCGGTACCAGCAAACCGATACCTGCGAAGACCAGTGATCCGATCAGAGGGTGCCAGAAAATCGGAAGCCGCAACTTCCGAAATGCCCTCTCAGAGGCGAAGAGGCCGCGTGCGATGGTGACCGCCATCAAACCGCTGGCCAAGCCGAGCACCGCGTAGAGGGGTAGCACATCGAGGCCGGCGTAATCGTGAGGCGGAGCTTCGAATAGCGGACCGGTCCCAAACACAGCCGAGTGGATTCCCCCGGCGATGGAGGTGGCCACCACCAACGGAATGAAGGACCTCATCGACAGCTCGAACAGCAGCAGCTCGATGGCCAGCAGCAAGGAGGCCAGCGGTGCGCCGAATGTGGCCGCCATGCCCGCCGCCGCGCCAGAGGCGAGAAGGATTTTCCGTTCCGAAGGTGTGACCTTCAGTATCTGTCCTGCCAATGATCCGATCGCGCCTCCGGTGACGATGATCGGCCCTTCAGCTCCGAAAGGACCTCCGGTGCCGATGGCAACCGCAGCCGAGAAAGGCTTGGCAATGGCAGTCCACGGTCTGATCCGACTCTGGTTGCGAAGTACCGCCTCCATCGCTTCTGGGATGCCGTGGCCGCGGATGATCGGCACGGCAATCGAAATTGTGGCAATGACGAGCGCACCTATCGCCGCCACAATCGGGAGTCGGGGCGATGCTTCAAGATCCGACAGCGGCGGAATTTCACCCCACGCCAGTTCACCGAATAGTGCGAGGTGGGTTATGAGGCTGATCGTGCGTATGAGCAGATAGGCCGCGCCGCCGGCAGCCGCACCTACCAGCACGGCAAGCCCTACCAGCAGAAGTAGCCGTCGAGTGGAGTTCGATAGTCGGCCATCCATCAGATCGCCGTCGAATCCGCATGTCGAGCCTCCACCTGAGCCACTTTGGGTAGCCCTTGTGCGCTGCATGCGCCTGCTGTGCCGCTTGTTCCTGCGATTTCGTCGGCTGGTTCTGCCAAGGTCCTGACCCCCCACACGAAAGGTAGTGCGACGGCGGTGACCGCGCCGCCAACCACATAGCCCGCCGAGAATCCGTTGGCATCGGCGACTCTTCCGAGACCAAACTGACCGCCCGCGCCGCCGATCGAACCGACCATAGAGTCGAAGCTGATCACGGTGGCCCGATGCTCGCTGGTGGTTACTCCGTGGAGGTATGCCTGACGAACCGGCGAT
>CAZHMP010000082.1:6502-10983 GCA_964533595.1 uncultured Acidimicrobiales bacterium | reverse complement strand
GCCCGCAGCTACATCAGTTGCGGGCAACATCCTTCCAAGCGATGGCCTTGTCGACCCGAGGCTCACCCGGCAGGCCCAGCATTTGTTCGCCGAGAATGTTGCGCATGATCTCGGACGTGCCACCCTCGATCGAATTGGCCCTGGCCCGCAGAAACGCGTAGCCGATGGAACCAGACCCGCCCGACAGATCAACTCCACCCGGGCGACGGTAGGTGTAGTCGAAACCGACTTGGCCGTCCATGCCCTGCAACTCGACACAAAACGAGAAGATGTCCTTGTTGAGTTCGGAACCAATCATCTTGCCGACCGAACCCTCGGGGCCGGGCTGGCCCTTGCGGGCAGCCTCACCGGCACGAATGTTGGTCAGCCGCAATACTTCGGCGTCGACCCATAGCTTCATGAGTTGATTGCGGCGTGACTCTGTCTTTTCGGAATCGGGAAGATTGCCCCACATGTCGACGAGCATCGCGATCGGCCCGCTGCCACGTTTGGGGACGCCGCCACCCCCGCCGCCGATGGCTGTGCGTTCGTTCATGAACGTGGTGAGCGCGGCCCGCCAACCTTCGCCACGTTCGCCGATTCGCAGACTGTCCGCCACTCGGGTGTCGGTGATGTAGACCTCGTTGAACTCGGCCTCGCCGGTGATCTGGCGCAGCGGTCGCACCTCCACGCCGGGAGCGTGCATGTCGAGAGCGAAGTAGGTCATGCCCTTGTGCTTGGGCATGTCGGGATCGGTGCGGGTGACGAGCATCCCCCAGTCAGCGATGTGGGCCAGGGTGTTCCACACCTTTTGACCGTTGATCACCCATTCGTCGCCGTCCTGCACTGCCTTGCAGGCCAAACCGGCGAAATCCGATCCGGCGCCGGGTTCGGAGAACAGCTGACACCATTTCTCCTCACCGGTGAACATGGGGCGAAGGAAACGGTCCATCTGTTCTTCGTTGCCGTGGGTGAGGATGGTCGGAGCGGCCAATGCGGTGAAGAAGGTGGATGGATCCATGGGTGGTGCGCCGGCCTCTCGCAGACGCTTGTCGACCACCCGTTGGAGCTGCGGCCGAACTCCGAGACCGCCGTGGCCTTGTGGTGACTGGACCCACGCCAGGCCCTTGTCGAATTGGTGTCCACGGAACTCTTCGTAGGACTCGGCGGACGGATCGTGTTCGGCCAGCAGAGCATCGAGGGCCGCTTCGACGGTGGCCAGCTCGGTGTCGTTGGAGGTTGGAGTCGATGTCATGGTGTCAGTCTGGCTGACATCGCATTGCGGGGTCCAAACGGAGGAGTAGTAACTTCCGGCCATGACAGAACTGGGTGACGGATCAACCATCGGATTCCATTTCGATGTGATGTGCCCGTGGGCGTATCAGACCTCGAAATGGATTCGTGAAGTTCGTGCCGAGCGCGGTTTTTCGATCGACTGGCGGTTCTTCTCGCTCGAGGAAATCAACCGCGAGGACGGCAAGAAACATCCGTGGGAGCGCGAATGGTCGTATGGCTGGGGGATGATGCGGGTGGCGGCGTTGTTGCGTCGCACCTCGATGGACGACTGCGACCGGTTCTATGAGGCGGCGGGTCGTGCGCTTCACGAGGACGGCCGCAAGCCGCATCGCCCTGAGGTGGCCGAACAGATCCTGTCCGATCTCGGGCTCGATCCGGGTCTGGTGAACGTGGCTATCCACGACTCGACCACCCACGATGAGGTGAAGGCCGACCACGACGCAGTTGTCTCGTCCGGAGGTTTCGGAGTGCCCACCATCGTGTTCCCTGATGGCGCCCACGTTTACGGACCAGTGGTGGCGCCCGCACCGACCGGTGATGACGCACTTGCTCTGTGGGACCTCACGGTGGCCTATTCGAAGGTGCCTTTCCTGTACGAGATCAAGACTCCGAAGAGCGACACCGACATGGCCCACATCGCAAAGGTGTTCGAGCCATATCTGAATGCACGCGATTGGGAGAGCAGGGAGAAACCGGCCCGATGACCACACTTGACGAATACACAGACATCCTCCGGTGGGAGTGGGCCGCCATGGATCGGCTCTGTTCCGACCTCACCGAAGATCAGTGGTCGACGCAGTCGTACTGCCCCGACTGGGATATCGCGGGCGTGCTCACCCATGTTTGTGGGGTCGAGAGGGTGCTCACCGGGTGGGCACCATCCACAGAGGACCCGCCTCCGTTCGCTCGCATTGGCGAATTCCAACACGACGTCGAGGGTCTTTCCGGTGCGGAATTGTTGGGCCGCTGTCGTGAGGCGATGAATGCGCGGTTTGCCCACCTCGAATCGCTGGATCCGGGCGTTGTCGACTTGGCGTCGATCACACCAACCGGCATGAACACCTATGGCAGTTTCTTGCGTGTGAGAGTCTTCGACATTTGGGTTCACGAGCGCGACATGGCCTGGCCGCTGGGCCTCGCCACCGACGACACCGGCCCAGCCGCGGCGACGGCGCTTGATGAGGTGAGCGCAGCGATTGGTTACATCGTGGGTAAGAAGATCGGCCTGCCCGATGGTCTCGGCATCACCTTCCACATCACGGGTGGGGTGGATGCAGAGCTGTGCGTGAAGGTCGATGGTCGTGCGGCTCGAGTCGAATCGCTTGGCGATCCCGACGTGGAGGTCCACGTTGATTCGGCCACATTCGTGATGCTGGCAGCAGGCCGGGTCGACCCCCAGACGTGCATCGATCGGGGATTGATCTCGTGGTCGGGCGATGCTGAATGGGGCGAGAAGTCGGCACGAGGTCTGCGCTACACGATGTAGGCGCGGTTCGAGTGGAGACGACAAATCTCAACTTGGAATCCCGCGTGCCGATGGTGTGAGACACTGTTGGCAGGGTGTTTGAGTTGTTCGGCAGCGCGAGGTGGTGACCGACGGTGACTGAGGAAAGCGACAACCGGAACGATTGGATAGTCGATTCGATCAAGGACGTCGTTTGGTCGGGTTCGGCGGACATGTCGCAAATCGACAAGGTGAACCCGGCGTTCGAGGCTCTGACGGGTCGCAAGGCCGACGACCTCTACCGATCCTCACAGGTGCTGCTCGACGTGGTTCACCCCGACGATCGAGACCGACTTCGAAGCGTGGTGGAGGAAAACCCAGATCACGAATGGTTTGTGAGTTGTCGTGTTGTGCACACCAACGGTTCCACCAAGATGGTGGAACTCCACGGATTTGCTCCAGTTGATGGCAAACGAGCCGGAATATGTCGTGACATCACCGATGCTGCTGCTACGCAGAAGCGGTTGCGGAGCAGCGAGAACTTGCTCAATCAAACCGGTCGAATTGCGCGAATCGGTGGATGGGAATTGGACGCGGAGACGATGGTCGTGTCCTGGACCGACGTGCTATTCGATATTTTCGAATTGCCTCTTGGGCCGACACCTCCGTTGGATGGAGCAATCGATCTCTACCACCCGGACGATCGGCCGATCATCCGGGCCGCTGTGAACGCGGGCTTGGAGGCTGGGGAGTCGTGGGATTTGGAACTTCGTGTAATAACCGCGAAGGGCAATGAGATATTCGTTCGTGCCATCGGAGAACCGGTGATCGAAAACGGTCGCACGATCAAGTGTCGGGGTTCGCTGCAAGACATCACTGAATTGGTAAACCAGAAAAATCGGCTGGAAGATAGCCTCAGGCTCTCGGCCGAGATGGGCCAAACAGCGCTAATCGGTGGTTGGGAGGCGGATCCGGACACACTGCTGATGACTCTGAGTGACGAGGTCTACAAGACATTCGACCTGCCCAGAGGCAATGTCTCATCTGTATCTGACGGCATTGCGTCGTATCATCCTGATGATCGGGCCGTTGTCGGAGCGGCAGTGCAGGAAGCGTTTGTGAACGGCGTGCCATTCGACCTGGAGGCTCGTGTCGTGACCGCGAATGGAGCGGTTGTTCACGTAGAAACGATTGGTCGACCAGTTGTGGTGGATGGTCGGATGGTAAAGCTGTGGGGGACAATCCAGGACATAACCGCCCGGAAGACGGCGGAGGCGGAGCGGGCTCGTATGTCCCAGCTGCTCACCGAAATGAGCAGGCTGACGAGCACTGGTGCCTGGGAATACATCCCCGACACCCGCTCCGTCACGTTCAGCGGTGAACTAAACAGGATATTCGAGATTCCGGAGGGCGACCCGGCCCCATACGCCGACGCATTGAGCTTCTATCACCCAGACGACCAACCAATGATCTGGGCCGCGTTTCAAGACTCAATCGAACACGGCGAGCCATACGATCTCGAACTGCGGGTGATCACGGAGAAAGGGAATGATCGGTGGGTTCACACCATTGGCCGACCCGAGGTCGTGGATGGCAAGACTGTTCGGCTGTGGGGTTCGCTGCAAGACATCACTGCCCGAAAGGCGGCGGAGGCGGAATATGCGAGAAGTGAGATTCGACGCAGAACGGTGCTCGACGCTGCTCCCGACAGCGTTGTCTTGATGGATCAGGCTGGAATTGTCGAAGAGTGGAATAGCGCGGC
>CAZHMP010000082.1:0-6402 GCA_964533595.1 uncultured Acidimicrobiales bacterium | reverse complement strand
GCTGTGGGAATCGTGCGTGACCGAACCGAGAGGGTCGAGAATGAGCGACGCCTGCTCGTGGTTTTCGAGCAACTTGTCGGTGCGATGGCTAGCACGGTCGAAAATCGCGACCCCTACACCGCCGGCCATCAGCTGAGAGTGCGCGACCTGAGCGTGGCGATAGCTGAGCAGCTGGAGCTTGGCCCCGACGTGATACGCGGCGTCACCTACGGCGCAATGATCCACGACATCGGCAAGATGGCGGTGCCGGCCGAGATCTTGAACCGACCAGGGAAACTCACAGATCTTGAATTCGAGATGATCAAGGCTCACCCCCAAGTGGGAGCTGAAATCATCTCCGACGTGGAGTTCCCGTGGCCCGTGAGATCTGTCGTATTGCAACACCACGAACGACTCGATGGGTCTGGCTACCCGCACGGCCTGAAGGCTGGTGAGATTTCGAACGAGGCTCAGATCGTGGCGGTGGCGGATGTGGTCGAGGCCATGAGTTCACATCGCCCATATCGTGCAGCGCTGGGGATCGACGCGGCATTGGACGAAATCACCAAGGGCCGAGGGGTCCTGTTCGACACCAAAGCCGTCAACGCCTGCATTGGTTTGTTCCGCGACCATCGATTCGAGTTCCGCACAGATCAAGCGAGCTGAATCCTCACTGCCTCGACATCTCGGAACGCATCTCCGCTGCTCGAGTCTCGGCGTCGCGCCGTGACAGAAGTGCAATCTCCACCTTGTGGAGCTTGCCGGAGTATCGGAATGGGCCCTCGTATTCCTGGCTGACCGGCGAACCGGCGTCGTATCCGACGCTCGCTCCCACCGACGAGATGGTGCCCATCAACCAGGGAACCTTGCCGGTGGCGACAACCTCACCGTCGACCATTAAAGACACCGAAGCGCTGCGATCGCTTTGGCGGAGCAATTCGACGCCGACCGTGGCCACGGCCGATGAGAACTGCGCCGGTGATCTCACGATCGTGTGGTCGTCGAAGGCGTTGTAGTCGAACACCAGACTGCGGTCCTTGATGAACATCGAAATACCCGAATTCTGGGTGCCGGTGGCGTAAAGAACACCCTCGTCGTCAGATGTCCAGTCGATGTGCGCGGTCATGTTGAAGCTGCGCCCACCGATCGGAGCACCCGCTTGTGCCGGCATTGGTGCCATCGGGGGCCGGTAGACGTAGCGACGCTCGACCGGGTGTGGCGAGTTGGCGCGAAAGTTGGTGCCGAACAGCTCGATCCCCCGGTCATCGAGCGGAAGCACGCCGTGGCGGTCGGCCTCGTCCCACCAGAGTTCAATCAACTCAGCCAACTTGTCGGGATTGGCGTCGGCCAGATCGTTGCACTCCGATGGGTCGAAATCCACGTGGTACAGCTCCCACTGGTCGTTCTCGAAGTCGGTGCCGGGCTTGTGCCGCGTGACCGCCTTCCAGCCGTCGTGCCACATGCCTCGATGCCCGAACATTTCGAAGTACTGCGAGCCCTTCCGAGTCGGTTCGCCGGGCCCGTCGAACGTGTAGCCAAATGATGTGCCGCTCACCGGCATCTGCTCGAGACCACGGAACGTCGTCGGTGGATCAATGTCGAGCAGGTCGTAGACGGTGGCCACCACATCATTCACGTGATGAAATTGGCTACGCATCCCGCCGGCATCGGCAATTCCGTCTGGCCAATGAACGATCAGGGGTACATGAACACCGCCCTCGTGGGTGTTCTGCTTGTACCACTTGAACGGCGTGTTGCCGGCCTGCGCCCAGCCCCACGGATAGTTGGAGTGGCTGTGGGGCCCGCCGATCTCGTCCAGATGCTTCACCGCCTCGTCGGGTGTCTCCAAGATGCCATTGAAGAACTTCATCTCGTGAAGGACCCCGAACGGGCCGCCTTCCTGACTGGCTCCATTGTCTCCGAGCACCGTGATGATCGTGTTGTCGAGCTGACCCATCTCGCGCAACGAGTCGACAAGTCGCCCAATCTGATCGTCGGTGTGATCGAGAAACGCGGCGAAGGCCTCCTGTAGCCGGGTGGCCAGGAGTTGTTGGTTCTCGGGCAGGTCGTCCCATGCCTCAACCCCAGGATTTCGAGGCGCCAGGGCCGTGTCGGCTGGAAGCAGCCCCATCTCGATCTGGCGGGCAAACCACCGCTCGCGTGCGACGTCCCACCCTTCGTCGTAGACGCCGCGGTATTTCTCGAGATACTCCGCAGGTGCCTGGTGAGGGGCATGTGTGGCGCCGAACGCACAGTAGAGAAAGAACGGTCGGTCGGGCCTCACCCCCATGGAGTCGTGGACGAACTCGATTGCCCTGTCGACGAGGTCCTCACTCAGGTGATAGCCCTCGGCCGGGCTGGCCGGTGGATCAACCATGTGGTTGTCGTAGGTGAGCGACGGACTGAACTGGTCGGTCTCCCCATCGAGAAAACCGTAGAACCGGTCGAAACCGCGCTGCAACGGCCACTGACCCATGGGGCCGGCCGCCGAACACTGCTCCATCGGGGCAAGGTGCCACTTGCCGACGGCGAGCGTGGCGTAGCCCTCGGCTTGGAGAACCTCGGCGATCGTGGCCGCATGGTTGGAAATGTGGCCGGTCATGTGCGGGAAACCGGTGTTGAAATTCGATATGGCCCGCATCCCCACCGAATGGTGGTTGCGTCCGGTGAGCAACGCGGCGCGAGTGGGGGAGCACAACGGGGTCACGTGAAAGTTGGTGTAGCGAAGGCCGCCTCCGGCCAGCGCATCCATGTTGTGAGTGTCGATGTTCGACCCGTAGCAGCCGAGCTGCGAGAACCCGAGGTCATCGAGCAACACGATCACCACGTTGGGCTTGCCGGCCCCGGGATGAGGCAGCTCCTCCAGCGACGGCTCCGAATCGGCGAGCGTTCGGCCGATCTTTCCTTTGAACGTTCCGAACTGAGACACGTGACCTCCAACCCAATTGGCCGTTTTCGTCACGGCCGGGCATGCTGACCCTACGCAACCCCGAGCGACGAGGTGAAATGTGAAGATCTCGATGGCCATCAACTACATGGGTGACCCAGTTGCCGCTGCAGCTGACGCTCACGATCTCGAAAGCGCAGGCGTTGATGTCGGTTGGGTGGCCGAGCTCTACAGCTTCGATGCTGTGAGCATCCTCGGGTATCTCGCCGCCAAGACCGACACCATGGAACTCGGCTCGGGCATCTTCCCGGTCTACTCACGCACGCCAACCCTCACCGCCATGACCGCAGCCGGCCTTGACGCAGTGTCGGGTGGAAGATTCGTTCTTGGTCTCGGCGCCTCCGGCCCGCAGGTCATCGAAGGGTGGCACGGTGTGCCTTACGACCGCCCGCTGGGTCGCCAGCGCGAGATCATCGACATCTGCCGCAAGGTGTGGCGCCGTGAAAAGGTCGTCCATCACGGTCCGAGCTACGACCTGCCGCTGCCCGAGGATCAGGGCACCGGGTTGGGCAAGCCCTTGAAGCTGATCAACCATCCCGTGCGTGAGGCCATCCCGATCTACATCGCATCGCTCGGACCGAAGAATGTGGAGATGACAGCCGAGTTGGCCGATGGTTGGCTGCCGGTGTTCTACCATCCCGAAAAGGCCGCCTCGGTGTGGGGTGACGCCATCGCGGCGGGCAACGCCAAGCGCGACGAGTCGCTACCGCCGATGGAGGTCGTTGCCGGTGGCACCTTGGCCATCACCAACGATGCCGAGGAAGCCGGCAAGATCCGCGATCAGGGGCGGTTCATGACCGCTCTGTATGTGGGAGGCATGGGCGCCAAAGGCAAGAACTTCTACAACAACATCTTCCGCAAATACGGCTACGAAGACGCTGCCGCCACCATTCAGGACCTTTTCCTTTCGGGCAAGAAGGAAGAGGCGATGGCTGCGGTTCCCCAAGAGTTCCTCGACTCCACGGCCCTGGTCGGCGACGAGGGGTGGGTGCGTGAACGGGTTGAGGCCTACCGTGCTTCGGGTGTCACCCACCTGTCGGTGCAGCCAGTGGGAGCCAACCGGCTGGAACTCATCGAGAAGGTCAAAGGCTGGATCAGCTGAGCCAACTGCTCAGTATCTGCCCACAATCGGACGTAGGTCATCGGTGTATTGGCCGATGATGCTGTAGCCCTTTTCGTTGAACAACCGAACACACGCGTCGACCACTGACGCTCGGTAGAGGGTGCCGCGATGTGAGGTGATCTCTTCGAGCGCAGCATCGATCCCCAGCGCCGGACGATATGGGCGGTGAGAACTCATGGCTTCCACCACGTCAGCAACGCCGATGATCATGGCCTCGTCGGATATTTCCTCACCACGAATCCCGTCGGGATATCCCGAACCATCGAGGCGTTCATGATGGTGAAGAACCATGTCGGCCAGAGGCCACGGGAATGCAATGCCTTGGATGATGTCGTGGCCCGCCCGCGAATGCCCTTTCACCATGGCGTATTCAACGTCGGTCAGTTTGCCGCTTCTATTGAGGATCTCGCCCGGGATCGAAGATCGCCCGATGTCGTGCAGCAAGCCTCCGAAATAGACGCCCTCGACCCGTTCAATCGGGTACCCCAACTCTTCGGCTATGGCTCGGCCCAGTTCTGCGACCCGGTTCTGGTGGCCCGCCATCAGACGGTCGCTCATGTCAATACCGATGGTGAGCGCCTGGACTGTGCCGATGAGAATGTCTCGCAGGCGCAGATCGCTTTCGTGAGCCTCGCGGTGGCGGTGGACCGAATCTGTGATGTCGTGAACCGATCCGACCAAGTTGGTGCAAGTTCCATTGTCATCAAAGACCGGGGTGACGGTGACTTGCCCAACCTTTTCTTGGCCAGAGTAGGTGGAGGTCTCCTCCCACTCGATGGTTTGGCCGGTCGTGCATGCTGCCAGATACTTGGACTTCACCATGTCGAGTGAAGGCGCAGGAATGACCTCGTCAACAGTCTTCCCGATCACCTGAGCCTCACTCAATCCGGTGGTGTCGAGGAATGACTTGTTGACCGACAGAAACCGATACATCCCGTCGGGCTCAACCTCGATGTAGAAAAGCACATCACGGACCGCATCCAAGATCAAAGGCATGTATTGCTGGTGATGTTGGCGATCTTCGCCCGAGGCCGCACGTTTCGCGCGTCTCCGACTGATTGGACTCATGTAATACCGTTCGGCCGGAGAATCAACTAATTGAGGCCAATACTAGATCGCCGGCTCAGGCCGCTCAGAGCATGTTTAAGATTCCGTTTCAATACGCGTTTGGCCCCGGCCTTCAACAGCACTGCGAACAACGGCCCCGGCTCGAAACCCATGGTGTAGGTGACCCGTGTTCGATCGTCCGAAATCGCCTGTATCTCGACCAACTCATTGAGCGATCGGAAAACCCCGATCGATGAATCGAAGGCGGTGAAGCCCCAAGCCCTGCCAGGGTCCCACACGTTGAACTCCTCATCGACGCTGAATCGCCGGTTGATGTGGACGCGGCGACGCGAACCGATCCCGTCGTGCTGATCGCCGAGTCGTTCCACCTTGTGAATGGCGGTGAACCACTCCGGCCATGATTCGTGATCGCAAAGCACGTCGAAGACCTCGGTGGGGGTGGCGCGCATCTCCCGCGCCGCGCTCACCCTCACCGGGGCCCTGTGGATCCATTCTTGGGGCTGGGTCTTCACGCGCGCGATCAGCCGGCGAAGTTGGCGGCCACAAACTCCCAATTGATGAGATTCTCGATGAACGTGTCGACGTAGGCCGGACGGGCGTTCTGATAGTCGAGGTAGTAGGCGTGCTCCCAAACGTCGATCGTGAGAAGCGGTGTCTGGCCGTGCTTGATGGGCGTGTCGGCATCGTCGGTCTTCACAATCGACAGGCCATCCGAGCCCTTCACCAGCCAGGTCCAGCCAGACCCGAAATTGCCGACCGCACCGGCCTTGAACTGGCTCTTGAACTCATCGGCCGAACCGAAGCTGGCGCTGATCGCCGCACCAAGATCGCCGGACGGGTCGCCGCCGCCACCAGGAGTCATGCACTTCCAGTAGAAGCTGTGATTCCAGACCTGGGCGGCATTGTTGAATAGACCGCCGGGGCCGGCCGCGGCGATGATCTCTTCGAGTGAGGAGTCAGCCTGATCGGTGCCCTCGATGAGGCCATTGAGATTCTTTACATATCCGGCGTGGTGTTTGCCGTAGTGGAAACCGATGGTGCGTTCGCTGATGTGGGGAGCGAGCGCGTTGTCGGCGTATGGAAGAGCGGGAAGTTCGATGGCCATGGTTTCTCCTGGAGATGATTGTCTTGGATTCCGCGGAGGGACCAAACTAACGGGCGCGACGAAGCAGTGCACTACGGCCTTGGCAAGTGAGACTCAGGGTCCCGTGAGCGATGCTCGCCAACCGATCAGGAAGTCGATCAGATCGTGTTGGGTGAAGCCTGGAGCCACACCGATCAGCAC
>CAZHMP010000081.1:1875-11327 GCA_964533595.1 uncultured Acidimicrobiales bacterium | reverse complement strand
GTTGTCGGCTTGGCGGCGGCCGATGACTTGGTCTGGCGCTTTGCGGCCTGCTGGGTTTTTCTTGTCTTTGCGGCGGGCCGACGCGAATCGCCAATCTTTGGATCCGCGGGCGGTGGTTCCATCGCGTTGGACTGTCGAATTGCGCGTCGACTCACTGGTCCGCGCACCGGCGACCTGGGAACGAAGATCCATCCGACACCCGGAATCGGCTTGCCCCCGATCAGCCTTCCGTCATCGAAGAGCCAGTCATGGATGCCGTGAAACTCCTGAAACGAGTCATTCGACAACACCACGGCACCGGCCTTGTCGGCCACCTCGAGGATGAAGGTGTCGCCACGACCGATGACGCCGGCGGGTGGAGTGAAAATCTCTCCGCCGTCCACAGCCGCCTTTGCAGCATCGCGTTCGTGGTCCTCCACACGGTGTTCGAACGAGGCATCCACGATCACAGTCACGAACTCGAAGTCGTACTGTTCGATGAATGTGGTGACGGCCTCGTCGAGTTGAGCGAGGCTGGGGGTGCTCCGACCCTCCGTGGCGATGTTGGAGCCGTCAACGACGGCGTGGCCCTTTGACATTCCGCTAGTCAACCACGTGGTTGGCGTCGGAGCCCGCACCAGTCAAACATACGATGGCGCCGTGATTTCAGCTGCACTGTTCGATTTCGGAGGAGTGATCCTCACGAGCCCTTTCGACGCATTCAATTCTTACGAGGTCGAGATCGGTCTACCGATCAACACCATCCGTGGACTCAATGCCACCAACCCGGACTCGAACGCGTGGGCGCGATTCGAGCGCGGCGAGCTGAGCCCGGTTGAGTTTGTCGACGTATTCGAGACGGAAGCAGCGGCGGCCGGTTTTGTGCTGGACGCCACCCGAATCCTTGACGGGCTTCGCGGTGAGATCCGACCGGAAATGGTTCGGGCGGTGGAACGCTGCGGCGAGAGACTGGCAACGGCCATGCTCACCAACAACTTTCGAGACCCGAACGCAGACGATCTCGACCCGCGAATCGAAGAGATCTACGCCATGTTCGATCACATCCTGGAATCGAGCGTGGTCGGAATTCGCAAGCCCGAGCCCAGGTTCTACGAGATTGCCTGCGAGATGCTGGGCGTCCATCCGGAGGAGTGCGTGTTTCTCGACGACCTGGGGATCAATCTCAAGCCGGCTCGTCAGATGGGCATGACCACCATCAAGGTCACTGATGCGGCCACGGCCATATCCGAGCTCGAGACCGTCGTCGGATTCTCTCTGAGCTGAGAAGGCTCGATCTACCCTGAGAAAACCCGATCGAGCAACTCGACGAGTTCTTGTGCATGAACCTTTGCGCTGCCGGTTGCGGGACTACCCGACTCGAATCGGCTGACGCGACGGATCTGGTGAGTGTGGCCGTGGGCCTCATACAGGCGGCCCTTGATGAAGTTCCAGGCGCCCATGTTCTCGGGTTCCTCTTGGAGCCACACGATCTCCGACGCGTTGGGATACCGGGACAATTGGCCGGCCACGGCCTCGAACGGCCACGGAAACAACTGTTCGACCCTGGTGATTGCCGACGGTGCGTTTCGTTGATCCCGGCTTGCCGCCGCGTCGTACGCGATCTTCCCGCTGCAGAACACGATCTGCTCGACGGCGTTGGGGTCGACAACCGAGTCGTCGGTGAGGACTTCCTCGAACGTACCCGAGAGCAAGTCGTCGATTTTCGATCTCGATGAATGGGAGCGCAGCAGGGATTTGGGGGTGAACACCACCAGAGGCTTCGGGGGTCTCGCTTTGGCCTGACGGCGCAGTAGGTGAAACAGCTGGGCGGCGTTGGTGGCGTTGCAGACCTGGATGTTGTCCTCGGCGGCCAGAATGAGGAAACGTTCGATACGTGCCGAGGAATGCTCGGGACCTTGGCCCTCGTACCCGTGCGGCAACAGCATCACAAGGCCGGAGTCCTGGTTCCACTTGTCTTTCGACGCCACAATGAACTGATCGATGATTATCTGCGCTCCGTTGGCGAAATCTCCGAATTGCGCCTCCCAGATCACCAGGGCGTCTTGATTGGCCACCGAGTATCCGAACTCGAACCCGAGAGCGGCATATTCCGACAGGATCGAATCGTAGATCCAGAGCTTGGACTCGGGTCCGGCGAGCGTTGCGAGAGGGACGTGCTCGCGGCTCGTTTCGTGGTCGACGAGTGTGGAGTGCCGGTGTGAGAAGGTGCCGCGCCGTGAGTCCTGGCCGGTGAGTCTTATGGATGTCCCTTCCAAGAGCAGCGACCCGAAAGCCATGGCCTCGCCCAGCGCCCAATCGATCTCTCCGGCCTCGAACATCTTGTCTCGAGCGGAGAACTGGCGGGCCAGTTTGGGATGGATGGTGAAGCCATCCGGAACGGCGCTCAGAGCTTCGTAGACGCGGTCGACGACGGCTCTGCCGATAGCCGTTTCGAGGTGGGGCAACACCCCGGTCGCCGGGGCTTGGGGCCGAGCTTTGGTGGACGGATCGGGGGCTTGTTCCCGCGTCTCGTCAAGGGCAAATTGAAGACGGGCTTTGAAGTCGGCGAGAGCCTCCTCTTCCTGGGCCGGAGTGAAATCACCGCGTTTGACCAATGCCGAGGTGTACTGCTCGCGAACTGTCGGTCGAGCGTCGATTCGGCGATACATGTCGGGAAGGGTGTAGCTCGGGTCATCACCCTCGTTGTGGCCGTGGCGTCGGTAGCAGAACATGTCGACCACGACGTCTTTGTGGAACCGCTCTCGGTACGCGAACGCCATGCGCGCAACCCTCACGCATGCCTCAGGATCGTCGCCATTTACGTGGAAGATCGGCGCTTGGATCATCTTGGCCACATCAGTTGGGTAGACCCCGGTTCGGGCGCCGGACGGAATCGTTGTGAACCCGAGTTGATTGTTGATGATCAGATGGATAGTGCCGCCGACTCGATAGCCGTGGACTTGGGAAAGATTCAGAGTTTCAGCCACAACGCCCTGTCCGGCGAATGCTGCGTCGCCATGAATCTGGAGCGGAAGAATCGGGAACGTCGGGTTGTCGTCACCTCGATCGATGGCATCGAGGCGAGCTCTCGCCATGCCAACGACCACCGGATCCACCGCTTCGAGGTGTGAGGGATTGGCGGCCATCTCCACCGGAATCGTTTGGCCGGCCTTGCTCGTGAACTCGCCGACCTGGCCGAGGTGGTACTTCACATCGCCGGATCCCTGGATCATGTCCTCGTCGATGCTGCCTTCGAACTCGGTGAACAGCTGTCCATACGACTTGCCGACCAAGTTGACCAGCACGTTCAGGCGACCACGATGCGCCATGCCGATCACGACCTCGACGATTCCCGAGTCGGCGGCTGTCTCCAACAACGCGTCCAACAGCGGGATGGCGCTCTCGGCTCCTTCCAGCCCGAAACGTTTTTGTCCGACGTACTTCGTTCCGAGGAACGTCTCGAGAGCTTCCGCGGCATTCAATCGGTGAAGAATGTGGCGTTGCTCGGATGGCGAGATCGAGCGGTCGGAGCTCTCCACCATCTCCTGGATCCACCGCTTCTCGACGGGGTCCTGGATATGCATGAACTCGATTCCGATGGTGCGGCAGTAGGCATCTCGTAACACTCCGAGGGCGTCCCCGAGCGTCATCTTGCTGTGGCCACCGACCGGCGCGTAGCCGCCGGCATGGCCACCAGTGAGAAACTCCCGGTCAAGATCCCAGATGGTGAGGCCATAGGTTGCCGGGTCGAGTTCGGCGTGCATTCGCGGCTTGCTGAGCCGGAGAGGGTCGAGGTCGGCGATGAGGTGGCCCCGCACCCTGTGCATGTTGATCAACGAATTGACCTGGGCCTGCTTCTCGAGCATCCCGCCTTCCTGATCGACGGGGTTGACGTCGCGCCGCCATTTCACCGCCTCGTAGGGCACGCCGAGCGATTCGAAGATCCGTTCGTAGAAGGAATCTTCGCCCAGAAGCAGTTCTGCGACTTTCTTCAGGAACATTCCGGATTCGGCGCCCTGGATGATCCGGTGGTCGTAGGTGGAACTGATCGTCATCACTTTCGACACGCCGATTTCAGCGAGTTTTGCCGGATCGGCGGCGTGGTATTCGGTGGGGTAGGCGATCGAGCCGGTGCCAACTATGAGCCCCTGGCCGGGCATCAGGCGGGGCACGGATTGGCGGGTTCCGATTGTGCCGGGGTTGGTGAGCGTCACGGTGGTGCCGGCGAAATCGTCGGGGCTCATTTTGTTGGCACGAACCTTGGCAATCAGGTCTTCGTAGTGAGCGTGGAAGGTTCTGAAATCGAGGGCGTCGGCATCTCGGATGCACGGCACCATGAGGGTCCGCGAGCCGTCGGATTTCTCCACGTCGACGGCTATGCCCAGGCCGACGTGTTCGCTGCGCACGAGCAGCGGTTCGCCTTCGGGTCCCCGGGCGAAGGAGTTGTTCATGGCCGGCATCGAGTCGGCGATGGCTCGAACGATTGCGTACCCGATCAGATGGGTGAACGAGACCTTCCCGCCTCGCGTTCTTCCGAGGTAGCCGTTGATGACTTTGCGATTGATTTCGAGCAACTTCGCCGGAACTTCGCGGAAACCGGTGGCGGTGGGAACCTCGAGGCTCGCTTCCATGTTCGTGACGATTCGGGCGCCCACCCCCCTGATCGCATCGCCTGCCTGTCCGTCGACGGGGGATTGAACGGGGTCGACGCGTTGTGGTGGCGGCGGCGACGGTGGCACCACTGTGGCATTGGTGTCGATCGGGGCCGGTCGAGCGTCCGGGGAACTTGGCGAATCTGTTCCTTCGAACCTGGCGCGCCACTGAGGGTCGACTGATGTTGGGTCGATCTCCCATTGGGCCCGCATCTCGTCGGCCAGCCAGGCGTTGGGTCCGAGTTCGAGGGAGTCATCGCTGGAATCTGTCACCGTCGGATTGTAAGGCACCATCCGGCGAGCGTGGAATGGGGAACCTCAGAGGTGCGCTTTCAACTGCCTTGCCCGGAGGGTTGTAGTGTTTGGCGATGCTCCTGGCCACTTGGAACGTCAACAGCCTCAAAGCGCGCCTTTCACGTGTCGAGCGGTGGCTGGAAAACTTCCGTCCCGACGTGCTTTGCCTTCAGGAAACGAAAATGGCCGACGACGCGTTTCCCGCACTGGCTTTCGAGGCGATCGGCTATGAGTCGTTCCACAACGGTGAAGGCCGGTGGAATGGCGTGGCGATTCTGAGTCGAGTGGGGCTTGAGGATCCCATGGCCGGTTTCGTCGAGGGTGAGCAACCCGATACCGACGCGCGACTTGCCTGGGCGACGTGTGGCGGGGTCAGGGTCGCGAGCTGCTACGTGCCGAATGGCCGGTCTCTCGACAACGACCACTATCAATACAAATTGAGCTGGATGGACCGCCTTCACGCAACACTCGATCGCACGTGCGATCCCTCTGACGACATATTCGTGTGCGGCGATTTCAACATCGCACCCGCCGATATCGACGTCTACGATCCGGCCAAGTTCGTGGGTGCGACTCACGTGAGCAACGCCGAACGCGAGAAGCTCGAATTGTTGACTCATTGGGGGCTGACCGACGTATTTCGTGACCGCCACCCGGAAGCGGGGTTGTTCTCCTGGTGGGACTACCGCGGTGGATCATTTCACAGGCGGCATGGGATGAGGATCGACCTGTTGATGGTGTCGCCGTCGATGGCCGCTGCCACGACAAGAGTGTTGGTCGACCGCAATGAACGCAAGGGGCCCAAGGACGATCCCGCGAGCGACCATGCCCCCGTCCTCATGATTGCGGAGCGCTGAACCGTGCTCACACCGCTCGACGAACACGAACTGCTGATCTTCTGGACCCAACTGCTGGTTCTTGTGGCGATGGCTCGCGCCTGCGGGCTGTTGATGCGCCGAATCAATTTGCCATCCGTGATAGGTCAACTCGCCGCGGGCGTGATCCTCGGGCCGTCAATATTCGGGCGGGTGTGGCCCAGCGGGTTCCACTGGTTCCTTCCCGATCACGAGATCTCGTCGGGAGCTTTGTTCGCTGTCAGCTGGCTCGGCGTTGCACTGCTGTTGGTCACCGCAGGCTTCGAAACCGACCTTGGGCTGATTTCCAAGCTCGGACGCGCCGCGGCTCTGGTTACCGGCTTCAGCCTGGTGGTGCCGCTTGTGGGTGGCTTGATTGTCGGGTTTGCACTACCCGACTCGTTCGTGGGTCTTGAAAGTGATCGAACGGTTTTCGCGTTGTTCGTGGCGGCCGCCTTGTCGGTGTCGGCCCTTGCGGTAATCGCAAAGATTCTCTCGGAGCTCGGACTCATGCGCCGTGACTTCGGCCAGATCACTGTTGCCGCCGGTATGGCCAATGACGTTGTCGGCTGGTTGATGTTGGCGGTGTTCTCGGGTTTCGCGGTTGAAGGCTCCGTCTCTGTCGGCGGCATAGTCAAGACCGTCGGCGGTTTGGCCGTGTTCGTGGTGGTGGCAATGACTGTGGGGCAGAGGGTCGTCGACCGCTCGCTGCGGTTCGTGCGCCGTGAGGGCGCCAACATCAGCGGAGCGATGACGGTTGTGGTTCTCACGATGCTGGTGTTCGGTGTGGCCACGCAGGCCCTTGGAATCGAAGCCGTACTTGGAGCCTTCGTCGCCGGGGTGGTCTTGCATCGTTCGCGATTCCAACAGTCGGAGGTGCTCCACTACATCGAAGCCCTCACCACCAGCTTCTTGGCTCCGGTATTTTTCGCCACCGCGGGATTGCGGGTAGATCTTGGACTGCTGGCCCAACACAGCGCTGAGGGGTGGGCTGTTCTGGTGATCGCAGTGGCAATTTCGGCGAAGTTCGCCGGTGCCTATTTGGGAGGCCGGCTCGCCGGACAATCGAGACGGGCATCAATTGCCCTTGGGTCGGGGCTCAATGCCCGTGGGGCTCTCGAAATCGTGATCGCTTCGGTCGGTCTGTCGCTAGGGGTCTTCTCGGAGACGGCCTACACGGTGATAGTCATCGTTCCGCTCGCCACGTCACTGTTTGCCGCCGGGTCGCTGCTACTTGTCGTGCGCGATTGGCGGGGTTCCACCGACGAGCAGATGCGCCTCGAGCGTGAGGAGGCACTGAGCAGAAATCTTGTGGTGAAATCGACGCGGCTGCTGCTGGCGTCGCAAGGTGCCCCCGCGTCGATCGCCGCGGCTCAGATTGCTCAATTTGCGTGGCCTTCCGAAGCGCCGGCCACCGTCATGACCGTGCGAGACGACGGCGATTGGCCTGACCTGGGCGTGGTTCGGAGTGTGCTCGATGAGCGCAGTGTCGAAACGCAAAGATTGAACGGCGGTCCCGCTGAGGTTGCCGACCGTATTCTTGCCGAGGCCCATCTCGGCTACGGAGTGCTGGTTGTCGGGGTGGCTGAGCGCCACGAGGGCCAGCTCTATTCTCCGATGGTCGACCAACTTTTGTTGCGTTCGCCCATCCCGTTGCTGATCGTCAGGCGAGCGCGTGGCCTCGAACGTCCGCTTCCTCCTGCGTTTGCCAGGGTGATCGTTCCGGTTGCCGGCACTGCATCGTCGAGATCGGCTCAAGAGGTGGCGTTCAGCATTTCGTCGCAGCTCGGCACGGAGACGATTCTCACTCATGTGGCCAGGCCCGAGGGGCCGCGGTTGCCGCGATTGTTCGCTCGACGCCGAGACGACGAATCCGAAGCTGTGGTCGAACACCTCATGAAGCCGGCTGGCGTGCTCGCCACAGAAATGGGGCTGGAGCCCCGAACAATTGTCCGCGAATCCGACTCGGTTGGCGAGACTCTCGTGCGGGTGGCAGCAGCCGAGCAGGCCGATTTGGTGGTGCTCGGTGCCAGGGTTCGAAACGTAGACGGCAGACCATTCATTGGGCACACTGCCGAGACGGTTCTCGACGAGTGTGACGCCACGGTCGTACTGGTCGCCCGCCCCCGTTAGCGGATCAGGCCTCCGGCTCGTGGATCAGTTCGAAGACGGTCTGGCCCCAACGCCTGGCGCGTCCAGGGCCCATCAAGTCGGGTTGGCGTAACGACTCGATGTCCGACGGCGGATTGCTCACCAAACGATCGAGCACCTCGTCGGCGATGATTGCCTCGGGCTCGACCATCGATGCCAGTGCCAGCCGTTCGCGCCATTCGATGAGCCGGCGCCTGAGCGTCCGGGTCGACACGGTGACGATCCGAAGGTCGGGAGGATCGGTCGCAACCTCGTCCAGGGCAAGCTCGGAGCGAATCGCGTCGATGTCAGGCCTTGGAGTATCCGAGCCGATCTCGTCCGAGATGAACGCATCCAGCCACGGCGATGGCTTCCGCTCCTCCAGAGAGTCGCCTCGGGCCCGGCGTCGGCACCGATAGAGGTGCAGTTCAGACTCCGCCCGTGTGGCGGCCACATAGAGAAGGCGACGTTCTTCTTCCAAGGCTTCGCGAGAATGCGCGAAAGCAATCGGTACGTAGCCGGCCTCCATGCCGATGATGTGAACCACCGGCCACTCCAGCCCCTTGGCTGAGTGGAAGGTGGCCAGGTCGACGGCATCGCCGCTGCGAAACCCCGGATCGTCGGTGCGGAGGCCCGAGATGAAATCGCCCACGGTGGCCGAAGGGTCGAGAGCGAGGTGTGAGCGAGCGAGATCCAGAAACGTTTCGATCATCAGGCCCCGTTCGCCATTAGCTGCGAATTCGAGCTCAGCGGACTCATCAGCCAACACCGATGCCAGTGGCGACTTGGTATTCCACTCCTCGACGAGGTCGGTGATTTCTGGCCGCCTCGACAACGCCAAGTCGCCGCGACTGCGGATCGGAATCCCGGATCGCTCGAGAGCGCGGCCGATCGAGAGCAGCTGAGCGTTGGTCCTCGCGAGCACTGCCTGGCGATTCCAACTGCCGCCAGGGCGGTGTCGGGCACGGACGGCTTGTGCCACCGACGTCGCTTCCTCCGTTCCTTCCAAGACACTCACGGTGGGAGTGTCTCCCGGTGGCTTCACCGCCGGCTGGGGCTCGTGGTCGAGCACTCCACCGGCAGCGTTCAAGATCTCCGGCGTGGATCGAAAGTTGGTGTGCAGGTGGACTATTGAGGACCCCGGAAGGTGGCGATCAACTTCACCTATGAATCCGGGGTCGGCGCCGTTCCATCCGTATATGGCCTGGTTGGGGTCACCCACCACGGTGAGCGTGGACGTCTCGCCCAGCCACGACTTGAGCAGCGCGAATTGGAGCGGGTTGACGTCTTGGAATTCATCAACGAACAGGTGACGATGCCTCCAGCGTTGAGCGGCGGCAAACTTTTCGTCGCGCATCATCGTGGTATGACACAACGCCAGGAGATCGTCGAAGTCGACCATTCGTCGATTGCGTTTGTTCGCTTCGTACTCGCTGTAGCGCTCGGCCACGAACTCGCGTCCACGGGTTGGCCGGCGTCGAGCTTGCTCGGCGGCCTTCGGGTACTGCTCCGGGGTGAGAAGCCTGGCCCTGGCCCATCCGAT
>CAZHMP010000081.1:0-1775 GCA_964533595.1 uncultured Acidimicrobiales bacterium | reverse complement strand
CGGGTGAGCACTCTGGTCTTTCCGGATCCAGCTCCCGCGATGATGCACAACGGGGACGCTTTGCTGGTTACAGCGGCCATCTGTTCGCCGGTGAGACCGACCAGCAATCCGTCGGATTCGTCAGGGCGCAATTGCACAGTTCGACCCTACCGACTCGATGGATCACGCACGAAGAGAACGACTACCGATCTCCGGTCTACGATCCTTGAATGCCGTATCCCTCCAGCCTCCTTACCGACGACGAAGACCTGGTGCTTGATCTCAGACCACACTGGTGGTTCCTCGCACCTTCGGGTGCGCTGCTCGCGCTGGCACTGGTGTTGGGCATAGGCGCGCTCGCGACCGACTGGTACAAGGCCATCGACATATTCATCGGGTTGCTGGTGCTGGGTGCGTTGGCATGGTTTGGAATTCACTATCTCAAGTGGACCACAACCAATTTCGTTGTCACATCGGAGCGTGTCATCTCCCGTCGTGGGATTGTTGCCAAGCACGGGATCGAGATCCCGCTCGACCGAATCAACACGGTCTTCTTCAGTCAGTCGTTGTTTGAGCGAATGATCGGTGCGGGTGATCTCGGGATCGAATCGGCAGGTGAGGGGGGGCGCCAGACTTTCAGCGACATTCGCAAGCCCAACCTTGTGCAGAACGAGATCTACCGTCAGGTCGAGAACCTCGAGACCAGGAAGATGCAGCGCATGGGTCAGGCGGCGCGCGGATCCGACTCTCAGCCTGCGGCTCCTTCATCGATACCGGATCAGATCTCCCAGCTCGACGATCTTCGTCGGCAGGGCGTGCTCAGCGACGAGGAGTTCGAAGCCAAGAAACGGGATCTGCTCGATCGAATGTGATCCGACTGCCGCGGCCTCAGACAGACACCAAGGCGAGCGCAGCGGTTGCCAGGCAAATCCCAATCACTTGGTTCCGACTCATCTTCTCGTGAAGTATCGCCCAGGCCAGAATCACGGTACTCACCGGATACAAGGAGCCGAATACCGATACCACCGCCAAGGGCCCGCGTCTCAATGCCACCAACAGCATGATGTTGGCGAGCATCTCGCTGATGCCGGTGTATGAGGCAAGTCGGCGCGATCTTGTTGACTTGGGCATCAGCGATCCGGTGGTCACGAGTGCCGTCACGGATACGGCCGGGACCGACACAACTCGAGCTACCACAAGTGGCCAGAGTCCGGCAGCATCGTGGGTTTCGGACAGCGCAATGAAGAACACCGAGAAGCCGAGCCCGGCTACCACGGCCAGCGCCAACGCCTTTGCGTCGGTTCGGCCGTCACCCGAGGAGCTGGTTACCACCACAATCGCAACGACGGCCACAATGAGGCCTGCTGCAGTCATTGCCCCCACCGAATCGCCCCGTGCCACGCCGACGATCGCCGGCACGACGGCTCCCACCACAGCGGTCGTTGGTGCGACGATGCTCATCGACCCTCGGCTCAGCGCGGCGTAGAAGCACACGAATGAGAATGAGCCGGACAGCCCGGCGAGTGCCCCGGCGACGATGTCGCCACTTGTTACAGACGTCGATGAGACAAATCCGACCAGTGCCAGCGCCGTGAGACCGCTCCAAAGCTGAGCCCAAACGGTCACCCGAAAGGTCGAATCATCGCGGGTGGCCACCCCGCCACTGAAGTCACTGCTGCCGATCACCAGCGCGGAAAGAACGGCGAGCAGGGCAGTCACCCCGAGAGGCTACGGCCAACCAATCCCGACCCTCCCTCTTCTCGTTCTGGCTGGGCCCTGCACGGCGTAGCCGTGCA
>CAZHMP010000080.1:9035-11584 GCA_964533595.1 uncultured Acidimicrobiales bacterium | reverse complement strand
GTCGTTGGGGCCAGCCGAGACGACAGCTCCATCGGGGGTCGCCTGTTCAGAAACCTGCTGGTCAGAAGCTTCGCCGGCCCTCTGTATCCGGTCAATCCGAGCGCCGAGTATGTGCATTCGGTCAAGGCGTATCCGACGGTGCGGGACATACCTGGCCCAGTTGAACTGGCGTTCATCACGGTTCCGGCGGCGGCTGTGCTTGGTGTGCTGGAGGATTGCGGGGAGAAGGGCGTGAACGCTGTCGTGGTCATTTCCGCCGGTTTCGGCGAAGGTGGCGATGGTGGCGCAGCAGTGGAGGCGGAACTGGTCGGTGTTTGTCGCCGATACGGCATGCGATTGGTCGGTCCGAATTGCATGGGCGTGCTCAATACCGACGAGAGCGTGATGCTCGACGGGCAATTCGGCCCCACGTTTCCGCCTCGGGGCAACGTCGCCATGTCGAGCCAAAGCGGAGCGCTTGGTTTGGCGATACTCGAACAAGCCACCGATCTTCACATAGGTATTTCGAGTTTCGTCTCACTGGGAAACCGGGCCGACCTGTCTCCCGATGACCTTCTCCTGTTCTGGGAAGACGACCCGATGAGCGATGTGATTGTGCTCTACATGGAGTCGTTCGGTAATCCCCGACGTTTTGGGCGTCTGGCTCGCAGGGTCAGCCGTGAGAAGCCGATCGTTGTGGTGAAATCAGGTAGGACCAAAGCCGGCGCACGAGCCGCTGCGAGTCACACCGGTTCGCTCGCCAGCCTCGACGTGGCCGCCGACGCACTCTTTCGCCAATCCGGGGTGATTCGAACCGACACGCTCCATGAACTGTTCGACGTCACGGCCATGCTTGCCAATCAACCCTTGCCCGAGGGCCGGCGAGTGGCGCTGCTCAGCAACGCCGGAGGTCCGGCCATTCTCGTGGCTGATGCTCTCGAAAGCCTCGAATTGGAGCTACCCGAGTTTTCCGACGGTCTGCAGAGCCGGTTGGCCGAGCATCTGCTGCCCGCGGCATCAACAACCAACCCGGTCGACATGGTGGCATCCGCGGGACCCAACGAATACAAGGCGTGTCTCTCGTTGTTGCTCGAAAGTGACGAAATCGACACGGTGATAGTGATTTTCATACCCACGACCCCTGACGGCAACGAAGAGGTTGTGCTGTCGATACGCGACGCGGTCGAGGCGTCGACATCCGGGAAGACCGTGATGGGAGTGTTCATGGGTTCGGCCGAGGCGACCGACGACATAACCCGCGCGAAGATCCCCATCTACCCGTACCCCGAGTCGGCCACTCGTGCATTGGCCGCGGCGGTGCGCTACCGCGAGTGGAGAGACCGTCCCGAAGGCGACTTTGTCGAATTTGACGACATCGATCGACCCGCGGCCGAGTCGGTGATCCGCAATGCCCTCGCACGGATTGGTGGAGAAGACGGCTGGCTTGAGGAAGATGAGGTCAACCGTCTGCTTGCCTCCTATCGGATCCGTACCGCAAGCTCCAGCGTCGCCACGACCGAGGATGAGGCGGTGGCGATCGCTGACGGGATCGGTGGTCCGGTCGTACTCAAAGTCTCGTCGCCCACCGTGGTCCACAAATCCGATGTGGGAGGAGTGGCGCTGGACGTGACTGGTGAAGAAGCGGTCAGATCAGCGTTCAGGCAGGTCACAGGGGTTACCGCCGACGCCGAGGGTGCACTTGTGCAGGAGTTCCTCGAGGGCGGTCAGGAGGTGATCGTGGGCATGTCCGAGGATTCGTTGTTTGGGCCATTGATCGTGTTTGGACTGGGCGGAATCTTCGTTGAATTGATGAAGGACGTGTCGTTCCGGATCAATCCGCTCACGGATCGCGACGCCAAAGACATGTTGTCGGAGGTCAAATCGGCCGACCTGCTCACCGGCTACAGGGGCGCGGTCGGCGGCGACACCGAGGCGCTCGAGAGCCTGATATTGAGGGTGTCAGCGATGGTCGAGCACCATCCTGAGATTCTCGAGATGGATCTCAACCCGGTGAAGGTTTTCGCTCCGGGAGATGGTGTGGCGGTCGTGGATGCCCGAATCCGGATTCGACCCGTGGATGATTTCCTGCTTCCGAGTCGCAAGGACATCCCCGGTCGGTTGCTCTGAGGGGCTCAGTGCTGGATCTCGCCATCCAGGTCGATGTTGATGAGGGCGGCCAGGGACGATCCAACCGACTCTTCCAGCGACTTGAGCTCATAACCACCTTCCAAGAACGCGATAACACGATCGGGGGTGGGCGCCAGGTCGGCGGTGGCGCGCATGATGGTTCCATAGTCGGCGCTCTCTAGGAGCATCCCGGAGATCTGATCGGCGCGGTGGGCGTCGAATCCGGCGGATACCAGAACCCAATCCGGATTGAACTGCCGTACAACGGGAGAAATGACATCGTTCATGGCGGCCATGTACGCGCCGGCCGAGGATCCGGCCCTTAGCGGAACATTGACGTTGAGGCCTTCGGCAGCTGGGCCACCAGTTTCGCCGGCGGCTCCCGTGCCCGGATACATGGGCGACTGGTGGATGGAGGCGTACAGGACGGACGGGTCGTTCCA
>CAZHMP010000080.1:0-8935 GCA_964533595.1 uncultured Acidimicrobiales bacterium | reverse complement strand
TCCTCCACAGCCCGTACGTAGTTCTCGGTGTGGACTCTCATCAGGTCGGAATCCGTAACGGGATTTGTCTGTGGGATCACGTCGATGTGGTCGGCGATGCCGTGTGACGAAATTGCGGCCCCGACAGCCGATAGCCGGTCGGGCTGCTCAGGCCAGCCGGGCCCGGGATTATGGTTCCGGCAGACTTCGGGATACGCGACCAAGAGCTTCTGCATTGAATCAGGAGCATATTGGTGAGGACAGATTCTTGTCGGATCCCCTAATGTGCAGCGCATGTCCCGGAACGATGCAGACGCAGAAGCTGCGAACTTGGCGGCGTTGGCCAAGGCGATCGGGCATCCGGCGAGAGTCCTGATACTCAGGTTTTTGTCGTCGCGAAATGAGTGTGTGGCCCAGGAGGTTGTCGACCAGCTTCCGCTTGCCCAGTCGACCGTTTCGGAGCATCTGCGCATCCTTCGTGATGCCGGACTGATCAACGCGCGGCCCCAGGGCTCGAGCACGCTCTATTGCGTAAACCAGTCGGGTTTGGGCGACTTGAAACAATCGGTGGCGGCTCTTTAGCCACGGCTGACACGGATATTGCCGTGGCGTCCAAATGGTCCTTGTGTTCTGAACCCATCGTGTTATCGTTAATCGACGATGACCGATGTAACGAACTCTCAGCAACCATTTCCAGAAGCTTCCGGCGTTCGTGCCCGAAGGCTGCCACCTCCCGACAAGCTGGCGCTGTTCTCGCTGGCGACGATCGCGTGGTGGGTCGCATACCGACTCAACGAACCGCTGTGGGACTGGCTTGTGTACGACATCGCCGGAATGTCGGCCGACAGTAAATCGGGATCCGCTGTGCACTTCTTCGTCTACGACACGACCAAGATCGTGTTGTTGCTGGCCGGCATCATCTTCGTGATCACGATTCTGCGTTCCTTCATGAGCGTGGAACGCACCCGGGCGCTGCTCGGGGGCAGACGCGAAGGAGTTGGCAACGTCATGGCCGCCGGTCTCGGAACTGTCACCCCGTTCTGCTCCTGCTCAGCTGTCCCCGCCTTCATCGGGTTCGTGGCGGCCGGGGTGCCGTTGGGGGTCACAATGTCGTTCCTCATTGCCAGCCCCATGGTCAACGAGGTTGCGGTCGTGCTGCTCTACGGACTCTTCGGCTGGCACATCGCAACGCTCTATGTCGCCTCTGGGTTGGTGGTGGCCATCCTCGCCGGCTGGGTGATCGGAAAGATGCGGCTGGAACGCTGGGTTGAACCGTTCGTGTTCGAGACCCGCCTCAATGGAAAGGTCATCGACTCGGCCGCCGGGCTCACCTGGAACGACCGGATCCAGATGGGGCGAGAGGAAGTCTCCACCATCCTGAAGAAGGTTTGGCCCTTCCTGGCCGTGGGCATAGCCCTGGGTGCGATCATCCACGGTTGGGCGCCCCAGGATCTGTTCGCCAAATGGGCCGGCAACGGCAACCCGTTCGGAGTGCTGGTGGCTGTGTTGCTGGGAATTCCGCTCTACTCCAACGCGGCCGGAGCGGTTCCGCTCGTCGAGGTGCTCCATGCCAAGGGCATGGCGATGGGAACAGTGCTGGCCTTCATGATGTCGATAGTGGCCCTGTCACTGCCCGAGATGATTCTTCTGCGCCGGGTCCTGAAGCTCCCCCTGATAGCGGTCTTCGTGGCCGTCGTCGGCAGCGGCATCATCGCCACCGGATACATGTTCAACGCTGTCCTCTGATCCACGTCGCTCGGATCGAGCGGCAACCGAATCGAGCGGCAAACAAATCGAATCACAAGGAGAAACAACAATGGAGATCAAGATCCTCGGAACCGGATGCGTCAACTGTCGCAACCTCGAGACCCTCACCGAAAAGGCGATAGACGACCTCGGCCTCGATGCCGAAATTGTGGACGTGACCGACGTCGGGGAGATCATGTCCTACGGGGTGATGTCGACGCCTGCTCTGGTGATCAACGAAGAGGTACTCATGGCCGGTCGGGTGCCGGGATACGACGCAGTGCGTGACGTGATTGCCGCCAACGTTTAGGCGCGGCGAGCACGAGTGGCGAGCAAATTTCCCCCTACCCTCACGTCATGTACGCGAAAAAGGTGTTCAGGGAGACTCGTCCCGAAATTCTGCTGTCGGTGGTTCGTTCGGTCGGTGCGGTGTCCATGGTGACGCTCACCGGCTCCGAGTTGATGTCGACCCTCGTGCCGGTTCTGGTGGACGGAACCCCTGAGGATCCCGTGCTCATTGGACATATCGCCAAGGCAAATCCCCAATGGCAGAAAACTGACACCAGCGCCGATGCGCTGGCCATCTGCGTCGGAGCCAACGGGTATGTGAGTCCGAGTTTCTACCCCTCGAAACTGACTGATCCCAAGGTTGTTCCGACTTGGAATTTTGTGCAGGTGCAGGCCCACGGGCGGGTGGAGTTCATCCATGACAAGGCCGAATTGCTTTCAATTGTGGAATCCCTCACGAACAAGCATGAGCAGGACCGACCCGATCCATGGTCCGTCGCCGACGCTCCCGATGAATTCATCGAGGCCAAACTGGCTGGAATCGTCGGACTGAGAATGACAGTTGAACGCCTCGATGGATCATTCAAGCTGGGCCAGGACCGCTCTGAGGCTGATCGAGCTGGTGTGGTGGCCGGATCTGATTGGATGAGCGGACTAAACGCCTCTACTCAGTCTCCCGGGCGGTGATTGCCTCGGCCGGCGCCTCCGCGGCGGTGGTCGTCTCCAACATCAGAGCGGCAAGAGCCAGCGCACCGACCGACATGATCACAGTGGGGGTCCAACTCCCGGTCAGATCGTGCATCAACCCTCCGATGAACGGCCCGATCCCGCCGGCGATTCCGAACGCGGCTCCCTGCATACCCATGAGCAAGCCGAGGTCCTGTTCATCGAATTTTGACCGCGCATACATTGCTTGGAGGGGAGTGCTCGCTCCCAGTGCGGTGCCGGCTACCACCCCGTAGGCGATACCCGTGGGAACGGCCGCATACATCAGGAACGCAACCCCTGCCGCGCTGAGCGCAAAGGCGGCTCTCAGCAACTTGCCAGAACCGAATCTCTCCACCGCGCCGGTGAGGCCGACTCGGCCGAAGATCTGGCAGAAGCCTCTCAGACCTCCGATGGCTCCTGCCGTGCCGATCCCGACACCCGCGCTTGTGAGAATCGGCACTTGGTAGACGAGAACGGATGAGAAGGCGATGCCGGCGACGGCATACATGAGCAACATTCGACGAATGCTCTCCTGCGCGAGCGCGAAGCGCATCGCAGCCAAGGGCCGAGTGGAGGGTCGGGTGGAATCAGCGCCGGCGCCACCACGAGCCACGATCGACGCGATGACCGCTCCGGCGATGGCGAGAACGGCGAGAACTCGTGCCGCGGTGCGCCAATGCCATTGCGTCACCAGCCATGCGGTCATGGGGAGATAGATGGGGCTACAAAGCGCACCGATCACCGTGACGATGGCGATTGCCTTGTCGGGTCGAGTCGGGTGGAGGCGGGCGGCCGCGGCCGTAGTGATGTGGTAGAAGCCGGTGGCTCCGATGATGCCGGCGCCACTCGCGTACAGAAATCCGAAGAGAAGTGGGTTGCTCGACCACGTCGCGGACAAGAACAATCCGCCCCCGGCAACGGCCTGCAGCCCGAATGTGCCCGCGCCTCCCCGTCGATCGAGCAGGCGCCCACCAAAAAACGCTCCGATGCCTGTCAAGATCTGCGCAACACCAAACACCGCGCCAAGGCTGGCGGTGCTCCACCCCATGTCGGTGTGAATAGGGTCAATCAGCACCCCAAATCCGTAGAACCAAGAACCGAACGCAGTGATGGTCAAGATTCCGAGCGCCGCCACATCCGCCCATTCGCTGATGGGATCGCTTCGCACGCCGGGGTTTGGGTTCAAAGCTCCACAACTGCCAGCCCGAGTTGATCCGCCAGCGAGCGCAGCTCGGGTCGCACGTCTCCGTAGGCAATTCCGTAGTGGTGTTCGAGGCCCTCTGACATGACAGTCGACAGGGTGTCATCGGCGGATCTGTCGAGTTTGGCCACGCCCGCGGTGCCACTGAATGCCAGTGGGGCTCTGAGCATCTCGCCACCTCCGACCACGAGACGTTGTTCACCGGCTGATTGGCTGAGGCGAGCGAGCGTGAACCGTCCTGGTTTGAGCGGAAACTCGTTGAGCAGCGGTTTACGCCGGTTGCTGTGAAGAGCGGCAGAGGGAGTCGATTCTGGATCGGCGAGCGAAATTGGCGCCAAGCCGCAATGCCAGAAAACTGCGGTGTTGTCCCTTCGGTCGAGATCAACCAAGTCGGCAATGAACGAGGGCGCATCCGTCAACCATTGAAGTATCAATCCGGTGACCGCTCCGTAGGCGTCGGCTTCGCAGCACGCCGGCACGCCGGCCTCTGTGAGCATCGACTGCGGGGTGCACGCAGCGGCGCCGAACTCGGTGAAACACTCCGGCCAGCAGCGCGTGGCGATTGCGTCCAGCTTCTCGGCCTTGACGACGTCGCGAAGTCCGAGATGTAGTCGGAGGCTCTGCGAAAGCGCCTCCTCCTCTAGATCACCCACGCCGGTGAGTTCCGCCGAGACCGTGGCTTTCAGATCTTCGACCCTTGTTTCATCGGCCGCGGCGGCCCGATCGAAGAGGTGTGGGAGCGCCACTGAGGTGGCACTCACGCCGATTGAGGCGGCCAGTCGAGAGGGATCGTAGGCACACGGTTCGAATCCGGTCGGTCGATCGCCGATGATTCCGACCCTCGAATCGGCGAGTCGTGTCCGCACAATCGTCGCTCGCTCAACAGCAAGGTCGCTCACGGCACGGTTGGGTTGAATTGCCGACGCTAGTGGTTGTGCGCGATTGATCGCCCGGAGCAATTCGGAGCGAGCCTCATTTTCGGAGGGCTGACGGAATACCCAGCGGTAGTCGGCTTGGCGATGACGCAGGACGTATCCCGCCAAGTTGATTCCACACAGTGAGTTGAGGCGAAGCCGGCCACCAGTGCGGGCCTCCGGAAACGCCCACAAAACGATCGGTGCGTCTGTGGAGTCGGCGAGTGCAGCAGCGGGTGTCGAGTCGGCAAATGTTGCTTGAATGATCACCAGCGCATCGATTGCCTCGTCGACCCATGAGCTCGCAGCCTCGGCGACTGAATCTGCGTCCATCAGCAGGTCGGCCGAGCCGAGGAGGTTGGGGTCGATGTCGCTGAGAAGATCGAATGCAGCCTGTGCGGTTTCGCGCGCCAGTTCGACATCGAAAGTGGGCCTGGCGATCGCGGCAACAGCGATGGGCATCAGTCGGCCGCCTTGAAACTCTTGTAGGCAGCCCGGAAGTTTGTACCGGCATTGGCCAATTCCGGGCCAGTCGGACCGAAGCAGGGGTGAGTGTGCCATGGCAAAGCCTTGGAATCAGTGAGGCTGTTGAGCTCGGCCATGTACGGCACACCGACGCTGCGAAGGCCTCTTCTCATCGCGTCGAGGTCGGGAAAGCTTTGGAACGCCTCCCACCAAATGGCGCGGCCCGCCAGGTATCCACTGGCCCCAGCGTTGAAGGCATGGGCGAGAATCCTCCGGAATGCGTCTCTTTGTGCCCCGGCGGACAACATCACCCAAGGACGACCGGCGAGGCGTCCCATTTCGGCGAACAACTCCGCCACCTCGGAGGCATCCGCCGTGCCTGAGTCGGGCTCGGGTACGTCGGCCGCATTTACGGGAGATTCGAGTTTGAAGAGATCAATGCCGAACTGGGGGCCACTGAATGCCGCGACGCTCTCGAGTACGTGGTCGGCTCGCTTGCCGGGCTGTTCGACGTAGTCAGTCGTGTGGCCCGACTCTCCCATCAGGGGATAGACCAGAAGCTCGAAAACGAAGGGAATGTCGAAGCGTCTACAGGCGTCGCCGATCTTGGCGACGAACTGCTTCTGGTGTTCGATCACCTTCTCGGAAGCGTCCGGCCTGTACCAAGCGAGCACCTTTACGGCATCGCCGCCCGCCCGCTTGATCTTGGTGACGCTCCAGTCGTCGATCTCGCTCGAGAGGCGACCCGCCGGGGTTTCCTCGAACAGCGAATCTTCGAGAGTCAGAAGCAGACCCTTCGAGGGAGGCACGGCACCGATCGCAGCGGGATATGCAAAGTGGGGGTCGAGCAACAGTGCAGAAGACTCGGCTGCCAGTTCTTCGACCAGCGCCGCTTTCACGGCACAAACGTCGTCGTACGGGGCAACGTCGGTGCCCCGGCTTTCGGCTATGAGATTCTTAATCGGGGGGCGTTGATCGACGGCGGTCATCTTGAAACGACCGCCGCTGTCGGCAAGGCGACGTAGGCCCCACAGCTTTCCAGCACTCAATTCCATCACTCACGCTCCTTGAGAAACGATTCGACATCTGCTCGATTGGGGATTCCTGAGCGGCCACCGGGCCTGGTGCACTTGACGGCCGAGGCGGCTGAAGCAAATCGCAGTGCTTCGTCCAACGGCCTGCCTTCCACAAGTGCCACTGCGAAGGCCCCGTGGAATACGTCGCCCGCGCCGAGAGTGTCGACCGCGTCGATTTGAAACGCCGGTTGGTGGCAGAGCTCACCGTCGTTCAGCCAGTAGACGCCGTCGGCGCCGGCCGTGGCGGCAACCCACGCATTCGAGTATGTGCCAACTCTTTGTAAGGCATCGGCGGGGTCGGATGTTGCCGCGAATTCGGCCAGGGTCGGCATCGCAAAAATGATGTGGCTGGCGGCGGCGAGAACGGAGAGGCCGTCATTTTGTAGTGGGTCATGATCGCAATCAACGATCGCGGGCACACCACGCCGTTGAGCTGAGCCAAGCGCGGCGACGGCGCCGGTCGGCCACCTCATGTCGACGAGCACCGCGTCGGAGCCGGCCAGATCGTCGTCGGTGGGGGGGCTGCCATCTTGAAACAGGCGCTCGTCGGAATGATTCACGATGAGCCTTTCGCCAGATGCGTCGACGAGCACCATCGACAGAGGAGATGAAGTCCCCTTGATTCGCCTGACGAGGCTGGAGTCGACTTGTGCGGAAGCAAGGCCGTCGACGATTCGCTGCCCGGCTGGATCCGTGCCCACACAACCCACGAACCTGGCGTCACACCCGAGTGAGGCGATGGTGACCGCAGCGTTGGCCGCTACGCCACCACCGACTTCGTGGGTGGAACTGGCACGGTGCTTGCCGGGACCCGCGGGAAGAGACTCCACAGTCATCACAACATCGAGGACAGCGATACCGACTGTGGTGATTGCGGTCATTGTTGTGATGCTACGGCCGCTCAGATCAATCGACGTAGCGGCGAGCTCGAGTCTTTTTGCCTCTCACGGTGGTGGCCTGAAGCGCCTCTACAACCGCGTCGACAGACTCCTCTGGCACGCCGACCACCGCGAAATTGTCGGAGATGCGAATCGGGCCGATCTCGCTGCCGGAAAGGTCGGTCTCATTGGCGATTGCGCCTACCAAATCGCCGGGTCTAATGCCCGCCTTGCGACCAAGACTGACGAAGACCGACCCAGTTCCGGGCTGGGGTGGTCCCCCCGCGCCCTTGCGGTGTCGCTTGGGGGAATTCTCTCGCTTGCGCTTGTCGCGATCGTTGCGCTTGCGGCTTCGCTCGGTGGCATCGGGGATCTCAACGTCGTCGATGGTGGCGCCGCGGGCTTCATGAAAGAGTCTGATGGCAGCGAGCGCGATATGGCGGTCGCTGTCCTCGCCGGCCAGGCCATTGAGCACCGCGTAGTAGTCATCCAAGTCGTCGGCGGCGAGAGACTCTCTTATCGCGTCGACCGTGACTTCTACTTGGCGGGCTCTGAGGTCGGCGACGCTCGGAACCTTCTCTACAGAAATGGTCTGTTTGGTGAGACGTTCTATGTTGGCGAGCAGTCTCTTCTGTCGTGGTTCCGCCAGTGTGATAGCGACGCCCGTACGTCCGGCGCGGCCAACGCGACCAATGCGATGAACGTAACTCTCGGGCGCCGATGGGACCTCGTAGTTGACGACGTGGGTGAGCGTGTCGACATCGAGACCTCTCGCTGCAACGTCGGTGGCGATGAGGAGTTCGGCGGTGCCGTCTCTGAGACGCCCCATCACCCTGTCGCGTTGGGCTTGGTCCATGCCGCCGTGCAGAGCTTCGGCGCGATAGCCCCGGCCGCTCATGGTGACGGTGAGTTCGTCCACTTCAGTTCGCGTGCGGCAGAACACCAGAGCCGCAGTGGGTGATTCGATGTCGAGCACGCGGCCAAGTGCAGAAGGTTTGTGGGATCGATTGACGAAGTAAACAGTCTGACGGATCAGCGCGGTCTGCCCAGATGTTTCGCTCGCCGTGATGCGAATCGTGATCGGGTCGCGTTGGTGCCTCTTCGCTATGGCGTTGATTCTCGGCGGCATCGTTGCCGAGAACATGACGGTTTGACGATCACTCGGGGTGGCTTCGAGGATCTTCTCGATGTCCTCGGTGAAGCCCATGTCGAGCATCTCGTCGGCCTCATCCAAAACGACTGTGCGCACCGAGTCGAGTGACAGTGATCCGCGCTTGATGTGGTCGATGGCCCGCCCGGGCGTGGCAACCACGATGTGCACACCGCGCGACAGCGCCTTCAGTTGGCGAACTATGGGCTGACCTCCGTAGACGGGCAGCACCTCCGCGCCCTGATTGCGGCCGTACTTGAACGTGGCTTCGCTCACCTGCATCGCCAACTCCCTGGTGGGAACGATCACCAGCGCGACCGGCTCCCGAGGGGTTTCGCGATCGATTCGGTTGAGAATCGGAAGAGCGAACGCCGCGGTTTTGCCGGTTCCAGTGGCGGCCTGACCGAGGAGGTCGGCACCATCGAGTAGCGGTGGAATGGACTCACGCTGGATCGGAGTCGGGTCTTCGTATCCGAGGGATGCCAACGATTGAAGAAGCTCGGCGCGCAGGCCCAGCTGAGCGAATCCTG
>CAZHMP010000079.1:0-11695 GCA_964533595.1 uncultured Acidimicrobiales bacterium | reverse complement strand
GACACCAACTCGTCGTGGATAGGTGAGCAGCTGGCTCTCTCCGGTATCGACTCATATTTTCAGACCAAAGTGGGCGACAATCTCGACCGCATGGTGGAGGCGCTCGAAGCCGCCCTCGCTCGCAGCGACGCAGTGATCGTCACCGGTGGTCTCGGCCCCACCCAGGACGACATCACTCGAGACGCCATTGCCAAGGTGATGGGCGTGGAACTGGTTCGCAGTCAGGCTCTCGTCGACAAGATCACCGAGATGTTCGGCAGCCGTGGCCGCGATATGACCGCCAACAACTTGCGTCAGGCCGACATTCCGAAGGGATCTCGCCCAAATCCGGTCCAACCGGGCACCGCCCCCGGACTGATCTGTGAGATTCATCGAGACGAATCCACACCAAGAATGATCTATGCCGTGCCCGGCGTACCTTGGGAGATGCGCAAGCAGATGACGGGCGGTGTGCTGCCCGACCTTCAGGCACGAGCCGGCATCACGTCGGTGATCAAGAGCAGAACGCTGCGCTCGTGGGGCCGCTCCGAATCGGGTTTGGCCGAGTCGCTCGACGCAGAGATCCGTCGTCTGGATGAGACCGGTTTGGCCACCATTGCATTTCTTGCCAGCGGCTGGGAGGGCATAAAGGTGAGGATTACCGCGAAGGCAGCCACCGAGGCCGCGGTCGAGGAGATTCTCGACTCTGAGCAAGCAAGGGTCATGGAGGTGATCGGCGACGTCGTATTCGGTTTCGACGACGACACCATGGAATCGGTGGTCCTCGACGAGCTCCGTTCCAGACAGCTCACTCTCGGATTGGCAGAGTCGCTCACGGGTGGACTCATTGGAAGTCGCGTTACTTCTGTGCCTGGGTGCAGCGATGTGTTTCGGGGAGGCGTGATTCCTTACGACCGAGCTCTCAAGGTTGACGTGTTGGGAACGAGCGACATACCGGCGGTGAGCGAGCAGATGGCAGTGGAGCTGGCTGAAGGGGCTCGCCGGGTACTCGGCGCCGATGTCGGACTTGCGGTCACCGGAGTGGCCGGTCCATCGTCGCACGAGGGGCATGACCCCGGAACTGTGTGGATCGGCCTGAGCATCAACGGGCGCACTGACTCGGTGATGATCAACTTTCCCTACGATCGCGAGCGGGTCCGTCAGCTCACCTGCATCTCGGCGCTCAGCCTTCTTCGCCGCAGACTCCTTGCCGACAAAGCCGATTGAGGTTCCCGCCGAGCGCGGCACCCATCCGTGACCCTGGAGATGCCGATGTCTGTCGGTGAGGAACCAGTGGAAGAGATCGACGGCACCGGCAGCGTGCTGCGGATCGTGACCCGCGCCGAAATGAGGTCGAACAACTTGCTCCACCGCATGGTGGCGGTGGCGGTGATTCGCACCAACGGTCGGGTGGTCGTGCATCAGCGAGCGCCTTGGAAGGATGTCCACCCATCGAAATGGGATGTGGCCTTCGGAGGCGTGCCTGCGGTGGGGGAATCGAGTGAGTCGGCCGCAATTCGCGAGCTGGCAGAGGAGGCGGGCTTGGCCTTGGACCCCACCCAACTGGTGGACCTGGGCGAGGCCTCGTCGGAGGATTCCCACACCCGATGGAGAGGTCGATTTTTTACCACCATCGACGACGCCGAACTTCATCCCGCCGACGGTGAGGTAGTCGATTGGAAGGAGGTCGCCCCCCAGGACCTTGCTGCATGGGCAGCCGGCACTCCACTTCCCGACGACACGACCAAAGTCGTATTGCCGATAGTCCTGCGATTCTTGGCTCGAGAATTCGGCTGAATCCACCCTGGCATCGTTCATGCCGCGACCGCACCTGGCGAAGGCCGAGCCCGCTCGGTGATCTTCCATCCGGAGTCATTACTGAAGGCGAGATCCATTCCCCGATCGTGGATGTTGTGGTGGCATCGACTGCAGACCAGAACAAGATTGGTGATGTCGGTGGGGCCACCACGGCTCCAAGCGACGATGTGGTGGGCCTCACACCTATTTGGATCAGCGCCGCATCCAACACATCCCCGATCTCGGGCGATGAGTGCCCTCCACTGGGTGGCCGTGGCCGACCGGCTGGTGCGGCCGGCCCAGATTGGCGAGTTGGGTCCGTCGAAGATCACTCCCGATATGTCGGAAATGCAAGCGAGATGCTCGAGCACCGCCTGCGGTAGCGGCGTGCCATCAGCGAGGGCAGCTCGACCGTGAGGGTCGCCGGAGGTCATGCGGCTGAGGTCGACGATGCTCGTCATCTGATGCCGCGTTGACGGCCCAGCGGCGTGGCGAGCCGCTCGACCGGACTTGTCGTCTGCCGATGGACCGGCAACCAGATTGCAGAAAGCATCGGCCATTCGTTGCTCGAAGCTTCGCCAGAGAGGGTCGCTGCTGGTGAGGTCGCGTCCTCCATCGGCACGCCAGAGCCGTTCGTACTCTTCATCAACGCGGCTGGCGAGCTTCTTGTCGGTGATCGGATCCAGGCGGGCCATCCACACCTGCATCCCGCGGTCGTCGGTCCACTTCTTGAAGGAGCGATTGGCGTATTGGCGAGCCTGGCGCGATGCCACCTCCTCATCGGACTCTTTCGCTGCCACCCATTCACGGGCGTGTTTGGCAAACATGTCGACCGATTCGGTGCTCGCAAGCTCAGCCAACTCACTGTCGGCCAGCTCTGCCGAAACTCGTCGAGATGCATCAGCGATCACGTTGACGTGTTCGGCTGTGATGACACCGCTAGCCAATTTCCCGGCGGTGGACGGAAGCTGCGCCATCCGCGAGGCAGTGCGTGAATCTCGCTGCGCGCTCCTGTTCGAGATTCGGCAAACGCTGCGGAACACTTCAGCAGAGTTGACCCCAGAGTCGTTGAGCGAATCGATTTTGGAGGCGATGCGCAGGCGGTAGGCATCAATGGCCGACTGGGCCTTGGAGATCTGCTCCACCTCGGCCACCAGCCCGTGGCGGGTGACGTCGAGTGGCTCGCGGTGCCTGAGATGTTCGGGCAGGGAGGAGAGCATGTGATGAGTATATCGAACATATGTTCGTATCAAGCAGAATTGCGAAAAGTTTCGCGATTTCGTCACGGCACTTTCGGGCTCTGTGGTCGCTTGACCAGTGGGCCTGCCAGACTGCACGGATGCGCACTGAACTCGACATGGAACTGCTCGGACAAACTGTCCAGGATCTCTACCGTTTCAAGCAGGGTGAGGTGATCTCGGCCATCTTGCACATGGGCAACCGCCTCGGCCTGCTCGAAGCGCTCGACCGGACCGGACCCACCACGAGCGCAGCTCTGGCCGGAGCGACCGGGCTGCACGAGAGGTGGGTTCGCGAATGGCTGTTTGCGGTCGCGGCCACAGAACTCATCGTGCATGAAGACGGCGAGTTCGCACTCACCCCGGAGGCTTCGGCTGCGTTGGTCCAACCCGGTCATCTCGCCGCCATGTCAGGTGTGTTCGGTCCGCCGATCACGCACGCCGAAATCGACCGCACTATCGAAGCGTTTCGATCAGGTGTCGGCATGACTTGGGACGATCACGGCGAGCACACTTGTCACTTCCAGGCTGCCATGGGTGCCGCCGGCCAAAAGGCTTGGCTGGTACCCGTGATTCTCGATTCAGTCGCGGGGATGACCGACCGGCTCCGATCAGGGCTTACCGTCGTTGATGTCGGGTGCGGCGCCGGCGTGGCGGCCACTGCGATCGCGAAGGCATTTCCTGCCTCCAACGTTGTTGGAGTCGATCCTTCGAGTCACGCCATCGAGTCCGCCAACACCAACGCTGTCGAGGCAGGGGTTTCAAACCTGTCGTTTCGTACCGGAACGTTCGATGACCTGACCGACCTCGGACTAATCGATCTGCTCTTGACCCTCGACGTGATTCACGACCTTCCTCACCCCAGAGCTGCGGTGAGGTCGGCCCGTTCGTCCTTGGCCGACGATGGAGTCTGGTTGGTGTGCGACATCAAAACTCGTGGTGGGTTGGAGGACAATCGCAAGATTCCGGTTTTGCCGCTCATGTACGGCATGTCGATCCTCTACTGCATGTCGTCGGCCATGTCAGAGCCCGACGGAGCTGGACTGGGCACGCTTGGGCTGACAGAGGAACTGATGCAGGAATTCGCTACAGCTGCAGGCTTCAAGTCGATTGTGAGCAGAACGTTCGACATCGATCCGCTCAATCGATACTTCGAAATTCGCCCCTGAGTCGGGGACAGCCAGGCATCTTGCCCACTCGGCGATGACATCGGGCCCGAGAATGGGGGCCAAATGATTCATATTGTGAGGGTGCGCTCAAGCTGGGCCAACTAATACCGAGATTACGTCGTAAGCCCTATTCCAAAAAGGAATCGAATTGCCATGCGACGTTTTTTTGCCATCTTCCTGGTCAACGCTCTTTTCATACCGTTGATGAGCGGGGCGGCGTATGCAATTGGCGCGCCCGCGCAGCTTTCGACTGATCCTTTGCCGGGTGATACCGGTGGTTATGTGCCGCCTGCTGGTGATCCCGGCGGCTACGTACCTCCTGCCGATCCGAACCTGCCTCCTGCTGGTGATCCTGGTGGTTACGTACCTCCTGCCGATCCGAACCTGCCTCCTGCTGGTGATCCTGGTGGTTACGTACCTCCTGCCGATCCGAACCTGCCTCCTGCTGGTGACCCGGGTGGTTATGTGCCTCCTGCTGGTGATCCGGGTGGTTACGTGCCGCCTGCCGATCCGAACATGCCGCCTGCTGGTGATCCTGGTGGTTACGTACCTCCTGCTGATCCGAACCTGCCGCCTGCGGGTGATCCCGGCGGCTACGTACCTCCTGCTGATCCGAACCTGCCGCCTGCGGGTGATCCCGGCGGCTACATGCCTCCCGCTGGTAACGACCCTTACGGGATGCCGCCTGCGGGTGATCCAAGTGGCTACATGCCGCCTCCGGGTGATGCCGGCACCTACATGCCTCCCGCTGGTGATCCCGGCGGCTACATGCCTCCCGCTGGTAACGACCCTTACGGGATGCCGCCTGCGGGTGATCCAAGTGGCTACATGCCGCCTCCGGGTGATGCCGGCACCTACATGCCTCCCGCTGGTGATCCCGGCGGCTATATGCCGCCTGCGGGTAACGATCCTTATGGGATGCCGCCTGCTGGCAGCGATCCCTACGGTTTCGCGCCGGGTGGCCCGAGCGACCCCGGCGGTTACGTGCCTCCTGCTGGTGACCCCGGCACCTACATGCCGCCCGCCGGTAACGACCCTTACGGAATGCCGCCTGCGGGTGATCCAGGTGGCTACATGCCTCCTGCCGGCGACCCGATGATGCCGGCCTTCATGGCGCCTCCGCCGGACGCGTTCGGCCCGGTTGTTGATGGATACGCCGGCCCTACCGATCCGACCGCCTACTTTGCTGACATGGTCGGGGCAGCGGGCGCCGAACCGTTCAACCCGATGATGTTCGTCGGCCCGGTCGGCCCGGGCCCCAATGATCCGGCAGGCCCCAATGACCCGGCCGCCCCTGGCGGATTCTTTGCTCCCCCCGCGGCCGCCGACTTCTTCCAGCCCGCTGGGCCAGACGGATTCTTCGCTCCGGGCGACCCGAGCATGCAGTTCGGCCTTGACGACCCAAACATGCCGTATCCGGGTCCGGGCGATCCGAACATGCCATATCCCGGTCCGATGCCCGGAGATCCGAACATGCCGTATCCGGGTCCCGGAGATCCCAACATGCCTTACCCCGGCCCCATGACCGGTGACCCCGGCATGGGAATGCCGCCAGGACCGGGATTCGGACCTGACTTCGGCGGCTTCGATGCAGCTCGAGCCGCAGGCCTGCCTCCGGCCGGCTTCGAGAATTCCGATGGGTCTCGAACCGTTGCTTGGCAGGATGGGATGCAGCACACGGCCGGACCTGACGGTTCATTCGCCATTGCATGGCCCGACGGATCATCCGTCGCGGCGTCATTTGACCCCAACGGAAACCGCATCGAAGCGTTCTCAGACGGAACCAAGTTCACACAACGTCCCGATGGGTCGACCGAGTTTGTCGACATGCGTGGCCAAGTCTCAACACGTGACATGGACCCGAATGGAAACTGGGTGACCACTCGACCCAACGGCTCGATGGTCACCGAGGATCCCAACGGCGGGATGACCTGGTTTGAGCCGTCCGGATTCAACGTTCAGAAGTACTTCGATCCCGCGATGGGCGGCACGGTCACCGAAAGCTCGGATGGGATGTTTGAGCTCAGACGTCCCGATGGCACGTTCGAGCGGACCAATCCCGACGGCACCATCGACATGTCGTTCGTCGATGATTCCGGAAACATCGTCACCCAGAACGCCGATGGTTCCAATGGCATGATGGCCCCCGACGGAAGCGGATTCCATGTCGACCCCTGGGGCTTCAAGGCAACGACAGAGCTTGCCGCCGACGGCACTCACATGACTGTCTTCAGTGATGGCGCCAGCCATGTGGAAGCGCCGGACGGAAGCTGGGCCATCACCACCAACCCGGCAGGCGCCCAGACTTTGCAGAAGACCCTGCCCGACGGTTCTGTTCAGGTGAACTTCCCCAACGGTGGGGTCACCCGGTTCAATCCCGATGCCAACATCACCACTTTCACTGATCCCTCCGGTGGTGCCTACAAGATTCGCGAGCAGCACGACGGCACGGTATTGACCACCGATCCGAACGGAACGGCCACGACGTTCAACCCCATGACGAATGCGACGGAAGTCGTGTTCGCTGACGGCACTGTCCAAACCACAGAGAAACTCGAGGACGGGTCGCTCAGAACGATCATGCCCGATGGGTCCCAAGTGGTGGAGAGCCCCGACGGCAAGATCGGCTTCTTCGAAGCCGGTGTCGATCCGGCCGCAGCCGCGGGCCCGAATGACAATCCCAAGCTGGGTATGCCCGACGGTGTGGGCATCGACCATGTGGTTGACGAAGCTGGTGTGGTCACCGCTCGCTACTCCTCTGACCCGGGTGCCGGCGGAACCGCTGTTCCCCAGGCCGTGATCCTCGACAAGGAAAACGGCACGGCCCGCACGGTGCTGAGCGACGGCGCCGCAGTTGACCTCATGGTGAAACCTGACGGTGCCATTGTTCTGCATCAGTCGCTGGAAACAGGCCCGGACGCTGCCGCCGCCCGCACGATCGCCTTTGATCCAACGGGCGCGATGACCATCACTGACGACGGCAAGGACATTGTGACCAGCAGCTTCACCGAAGCAGGTGACACCCGACTGGAAACCGATCTCGGAAAGAAGATCGAATTCTCCAATGGTGGTGCTGTCCAGACCATCACCGACCCCGGCGGCGCATCCGCGACCGCCACCGTCGGACCGGCCGGCGTCACCGTCGAGCTTGGTCGCGATGCAATGTCGGCGGCGTACGAAGGAGCCATGGCCGGGGACCAGATTCAGCTGGTCGGCGCCGACGGAGGCTTGATCACGTTCACCGGGCTGGGGGGCGACAAACCCTCCGCGGTCGACCAGAATGGCGACCCGGTCAGCGCTGACGCCGCCAAGGCAATCTACTATGCGTTCGCCGACGGACAGGGGGAGCAAGCCCCAGATGGATCGGTCGCCGCTGAGGGGAGCCAGCCATGAGGTGGTTAGCGAATTCGGCAGAATCCGGCAGGCGCTGGGCCGCTCTCTCGGCAATGGTCCTGGCGTTCACCCTCCTGACCACCGCGTGTGGCTCAGGTGGCAACTCTGCGGACCCCGAGTCGGCCTCACGTGAGGTGGCACCGACGACGACCGTTGCCGCAGTCGTCACCGAAACCACTGTCGCAGTTCCCGAATGCGAAGTTGCAGCAAATGCCGACTGTTCCAATGTCGACCTGTCGGGTCAGAACCTCGTGGGGCTGGTGTTGCCCGGGATCAATCTGTCGGGAGCCAACCTCGAAGGCGCACTCCTCGACGGCGCGATGATGGTCGGCGCCGACTTGTCCGGTGCCAATCTCGCCGGCGCGTCGATGTCCAACACCAACTTCACGTCGGCCGACATGTCGGGTTCGTATGCGCCCGGATCGGTGTTCTTCCAGACCAACTTGTCCTACGCCAAGCTGGTGCGAGCCGATCTCACTGCTGCAGTTCTGGTCGAGGCTGATATGAGTTCGGCCAATCTCACGGGTGCACTAATCGAGGGACTGGTCGATCGCCGGTCATTTTGGTGCAACTCGCTCTATGCCAACGGCACCCCGAAGAACGATGGCTGTCAGGTGACCACCACAACCGAACCGGTTGCGGCGCCCTGATCGCTTCGTCACCGCCGCTTCGACCGGTTCACGGTTCGATCTGCATGGATTGATTCGTGGGGCGGTCGACGACGGCGATGGTCCGGAACGTGAGATTGATTCTTGGTTGAGTCGCTTTCTTGGTTTTTGCCACGCGGTGCGCCCAGTTGGTCTGGCACCCGCCCGACATCACGACCACCGACCCGGCTGGCAGTTCGATGCTGACTCGTTCCTTGGTGTCCTTGTGGCGCAGGTCGAATCGTCGTGTCGCTCCCAGGCTGAGTGAGGCGATCACCGGGTTGTGCCCCAGTTCGGGTTCGTCGTCGCTGTGCCAGTCGACGCTGTCGGATCCGTCTCGGTAGAGGTTGGCAAGAACGGAGTTGAATGTTGTGGCCGCGGTCTGCTCGCACATTCGTCGAATTCGAGTGAGCGCTGGTGTCCAAGGGCTGGGTGACAGGTCGATTCCCGAATAGGAGTAGCTGGCCTCCGGGTCGCCTATCCACGACACGAGCCGTGGTTCAGGAATCACGCGACCGAACATGCGTAGATGGTTCTGTCGCCAGGCGATTTCGTCGACAAGAGTATGGAACATTCGGTCGGCCTCTTTGGGGCCCACCACCTCCAGATACAGGACCGCCGACCCGTCACACGGCAGAAGCTCGATGCCAGTGCCGGGAGGCGGGTCGAAGAGGCTCACATCATTCAGTATCCACTGCTTGCCGTGGCGACCAGGTCGATGTAGCTGAGTATCTCGGCGGTGATCTCGGCGTCGTGGTCGCGAAAGATCGCCGTGCCGTGGGCCGAGCCGGTGAAGGTAACAAGCGACGTGTCGGTGTCGGCAGCGATCTTGGCGAGGTCGGCCACGTAGGGCTGATCGTTCTCGCTGTCGATGAGCAGGATGGGAATGTCGAAAGCCGATGCCCCGGCAAACCCATCAAGCCCGAGGAATCGTCCTGGCGCTGATATCGCCACGGCTCCGTCCACTCCAAGATCGGCTCCCGTGGCCAGAACCGCCGTGCCTCCCATCGATGCCCCGACAACCACGACTTTGGCGGCACCATCGCTGCGAGCTTGGCCAACCGCGGCTGCAAGGTCGACGTCGAGGCTGGTGTCACGTGCGCCGGTGGAGTCTCCGTATCCGCGGAAGTCGAACGCGAGGGTGGCGTAACCGGCATCGTTGAGGTCGCCGATGATCGGGTCCCATGTGGATCGGTCGGCACCTCGCATGTGAGCCAACACCACGGTGACCACGGCATCGTTCACCGTGCTGGCTGTAGCCGCGAGCATTTCGCCGTCGACGGTGGCGATCTCGATGACGTTCGTGGACGCGCCTTCACCGGACGGGCCACGGTCGGCCACCACCGATGACTCGCCACCGCCGCTGCTGCAGCCGACTGCCAACAATGCGATGGCGAGCGGCACTGCCAAGGATGTCAGGCGTCGTGACATGCCCGGACAGTAGTCTCGCGGGTCACGCAACCGCCGTCGCTGACAATGTCGGACCACGAGGATCCGTTCCAGTAGCGGAGGTCGTGACCTTCCACCGAATCCTGGTACCAGCCTGCGGCCGGCAATTCAGCCTTGTCGTCCTGTTTGCGAATGGATTTGAGGTAGAGGATCGTGAGAACGACGTTTGCCGGGAATCCCGCTCCGGAAATGAAGATCGCGACCGCCCACGCATAATTTCGGTCCTTGATGGCAACCACAATTCCGTAAAGTGTGAACGCTCCCAGTGGAACGAAAATTGCGATCAATCCAGCGAGTATCAATATTTCATATGAGTGTGCGTCGTGCGGGGCGGCCAGCACGGCGATCAACGCTATGCCAAGGATTATCGCAACGATCGCGCCAGTGATTATGGAAAACTTCTTTGAGTCCATCGTGCCTCCAGAGTGAGGTAGTGCAGTCCGGTATGCCGGACGCATCTTTGATGGGGGAAGTTGTGGCCGGCACTCTACCCCGGCCGCGGCAATCAGAAACGGCCTCCGTCGACCATGAAGCTCTGGGCGGTGCATGCGGCGCCGTCGTCGGCGGCCAGCCACAGCACCATCTGGGCGAACTCGTCGGGGTAGATGCGACGCTTGAGCGCCTGGTCTTCCAACGTCTGGGCTTCGCCCTCGGCCGTCCACCACATGGAGAGCTGTTTCTCCGTTGCGCACCAACCCGGCAACACGGTGTTGACCCTCACATTGTGCGGTCCGAACGTGCGGGCCATGGTGCGGGTGATGCCCTCCACTCCAGACTTGGCGATCGCATATCCGGGGAAGAAGTCCTCCTGCATCATGTAGCTGCTGCTCCCGATGTTGATGATCGATCCTGACTGGGCCTCAATCATTGATGGAACCGCGGCCTGGATGGCAAAGAAGTAGTGACGAAGATTGGTGTTCATGCGGTTGTCCCAATAGTCCGGGGTCATGTCCTCCCATGTGTGGCGGTCGTCGCTGGCGGCATTGTTGACAAGCACCTCGATCGCGCCCATTTCGTTCTGCGCGTCGGCAACGGACTGCTGCAGCGCGGCTATGTCGAGCAGGTCAACCTCAAAGAACAGCGGAACATGTCGGCACTTGTCGACCAGGCATCGCTCCACTGTCGAGCGGCCCTTGTCTCCTTGGATGTCGACAAATGCCACACGGCTGCCCTGAGCCGCGAATTGGCGGACGATGGATTGACCTATTCCATCGGCCCCGCCGGTGACGAAGACGGCACGGTCGACCAGGGATGGGTATGAGGCATAGGTGCTGTCGGTTGGTTGAGTCATGTTGAAGTTCTCCTTGCTGATGGAAGAGTCCAGTGTTCGCGGAGCCGGGTGGCAGATTCGGCGTTTACCGATCTCGGGGGAAGTTCACCGTCGATCATGGCCTGCACTTGTTCCACACTGCTTGCCGCTTGGGCGAAGGCATTCTGGGGCGTGAGTCCCCCGAGGTGGGGTGTGGCGACGACGCCGGGCCGTGAGGCCAAGGTCAGCGACGGACGTTGGTCGGCGGCGCGGCCCACGTCCATGGCGAGCCCACCGAGATGTCCGGAGTCGAGTGCGGCGGCCACAGCTTCTTCGTCGAGGAGCTCACCGCGCGAGACGTTCACGAGGCGGGCCCCACGCTTCATGGCCTCAAGTTCCCGGGCGCCGATCAGGTTGGTGGTGTCGGCGTTGGCAGGGGCGAGGGGAAGCACCCAATCTGCTGTTCCCAACAGCTCGGAGAGGTCGACTTGGCAGACGTGTCCTTTGCCGACAACAGAGTCAGCAACAGTGACATGCGGGTCACGCACCAACACGGTCATGCCCATCGCGGCCAGCAAGCTGGCGAGGTACGACCCCACCGCTCCGTAGCCGATGATGCCGGCGGTGCTGCCGGCGAGTTGGGCCCCCGGCTCCTGGGGTGGTTGCTCGCCGTGACGGTAGGCGGCTGTCGAGTCGCTCACATGGCGGGCCAGGTCGAGCATGAGGGCGACCGCGAGTTCGGCGGTGGAGGGCACGAAGCTCTTGTCGGCTCGG
>CAZHMP010000078.1:7277-11837 GCA_964533595.1 uncultured Acidimicrobiales bacterium | reverse complement strand
CTACAGCGCGGCCGAGATACTGCGACAAAAGGATTTCGCCAACTACACCGACCAGGAACTTGAAGAGTCGCGTCGACTTATGGAGAAGATGCGATTCGATGGCCCCACTCGCAGCAGCCGTCGCCGTAGACCAGCCAATCGGGGAACAGGTCATCCCGACATGCGCCGAACGGTGCGTCGGGCACTGAGGGCCGGGGGAGAACCAATGTCGCTGGCACGAACCCGCAAGGGGGAGAAGCCGCGGCGGATCGTGTTGCTTCTCGATGTGTCCGGATCGATGGAGAATTACGCGAGGGCCCTGATCCGATTTCTCCACGCCACTGTGGCCGGCCGGGCCCGAGTTGAGGCATTCGCTCTGGGCACCCGTCTGACGAGACTCACCCGGGAGCTCTCGAGTCGAGATCCAGACCGCGCCCTCGCTGCCGCTGCCGACGCTGTTTCGGATTGGTCTGGTGGAACTCGGCTTGGCGAGGGCCTGCGGTCGTTCAATGACGAGTGGGGATGCCGAGGATTGGCGCGAGGCGCGGTTGTGGTGATCCTCTCCGATGGCTGGGATCGTGGTGAACCCGGCCAGATGGACGAGCAGATGGGTCGACTACACCGTGTCGCGCATCGTGTGATCTGGGTCAACCCGTTGAAGGCGTCGCCGGGGTATCAGCCGCTGGCTCGGGGAATGGCTGCCGCGCTACCCCATGTCGATCACTTTCTCGAGGGTCATTCGATCGATTCGCTCGAGATCCTGGCCGGCCAGGTGATTGCCTCGTCGAGATCGGATGCACGCTCAGTCCACAGTTGAGGCATCCTTTAACCGAACAGCCGATCACATCAACGGGAACCAAACATGAAAGAACTGATCGACGACATCGACGAATGGGTCGACCAAGGGCTGCAAGTGGCGATTGCCCGCGTCGTCGACACCGATGGATCGGGGCCGCGATTGCCGGGCGCGGCGATGGCGGTTTCCGAGAATGGCGATGTGATCGGTTCGGTTTCGGGCGGATGTGTCGAAGGTGCAGTCGTGACCGAGGCGCTCGACGTGCTTGCCACCGGCGACCGTCGCATGGTCACGTTCGGATACAGCGACGACGACGCATTTGCCGTGGGGCTCACCTGTGGCGGCACGATCCACCTGTTCATCGAACCCCTCGACTGGTAGGAAAATGACGTCGATCTACCGGCAACTCAGCCATTCGTTGCGCTCACGCACACCCGTCGCGTTGGCCACGGTGGTGGCTGGGCCCTCCAAGGGACACAAGATGCTCTGCGGGATCGATGGGGTGGTGGCCGGGACACTCGGTGATGACGATCTCGATCGAGTGGTTGGTCGTGACATGGTGGGGGAGTTGGCTGCAGGCCGCTCAGGTGTGAGGCACTACGGCGAGCACGGGGAAGCTCGTGAGGATGCTGTCTCGGTCTTCATCGAAAGCTTTGCCCAGCCGCCCAGGATGCTGATTTTCGGAGCCGTCGACTTCACCGCTGCCTTGTCGAAAGTGGCCGGCTTTCTCGGCTACCACGTCACGGTTTGTGATGCCCGCCCCGTGTTCGCCACGCGAAAACGGTTCCCGATGGCCGATGAGGTGATTGTCGACTGGCCGAATCGCCTCATCGATTCACTCGGGCACGAATTGGGTCCACGAGATGCCATTTGCATCCTCACCCACGACGTGAAATTCGACGTGCCTGCTGTCGTGTCCTCGCTCGCCACCGATGTCGGCTACATCGGTGTGATGGGATCTCGCCGCACTCACGATTCACGAACCAAACATCTTCGCGAGGCAGGTGTCGACGCGGCCGGCTTGGCAAGACTCTGTTCTCCGATTGGTCTCGACATCGGTGCGCGCACGCCGGAAGAGACCGCTGTGTCCATCGTGTCGGAGATCATCGGTCTTCGCACGGGGCGGCAGGCCACCTCACTGAGCAAGACATCGGGGCCCATCCATCACTGAGCCGCGTCAGGCTTTGGGCAGCACCACGAATACGAAGTTGACGTAGTGGAGCACGGCGGCGGCTATCACCAGGAGATGAAATATCTCGTGATAGCCGAATGTGCTCGGCCACGGATCCGGTCGACGGAAGGCGTATACCAGGGCTCCGACCGTGTAGAGGCCGCCTCCGGTGACCACCAATACGAATCCGGCAACCCCCAGCGACGACAAGATGTCGTTCATGGCGATTACCGCCACCCACCCAACAGCAACATACGGCGCGGCTATCACGGGGTAGGGGGCGTGGGGCACCAGATTGTGGAGAACGATGCCAACGAGAGCCCCCGACCACACAACCCACAACACAATGGTGGCAATCCGACCGGACAACGCAAACACGGCAATTGGGGTGTAGGTGGCGGCGATGGCCACGAAAATCATCGAATGGTCGAGCCGGCGCATAACCGCATGGCCCTCGGGGCCCCAATTGGGCCGATGGTAGAGAGCGCTGATGCCGAACAGTGCGGCGACGCCGATCACATAGATCGCCACCACGAAGCGAGGCGCAATCCCTGGCGCCAGCACGATCATTATCGGGGCCAATGTGAGAGCGGCCACGAACGCGTACTCGTGTGATCTGCCCCGCATCAGAGGCTTGATGGCCCGTGGCGGCGCAGCTTCGGCAGAGGCGGATGGTGCTTCGGTAATCATCGCCACGACTGTAACCAACGGGTGTGCAGCGGGACGGGTCAGGTGCCCGATGACCGCGGATCGTTGATCGGAGGATTGGTCGGCGGCGCAACCGGAGCTCGCACGTGGAAACTCAGACGCCAATCCGTCTGGCTGGATCCATCGATGAGAAATTGCCAGCTGTAACTGGATCCCGGCGACACCGGCAAAGCCGGGAAGTTGATCGCCAACGGCACCGACAACGGTGTGCCCGGCTTGATTCCCGAGGGCCTGCCCACCTCGAATCTTCCCGCGACGGCAACGGGTTGGTCGCCGACCATCACCGGATGTCCGTCCTCGTCGAGCAACTCCAGCCGCCAATCGTGGGTGATGTTGGCACGATCCCACGGCACTTCGATACCGATGGCTACACCGACCGGCTGGGCCGCCGGGCCGATCACGGTGAGGCCGCCTCCGAGAACGTAGAGCTTGCGATCGGCGACTTGAGCGGCGTCGGCGAACATCATTGTGACCCGTCCAAGCAGAGGGGTCATGGGGTCTGTCGGGTCGAGGGATTCCATCAAGTCTCACCCTAGGTGCAGCGTCCGGCAATCCGGGCGCCAGACTGGGCGGATGCAACCCCAACCAGAGCAGCAAGTCAAGACTCAGGCCGCAGTGGTCCTCGCCGCGGGTGGGGGTACGAGATTCAACGGTGACACCCACAAACTGCTGACTTCGGTTGGCGGGCAACCGATGGTCACGGTCGTGGTCAATGCGGCACGTGCCGCCGGATTCGACGAGGTGATTGTGATCCAAGGTGCCGTGGATCTCACAAAGGCTCTTCCGGAAGATGTCACGATCATCCAAAACGAGCGTTGGAAGGACGGACAATCGACTTCGCTTCGCGCTGCGGTGGGTTACGCCGATTCGAGGCGTCATGGGGCGATAGTCGTTGGTCTGGGGGATCAGCCCGGCGTACCGGCGCAGGCTTGGAGGTCCGTTGCCGAGTCCGATCACGACTTGGTCATCGCAGATTTCGGTGGTGACAAGCGACCGCCGGTGAAACTCGCTGCGTCTATGTGGGCATCGCTGCCGGTGAGCGGTGACGAAGGCGCCAGGTCGCTGATGCGCGCACACCCGGAGATGGTTTATTCGGTACCCTGCGAAGGCAACCCGGCTGATATCGACACTGTGGAGGACTTGCGGCGATGGAGCTGACCAATTCTTTCGAAGTCAACAGATCGATCGACGACACCTGGGTCGTGCTCACCGACTTGGAGCGCATTGCCCCCTGCATGCCGGGCGCCCAGCTCCAAGAAGTCGACGGGGACGAGTACCGCGGCATCGTCAAGATAAAGGTGGGCCCGATCACGGCTCAGTACAAAGGCGCGGCCACGTTCGCCGAAAAGAACGATGCCGAACATCGTGCCGTTCTCAACGCCAAAGGTCGTGACACGCGTGGCGCCGGCAACGCCGAGGCCGTCATCACCGCCTCGCTCACGGCCCTGTCCGATTCAACCACCCAAGTTGATGTCGACACCGATTTGAAGGTCACCGGAAAGGTCGCCCAGTTCGGTAGGGGCGTCATGGCCGACGTCAGCGCCAAGTTGATGGGCCAATTTGCGGAGAATCTCGAGGCCATGCTCGAGGCTGATGTCGCGGCTACAGAGCCAGAATCCGACCCCGAACCGGGGCCCCGCAAGATCGAGATGCCAGAGCCCGAGGCAGTCGATCTGCTTGATGCCGCAGGAGCGCCCGTTCTCAAGAGGCTCGCGCCGGTGATAGCAGTGGTTCTCGCGATCCTGATTCTGCGGCGACTGCTGCGGAAGTAGGAACCGCCGGTGACGGTCCACCGCGCCGCCGACCTTGCCAGAGTCGAGGAGCTGCTCGGTAGGCGACCGGGTGGAGATTTCGAGGTGGTGGTCCGTGACTCCTCCGGCGATCCTGTTGTGCTTCGGAACGCGCC
>CAZHMP010000078.1:0-7177 GCA_964533595.1 uncultured Acidimicrobiales bacterium | reverse complement strand
TGCCTTCACGCACACTACGCATGGTTTCTCGCCGGCGGCGACGATCCCGTTGGCCGTTGGGTCGACCAGCAGTTGAATCCCGGCGTTGAGGACGGCTCGCCATGAACTCACGGCCAAACGGTCGCCCACCCGTTGCGGCGATCGACTGTGGCACCAACTCAACCCGGCTCCTGATCACCGATGGGAATCGATCATTGGAACGGCTGATGACCATCACCAGACTCGGTGGCGGGGTGGATGCCACCGGCTACCTCGACGGTGACGCAATCGACCGCACCGTTGCATGCCTGGCGAATTATCGGCGCCTGCTGGATCGCCATGGCGTCGAACAGATCCGAATGACTGCCACCTCGGCTGCCAGGGATGCGGCGAATCGTGAAGAATTTTTTGACAAGGCCGAGGCCACGGTGGGAGCTCGTCCAGAATTGTTGACAGGCTTGGAGGAAGGGGCGTTGTCGTTTCGCGGCGCCACCGCCGATCTCTCACCAGAGCAGGGCCCATTCCTCGTTGTCGACATCGGTGGCGGATCCACCGAATTCGCCATCGGAACCACAGAATGTGAATCAGCAGTTTCGCTCGACATCGGCTGTGTGAGGTTGACCGAGAAGTACGTGCATGGAGATCCTCCAGAACCGGAGGAGCTTCTCGCTTGCCAGTCGGTTACCGAGTTGCACCTCGACGATGTGGTGCGGGAGATGCCCGCCGTGGCTGATGCTCGCTGCTTCGTTGGACTCGCCGGAACCGTGTCTGCAGCCGCCAGTGTCGAACTCGGGCTGGCCGAGTACGACCGCGATCTGATCCATCACTTCGTGCTCACCAAGCACGCGGTGGAAGACGTCTACCGGACTCTTGCCACCGAATCACGCTCCGAGCGGATTCACAACCCGGGCCTCGAGGAGGCGAGGGCGGACGTGATCGTGGCCGGCCTGTCGATTCTCGTCAAGATCATGCGCTATTTCGACCTCAGCGAGTGTCTGGTATCCGAAAGTGACATCTTGGACGGACTAGCGATGTCGTTGATCTACGATTCGCAATCGTGACGACCATTTTCGGTAAGCGAGTCTTGTTGCGGCCTCTCGAGGTTTCCGACTTCGCCAAGTGGCGCGAGGTGCGCCGCCGAAACACCGACTGGCTCACGCGGTGGGAGCCGAGCCGTCTGCCGGGCACTCCCGATCCGGTCGAGGACCAGCAGGCCTACCGAGTTCGTTGCTCGGCGCGCCAACGGGATCGCCAACTCGGCACGGGCTACGGGTTCGGCCTGTTCGTTGATGGTGAATTCGCCGGCGAGATCAATCTCAACTCGGTCCAGCGCGGCCCCTTCCAGTCGTGCTACATCGGGTACTGGATCGATCAGGCCAAAGCCGGCTGCGGCTACACGCCTGAAGGTGTGGTTGTGCTGCTGAGGTACTCGTTCGAGGAGCTGCACCTACACCGCGTGCAGGCGGCGATAGTCCCACGAAATTCCGCCAGTCTGAGGGTGGCAGAAAAGCTCAAGCTCCGCGAGGAGGGACTTGCCGAGAGGTATTTGGAGATCAACGGTGTGTGGGAAGACCACATCCGTTTCGCCATGACGAGTGAAGAATGGGCGGAACGCAGCGACGATCTTGTTGCTGACTGGATCGGGATCTGAACCCACCAGGGTCAGTCGTGTGAGCTGATCTTCCTTTGCAGCCGCTCCACCAGCGACCGAAACGTTCCCTGTTGCATCGACCAAAGTTGCGGATGCAGTTCGTGATCCACTGCTTGATTGGATTCCGTGACCTCATCGAGGGAGAGGATTGTGGCCTTGGTTCGTGCGACAAGCTCCTTGTCCTGCCCGGCCGCCACCTCGGCCAATGCGACGGCCTCGTCGATCAGATCGGCGTCGTCGACAACTCTCCAGACCAACCCGAGTCGATGAGCCTCTTCGGAGCGGATCACCTCACCGAACAACACCATGGCCATTGTGGTCTGTCGCCCGGTGATGGATCGGAGGCGCCACGTGTGGCCACCGCCGGGATGGAGCCCAATCTGTAGGAATCGAGAATCGAAGCGGGCATGGTCTCTTGCAGCGATTACCACATCGGCGGCGAGAACCATGTTGAGACCGGCTCCCACCGCGGCACCGTTGACGGCAGCAATAGTGGGCAACGAGGTGTGAGCTATCCGCAGAAATCCTTCGTAGATCCGCTTCATCCCGTTGGGATCCGGTTCCGACAGGAGATCGTCGAGATCTGCGCCGGCGCAAAAAGCGGGGGAGGCGCCGGTGAACACCAATGCGCCGATTTCCGGGTTGGACTCCCATGCTTGGATCGCGGCGACGATTTCGTCGTTCATGGCCAGCGTGATGGCGTTACGTTTTTCAGGATCGTCGAAGGTGAGGATTCCGACTCGGCCACGGGTTTCTGTGCGTATCAGCGTCATGAAATCAGTCTGCCACCGCGACTCTCTGTAGCGTGAACCGGATGTCAACCGGCCCGGGATCGACCACCACAAATCCTGCGCGGCCATCGTCGTTTGCAGCGTTGCGAGAACGCAACTACCGACTGTTTTGGATCAGCGGCATTGTGTCCAACACCGGCCGATGGTTCCAAGCGGTGGCCATTCCGATCATCGTGCTCGACATCACCGGGAGTGCAGGGTGGGTTGGCATCGCAGGGTTTGCCCAGTTGCTCCCCACCGCCCTCGTCGGCCCGCTCGCTGGCGCCATCGCCGATCGATACCCGCGTCGTCGGGTTCTGCTCATCACCCAGTCGGTTCAGGCCGTGCTCGCGCTCGGGTACATGTTGATGTGGTTCAGTGGTGTCAGAAGCGTGTGGGCCTACGTGGGGGCATCAGTGTTGGCCGGCGCTGCCGGCGGATTGAATCTGCCCGCTTGGCAGGCGTTCGTAAGTGAACTTGTGCCGCGTGAATTGCTGATGGGGGCGATCACGCTCAACTCGGCGCAATTCAATGCAGCCAGAATGATCGGCCCCGCGATGGCGGGCGTGATGATCGCGGCAATCGGTCCGGGCTGGGCGTTCGGTATCAATGCCGTGAGCTACATAGCGGTGTTGATCGCTCTGACGATGATGCGAATTTCCGACATCACGTTCGACAGATCCGTACGGATGAGACCGATTCGGGAGTTCGTGGCAACTCTTGGATACATCCGCACCAGATCCGGGATCGTCACCGCCATTGGAGCGGTCGGCATGATCGGTCTGTTCGGATTCAGCACTCAGACAATGTCGGTGGTGATGGCCGAGGACGTGTTTCACCGCGGTAGTGGCGGATTCGGACTCATGTTGTCGATGGTCGGGTTGGGGGCAGTGTTGAGTTCGCCGGCGGTGACCACGCTGGCCAACCATTTCCGCAGGTCGCAGATACAGGGCGTGGCCTTGGCGCTCTACGGCTTGGCCATCTTGGCCTTGTCCATGGCACCGTGGTTCTGGTTGGCACTTCTGGCCATGATGCTGATGGGGGCGGCGCACATTACGTCGGCGAGCACTCTAAACACGGCCATACAGCTGCAGGTCGACGAGGCGGTGAGGGCCAAGGTGCTCTCGGTGTATTTGATGTCGTTGTTGGTGGCGAGCCCCGTGGGACAGCTTCTGCTCGGCCAGGCGATTGAGATGATCGGGGTGCGGCAGACCTTTGCAGCAGCGGGAATCATGATGGCGTGCGGCGCTCTCGGCTTGTCGTTGACCGGGCGGTTGACCGGACTCGACATTGCGCTGGAACACGATCAACCTGCTGGAAACGCGGGTCAGGCGTCTCAATAGTCCTCGCGGCTCTCGTTGTGAAGTCGGCCCTCGTCGCAGTCCTCGAGAGCGGGACACCAACGGCACAGTGGTCCGGGAGCCACGCTTGGCACTCGCTCACCTTCGTCGAGTGAGACTATTCGATCGACCCCGGCCAGCACTCTGCGGACGGCCGCTTCCAAGACCGATTCGGTGACCTTCTCTGCATGGATCACACCGCGGTCGAGGTAGTAACTGGCCACCAGACGGGGTGGTGTGCCCACTCGAATTGCCTCCAGAAGTGCGTAGAACCGAAGGTCCTCGGCGTGAAGAGGTGACCTCGAACCGGTCTTGAGGTCGATCAACACTTTTCCGGCAGTGTGCCCATCCGCTCTGCCAAGCGTGAGATCGACCTTGCCGCTGAAAATGAATGAGTCGTGTATGTCGAGGCGCAGGCGGCTCTCGGTGGTGGGCCACCATCTCGGGCTGAGGGGCGGGAAGGACTCCATGAATTTGACCACGGAATCGTTGGCCTCAGCTCGCAGTTCGGCCAAGGCAACGGAGCCGCAGGTCTGGAGATACTCGGCCAAGCCGTCGATTCCTGCCGACAGGGTGGCGATCGCGTCGTCAACCAACTCGAGCGGGGCGAGGTGTTCCTTCTTGTGGATCGACAGCTCGATGGCCTTGTGGGCAACCGATCCGCGCGCTATCGGCACCGACCATTCGAATGGTGCGTCCTTCTCGGCCATGTACTTTCTCTCGCACCCCATGACCTGACCCAGCAGGTGCTTGGAGACCCAGAGCTGATCTCCGGGCAGTCGTTCGGCCTGCTCGGCGAGACCATCTTCGAGGGCCAGTCGAAGTTCGTGACGAAGAACGGGTTCGAACTGCGGTCGCTTGTCGCGGTCGGCACCGAGCAACTCGATGATTTCTTGCTGGGCCGGGTTGTATTTGGGCTTCGACTCCATTCGCCGAGGATGTCACACCCCTGCGTCATCATGTGAAACATGGATGCCACCGCACTTCAATTCGCCTCAGCGGCGCGAGACCTGGCAACCGCGGCCAGGCTTCGAGAACTGGTGGTTCCGGGGTTTCGGGCGCCTCCGAGAATCCCTGATGCTCATCGCACCATCCGTCGAAGTGGGCCGGTGACTTCGATCGCCGTGAGACTTCGTGGTCGGCCGTGGCCGGCGGTTCTTGCCGACATGATCGAGGGCGTTGTGGTCACCAACAACCTCTCGGGCATGCGCGCCGATCGAGTGAGAGCCGCGCTTTGGCTGGCGGTCGAGGATCCCGCTGAGGAGGTCGCGGATGGCGTGGATCAGGCCGCTGGGCACCCGGCGTATCGCCAAAGGAAGGTGGCAAGTTGAGCCCGTGTCAATCCGGCCTCCGGCTCGAAGGTCGTTGGCGTAGTCCCGGTGGTGATGCCGTGGTCCACCATCCAGTCGACGGCGTTCGAATACCAGATGCCGCCACCGGTATCGGTGAAATTCGACGATGGTGCGCCGGTCGGAGTCCCGGCCAGCCGCCATAGAAATGTGGCGGCCTGTGCACGGCTCACTTGTCGGTCCGGCTCAAATGTTGTCGGAGTCGTTCCTGTGGTGATGCCGGTCTCAACCATCCAGTTCACTGCCTGCGCATACCATGAATTCGCGGCAACATCCGTCAGTGAGCCGGCGGATGTTGAGGATGGCGTTCCAGAGAAGCGCCACAAGAATGTGGCGAGCTGAGCTCGCGTCACCGGAGTGTCCGGTTCGAATGTGGTGGGACTAGTGCCGCCGGTAATCGCGTTGTCGACCATCCACGTCACGGCGGATTCGTAGTATGCGAGCGGATTCACGTCTCCGAATCCGCTGATGAGGTTGACCTCAACGCTCACGGGGCCACTGGCGAGAGTGCGGCCGAGTTGGTCGATGGCGTCGACAAGAAGTTCGTGTGTCCCGGGTTCAACGGTTGATGCGTCCCACATCAGTTGAAAGCGCCCGTCGGTCGGACTTGGGTCAACTGCGGCTAGTGAACCATCCACCATCAGCTCAACTTGGCTCACCGCCCCGGAGTACTCCCCGGTGAGTGCCACATCGCCTGGGTTGATCCGCGGTTGCAGGGGATCAAGGCTGGGTGGATATGGCTGGATCAGCCGGGAGGCGTCCACGCGGCCGGTGCGAACCCAGTCGTTGGCCACCGTCGATGCTTCAAGGGCTGATTGCACTTGATCAGGGGTCATTGAGGCATCTCTTGCCATCAACAGCGCGGCCAACCCGGCCACCCACGGTGACGCGAAGCTGGTACCGCACACCGTTGCGGGAGAGCCGCCTTCGATCGAGAAAACGCAGCCCGGCGCCGCCACGTCCACCAGTTGACCGTAGGTGCTCCAGGAATATCGATTGCCGGCTTCGTCGTGTCCGGCCGCGGATATCACGCCCGGCATTGCGGCGGGGTACACCGGGTTGTCGTTGCCGGAGTTTCCGGCTGACGCGACGACCACCACGCCCCGTGTCGTCGCGTAGTTGACGGCATCGCTGAGAACGGAACTTGAGGCGTCTGCTCCGAAACTCAGGTTCAGGATGTCTGCACCCTGGTCGACTGCCCAAACGATTCCGCTGGCTGCAGCGGACCAAAGAACACTGCCATCCGCTGTGGCGACCTGGACCGGGAGGATCTTGCACACGGGGCAGATGCCGGCCCCGGCGACGTCGTTGTTTGCCTCGGCTGCGGCGACACCCGCCACCGAGGTCCCGTGACCAAGATCATCAACGAGCGGGTTGTTGCCGGTGAAGCTCATCCCGGCGAGCAGTCGGGAGCCGAATTCCGGGCCGGGATTCACTCCCGAATCGACAATGGCGATGACGGTGGAGGGATCGCCGCGGGTGATGTCCCATGCGTTCTCGACCCCAGTCGTTCGATTCTCCCATTGGAGTTGGTAGTCGGGATCGGAGGGCACCCACATGAGGCTGGCTTTGCCGTCGATTTCCAGCCCGGTGACATCGGCCCGATTGGCAATTGTCATGATCCCGGAGAGACTGGTGGAGATCGTGTCGAATACAGGCGCTCCACCATCGGAATCGTGTCGAACGATCAGCTGCACCGATTCGGTCGGGGAGTGCGATTCCGTGGAAGCTGTCGGGCCGGAGAGAGGCTGGTCGGGATTCTCGGCCGCTGCCGGCGTGGCGGCCGCCAACGCGGCTGCCACGACCGTTGCAGCGACTGTCGCTCGAAGCGACCTCGAACCTATCCAGTTCGGTTTCACCTATATCTATACGACATTGCGAGCTTGAACCGTTATGTGAACGAACCGTTGGACTCACCTCGTTCTGACCATCGCCCCGTGATTGTGGCGACATGGCCCATGTCCCCAGGGACCAAATGCCCCGCTGTAGTGTGTGGCCCGCGCCCGGGTGGCGGAATTGGCATACGCAGAGGGCTTAAACCCCTCGGCCCTTTTGGGGGCATGCGGGTTCGAATCCCGCCCCGGGCAC
>CAZHMP010000077.1:0-11874 GCA_964533595.1 uncultured Acidimicrobiales bacterium | reverse complement strand
GCCTGTTCAGTCTGGCCTGGTTCCAGCGCCTGCCCTAACCCCCGTCCCGGTTCCGGTTTTTGTGAGTCCTAAGTGCTGCCCTGGCAGCGTTTCAGGTTCACAAAAACATTGAGCAGGTTTTTGTGAGTCCTAAGTGCTGCCCACACAGCACTCAGGACTCACAAAAACCGGGAAGCGGGAAGGGGCCGGGAAGCGGAAGGGGTGGCGGGTCAGGCGAAGATTTGGGCCAGGCGGTCCTTGCCCTTTGCGTCTCCGAGGGGTCGACCGATTATGGCCTTGTCCTTGGTGACGACTATGGGACGCTGGAGCAGCCTCGGGTAGCGAATGAGGATCTCCACCACGGCATCGGGGTTGTCGACGTAGTCGTCGGCGTTGAGTTCCAGTTTCTTGAATTGCGAGTCCTTACGGACAAGGTTCTCGACCGGGTCCTCCAACTTGGCGATGACCCCACGCAATGTTTCTTCGTCGAGTCGGGTCTTCATGTAGAGAACTTCATCGTGCTCGACCCCCATTTCCGTGGCGACCGCCACGGCGTTTCGTGAGGAATTTCAATGGGGGTTGTGAAATATCTGGACTTTGGACACGGCCGAGACTTCTCCTTGTAGAGATCGCTGAGTTGAGGTTTGGGTCTCTTCATAGTCGCATCGCCGCGTATCAAGCCATCGCAATTGCGCGATTGTCGTTGTGGAGGTGACTGGCAGACGCAGTCGGCGCGAGGCAGACTCCCCCATGGGTATTTATCGACGTGAAGTCCTTCCCCGCGTGATCGACAAGCTCCTGTCGACCGGCGAAGTGATGAAGTATCGCTCACAAGCGGTTGAGGGATTGCACGGCAAGGTTGTGGAGATCGGATTCGGATCGGGTCTGAATGTGTCGCTGTATCCGCCGGAGGTCACCACCGTCTACGCGGTCGACCCGGCCACAGTTGGGCAGAAACTCGCCGCAGAGCGCGTGTCGGACTCGCCGGTGGACGTCCAATACATAGGACTTGACGGGCAGTCGCTTCCTCTCGACGACGAATCATGTGACGCGGCGCTGTCCACTTACACGCTGTGCACCATTCCTGATGCCGGGCTGGCGTTGAGCGAAGTCATGCGAGTGCTCAAGCCCGGAGCGCGATTCCATGTGCTCGAGCATGGTCTGGCCCCGGACCCAAATGTGGCCAAATGGCAGGGCCGCCTCAACCCAATCCAGAAGAGGCTCGGGGACGGCTGCCACCTCGATCGCGACCATCGCGCCATGCTCACCGATGCCGGATTCGAAATCGAGTCACTCGACGAGTGGTATGCCAAGGGGCCCAAATCGTTCTCGCGCCTCTACCGAGGCGTGGCCATCAAGCCCAGCTGACCCGCTACAGCGCGTCGGGGCCGCGTTCCGAGGTGCGGATGCGGGCGATGGTTTCGATCGGAGTGATCCACACCTTGCCGTCACCGATCTTCTCGGTGCGGGCCGAAGCGATAATCGTTTCGACCACGTCGTCGGCGTGGTCGTCTTCGACCATCACCTCTATTCGCGTCTTTGGCGTGAACGTGACACGGTATTCGGTGCCTCGGTAGGTCTCGCTGTGGCCACCCTGACGCCCGAAACCCTGTACTTCGGTGACGGTCATACCCTGCACGCCCACCTCGGCCAGGGCGCTCTTCACGTCCTCGAGTTTGAAAGGTTTGATCACAGCGGTAACGAGCTTCATCGGGACCTCCGGCAGACCGGTCAACGAACAGTTGGGGCACGGTAGCTCAACTGAGCCGGAGTTGTGTCAACCCCATCATTCTCAGTTCAGGTTCGATTCATACAAGGACAGCAGAGAGACCGGATCAGCCGTCGTGCCGCACCGATTCTGCCGAACCCTGGATGCTTAGAGCATCAAGGTCGAGTACCCCGCGAAGAGACTCCGCCGACCACCGAACGGCCAGCGTCACCAGACCATTCGTCGGCAGAGGCCATGCCCACCACTCGGCGGAGTACGACCGCTGATCGGGTACCCGTCGATCGCGACGCGTGCTTATCTCACGGTGAGTTCCCATCAACGTGAGCGACCCTTCGGCGGGACGATCCCGACGGAACCTGGGCCGGGGATCACGATTGGTGAGCGTGGTGCCGTCTGCATAGACCATGTCGACCGTGACCACATCCGGCGATACTTCGTGTCGCGCCCCGAAACCGGGAATGAGCTCCTCGGTTGGCTCCCAGCGAGGTGGGAGAAGCCAATTGGCTTTCGACTTGATGGTGAGAGTGATACCGAATCCGTCGTCGCCTGCCACAACGCTGTCGAGCATCATCACCGCCGAGCGGCTTGACGCAACAACCACCGAAGGCCCCCCGGGAATGTCGACCGGAGCTACTTCGTCCGATGTTGTCGGACCCCACCATCCATAGTGACGTTCGGATCGGCGATCGAGTGAACCGACCAGCCTCTGAACCTCGGCTCTGGTCAGTCTGGCGGCACCCAGTTCGGCCAGCCGTCGGATCTCCCCTGGACGAATGCCGAGGTGCCGCAGTGTGGCGGATGCTCCCGATCGGGGGTCGGCCAGGCATCCGAGCAACAGATCGAATGGCCCGAGCAGGTCCCCCGACGATGGCCGCGCGTAGAGCGCCAATTCGGCGCGGGTCGACAGCGGCAATTCCTTGGATGGGTCGTCAACCGGAGCGCACCGATGTTCGCGCAAGGAGGCGACTGCACGCTCCACCCTCGATTTGTCCAGCACGAAGAGGTCGGTGAGGCTCTCCATCTCCGCGTTGGATGTGGCGACGATTCCGAACAGAAGATGTTCGGTTCCGCATCTTTCGTCACCTGTTGCCGACGCCATCCCCCGGGCAACATCCAACGCGAGGCGAGCCCCCGCCTCAAGCTCGATTTCGTTCATATCGCAACGCTACCGATGGGTGACCCCCTCAATCCTGAGCCATTTGGCTCAGAATTGGGGTTCATTCGGCGGTAAAACCGGCCAGAGCGGCCTTTGTGGCCTCAACCAATACCTGTGGCGACAGCGGAAAGCACGTGTCGGGCCGACCGGCAGCTGCGTAAACCACGGCGTGAGTCATCAATGCCGGGTCGAGGAAAGTGGTCAGTGGTCGGGGATGCCCGAACGGCGGTGTGCCCCCAATGGCATATCCGGTGGCGCGTCTCGCCTCATCAGGGGTTGCCATTCTCGTTTCGGCGCCGATCATCTCGGTGAGCTTGTCGATGTCGATTCTGTGGTGACCTGCGGTGAGGGCGATGATGAATTCATCTCCGGCCCGAAGCACCAAGGATTTGACGATCTGCGAGACATCGCAACCGATGGCCGCCGCAGCATCTACCGCAGTTCGTGTTCCCTGCGGGTACTGCACCGGCGCCACCTCGACACCCATGTGGGCGGCAGCGACAGTGAAACGTTCCAGTCCTCCCGTGGACTCCGACTTCGCACCCAAGATCGCCCCCCCCAAATGATCACCGACCGGCCCGATGACGCTAGCTCGTCGCTCGAGGAGACCAGGGTGATTGTCTTGATTGGTCGGGCCGCTCACGGGACAAGGCAGAATGTTCGGGTGACTTCGAGTTTTGTGCGATCACCGGTCGGCTGTTCATGAGGCTCGTCGAACTGCGAGGGCTTGTTGCCTTCATGCTCGCGGTGGGTGGGATCGCCTTCGCATGGAACCAAATTGAGAATCGACCGGACTCCACTCCAGTGGTCGTGGCCACCACCACCACTAGCACCACAACAACCACCACGATCCCCCCGACGTCCACGACCCCCGGCGACGCGATCAAAGCCATCTGCGATCGCAGCGCACAGTTTGTGGCGGTTGTGTCGGCTGTGCCGACCGACGCTGGACCGGGGCCTACGGCTCTATTGGCACTCACCTACTGGACAGATGTGCTCGAGACGTCGACATCGGACTTGCACACCGAGGTGATTGCGGTGGTCACGTACTACACGGACTACCTCGACCTGGCGCAGCCATTTGGATTCGATGCTGCGAAGATCATCGTCGATGGCGACAAGGAGCGATTCCAGCAGTTGGTGACCCGACCGGCACCGGGACTGAAAGCTGCCAGAGACATCATTGCCAACACATGTGGGGTGAGCGTGCCCGACCAACCCTCGATGAGCGCCACGACCTTCACCGATTTGGAGAACCGACTGTTGTTTCCGGATGAGGACGAGTGAGTCGCTCTGCCGCTGTGCTCATCGCGGTGTCGCTGCTGGCATCGGCTTGTGGGTCGAACCCTGATCGTTCGGTCAGCGATGCCGTGGCCAACTTGACCACGACCACCGGAAATAGTGCTGCCGATACTCCCCCGGAAACGTTGCCGGAGATCGGCGAAAATGCCGACCACCGCAGCCCGTGGCCACGGAATCCGATGACGCTCTCCAACGTTGCCACATGGACGATTGAGGTGGTGTCGTCCACGCCCCACGACTCTGCCGCCTACACGCAAGGTCTGGAAATCGCCGACGGCATTTTGTATGAGAGCACGGGCCTCTACGGAGAATCGACGATCCGGACGGTCGACCCTGAGGACGGAACGACCACGGCCAGCGTGGATCTCGACGGGAGCGTATTCGGTGAAGGGTTGACGGTCGTTGGAGACGAGCTGGTGCAGATCTCGTGGCGTGAGCAGCGGGCGTTCAGGTGGGATCGACACACCCTCGCGCCTCTCGGTGAGTGGGCCTACGAAGGTGAGGGCTGGGGAATCTGCCTGATGGGTGATCGACTCGTGATGAGCGACGGCTCGGATTCGCTCACTTGGAGAGACCCGGCCGATTTCTCCACGATCTCCACCGTCGCCGTCAGACTGGGTGACCAACCGATCGACTACCTGAACGAACTCGAATGCATCGGCGACACAGTGATCGCCAATATCTACACCACCACCGACCTGGTCGTGATCGATCCGACCACGGGCCGAATTCGCGCCGTGATCGACGCGTCGCCGTTGCTCGACCTGGTGGCCGGTCGTATCGGCACGGATAGCGGAAATGTTCTCAACGGTATTGCCGACCTCAACGACGGCACTCTGCTCTTGAGCGGCAAGCGATGGCCCGAAATGTTCACGGTGAAGGTCATCGAGTCGTGACATCGATGACGCCTGTCGTAGTGCGGGCGTACGATCGCAACATCGAATATCAACCCCACTTCCCCACTTATGGTCTCGACATCGAGACCGACACCGCCATCAACGGGCTCGACCCGGATGTGGCCGCGATCGTGGCGGTGGCGCTGACCGGCGACCACATGGAGCATGTGCTCGATGGCGACGAGGTGGAGATTCTGAAGCAGCTCGATTCTCTACTTGGCTCGCTCCCCCGCGGAATCATCATCACTTGGAACGGCACCAGATTCGATTTGCCCTTCATCGCCCGAAGAGCCCAGATATTGGGAGTGCCCCTGGGGCTGTGCGATCCGGGCGGACGTGGCGAATGGCATGGCCACATCCATCTAGATGGCTACTTGCTTTTCCGTGCCGACGTGGGCGATTCGGTCAACCTGTCGTGTGGACTCAAGCCGTTGGCCAAATTTGTGGGCCTTCCGGTGATCGAGGTCGACCGATCGAAAATTCACGAGCTGTCGGTTGAGGAGTGCCGGGCCTACGTGGCCAGCGACGCCCACTTGGCCCGGGCGTTGGTGCACCGGCGTTGGCCCACGGCGCGCCTTCAGCTGATTGCTTCGTAGCCGGCTACATCGTGGTGGGGAGTGTCGAGGTAGACCTTGGCCTCCGGGGCGCCTGCGAACTTTCCGTGACTCCATCTGATCTCAACATGACCTTCCACGATCCGTGCGGTGTCGCGTTGATGGTCGATCACATCGGCTCGCCATTTGACGGTGGGCTGTCCGGCCGGTTCACCCCAGAGATCGAATGACTTCACGCCAAATCTCGATCGGAAATCCCATGGCGTGGTGACGCGGTAGCGCAACGGTTCGCCTCGCATGTCGGCTCCGAGAACGAAATATGGCGCGGCCTGCAAGCGAAGCAACCTCCACAAAAGCTCTTCACGCTGGTTCTTGGTTGATGTCGCCTGCAACAAGCGGTCGGCGCTGGCGCACGCGATGTCGTAGGCCACCAATTTCCAGTCTGATTTGAGCTCGGCCGGCCACCTTCCCGGCAACGCTTTCTGCAGGGACCGACGGTGCGACTGCTCGAGGGCCGAGACCTGCGACGGAAGCGATGAATCGTCGACGAGCTTTCTGACCTCGGCGAAGAACGCTTGGTAGGACTGCGGCGCCACCTCGATGAACCAATCGCCATAGTTCTTCGACCGATCCGCGAGAGCTCCGGCGAACAAATGCCACGGCGAAGAGTTGTGAAGAATGTTGGAGCCGTACTTGCAGCTGATGAGGTAGACGTGGTCGACCCTGAGGTCGGCGGGGATCTGTTCGTAGGCCGGCGGACGGTGGGGCCCCTTCCATTCGACGATCCAGGGAGGACGGCCACGCAACGCCTCATCGGCACGAGCGAATGCCATCCCGTTGGCAAACGCGGTGTCGAAAACGTCGGTATGGGACCCTCCGGCGAGAGCAGCGTCGAGACGGTCGTATACCTGATCGTCGACGTTGGTGATGTAGCGGGGTCTGGCCGCCAGCGCCCGTGGCAAGTCACGGAATCCGAACAGCCCAAGCCCGGTGACGATTTCCGATATCTCTGTGCGGACGGAGGGCACGGGCCAATCAGATCAGAAGAGCGAGTCGGGTTCTTGGGCAACGAGGAAGGGGACGTCTCCGCAATCTCGGCCGGTGGCCGCGTAGTGACGCAACCGGCCTTGTCCTGCCTCGCTCAACATCTCGACGGCATCCTGGATTAGCCCGGCATCGCGAGCAGTGCGCAGGGCCCGCAACCCCACACCGCTTGTGGGCAGCGCCGTGGTGAGCAGCACGAATGGGATTGAGCCGTCGGAAACTTGTTCGTCGTATCGCCTGACGCCGGCCTTGCCAAGTGACCGCCAAACGGAGTCAACCCGACGAAGCCCGGTTCGTTCGCTGGTGAACGTGCCAGTGAAATCGAAATGCCACACCGAGCCGTCGGCTGCCATGCCCGAGAAGTCGACAACGACCCCACAACGAAGCTTCACGTCGGCGTGAATATCGGCGAATCCGCACTCCGTGAGCACGAGTTCGGCGATGTCGTCGGCCTTGCGGCCCTCTCTCATCGCCCGCGCCCTCGGGTCGTCGGGGGTCTCGGAATCCGTTCCCTTGGCAGCCGGAACCACCACCCTGATGCGGGGTGCGGCGGTTTCGAGGCGACCCCGCTCGGCCTCCACCCTGTTCTGCGCCGCCAGCACGTAGTCGGGATCTGTCTCACATCCGATGAAGTTTCTCTGAGTGCGCACGGCCGCGACAGCGGTTGTGCCGGACCCCATGTAGGGGTCGAGCACGAGATCGCCGTAGTAGGTGTAGAGCTCGATCAGGCGGCCAGGCAACGCCACCGGAAACGGCGCCGGATGTCCGACTCGTGTGGCGCTTTCGGGTGCGATCTCCCACACGTCCTTCGTGTCACGCATGAATGCCTCGCGAGTGATGGATCCAACCGATGGGAGACCCAGTTCGTGGCGTTTGCGGCTGGGCAAAGCTCGATCAAAACGTCCCTTGCTGGCAACGACCACCCGTTCGGTGATGTCTCGCAGCACCGGATTCGATGGCCGCTGAAATGAGCCCCACGCGGTGGAACCGTTGGACCCCTCGCCCTTCTTCCAGATGATCTCTCCCCGCATCAACAGGCCGAGGTCCTCGAATATCCGAAGGATGTCGGACGCCTGGGAGCGGTAGGGACGACGGCCGAGATTTGCGACGTTGACCGCAATGCGGCCACCGGGCTCGAGTTTTCGGACACACAGCTCGAATACGTTGTGGAGGTTGGCGAGATGTTCTTCGTATTCGGCCGGGACATGCCCGGTGCCCATTGCCTCCTCGTAGGACTTGCCGACGAAGTAGGGCGGCGATGTGACGACCAACGCCACAGAGTCGTCCTTCACCGATTGTTGACCGCTCAGGAGATCTTCGGCAGTGCCCCTGAGTATGACGTCTTGGCTGGGCCGCTCGCCGGGCGGAACGACGTGAACCGAATCGCTGACAATCGGCGGGCTGAACCGCGAGTAGAAAGCCGAGGAATCATGGCTCTCGCGGCGACCGGCACCGAACGAGGCGGTGGAAGTCGGCTTCCTGTGATTGGTCAATTTGCTCCTCGGCATTGTTGCCGCTGACAGTGTTGCCGATCGATGCGCCACTTGGGGTCTCCGATGGTTGATTGATCCTAGGCGGGTCGGGACATGGTGTCTGGCTCCCTCGTCGCTGTATCGACATACTGACCAGCCCCTGTGACAAACATGCTCAGCGAGAGCCATTGACGTGCCACCGGAACGCGAATGTCTCACCGGGGTGCGATGATGACTTCGCGCCCTTCGGCGACCTCGTGATCCGGTTGGATCTCCATCCAACAACTGTTCACGAGGCAGGTTATGAAGCTCGCCAAGCAAGAGTCAGAGATGGCGTTCAAGGCCATCAATTGTGATTGCGTCGTCGCTATGGATTCGGCCGGTGCCATCACTCCGATCGAACAAAATCAACCGGTTGGAGCAGGTGGCCATCGATACGGCCCCATCGTCGGGGTCGTCTGCCCACCCGGCACCGCTGCGGTTGCCTACCCCTTCGACGTCTGCGTCAACTACGCCGAGTCGGCCTTTGATTCGCGTATCGCGGTGGTGGTGTCGCGCCGACGGCCCCCGCTTGTGATCGATTCGGACGGGGAACAGCTTCACCCGCTGGCAGTCACGGTGCCGCTGATAGATCTCGGTCGGCGGGCCTTGGGCATGGCCACTCCCGAGCCAGACGAGCCTCTTGTCCATCTGCTCGATCGGATCTGGCTCGACCGGGTGTTGGCGGCCGTGCTCGAGTCCGATCTCGGAGCGAATCTCTCGTGGCGCGTGCTGTTCGCTCTTCATCCCGCGTTGCCCCAGCTCTGTGCGCCGGAAAGCTTGCCGGTCATCCGTCAACACTTCAGATCGAGTTGGTCGCACCTTCGACAGCAGGTGGCTTTGTCGCACATCCATTGGCCGGGGATGGTGCCCGCCGTGGCCGAATGGCTCGACGACGGTTCATTTGCACGGTGGTGTCTGGCAGACACGCCCGAGCCTCAACCGATCATGTCCGATCTCAGCGAACTGCTCGACCCCACGGCTTCGCGGCACATGCGCAGGGCATTGGATCAACCTCTGATTGCCTCATCGCCTTCACGAAATCGAGGGCAAGAGTGAGCCGGGTCCTTCACCAAACAGCTGGGCCAATCGCTGTCTTGCCTCGGGCTCGAGGGTCGCCCAGTCATACACCGATCCCCCTATCGATCCGGTGTCGACCAGCGACGCCACAAAGGCATCCAGCTCGTTGAGGGAAGTAAGCGGTTCTTCGGGGTTTGGGTCGTCGTTCACCCCGTCGGTTCCGCCTATGCCGCCGATTCCGTGCACCGCGGCATTGGCGTCGTCGAGATTCTCACGAAGCCGACGGGTTGATTCCTCGTTGTAGGCATAGCCATCGCCGTATCCCGATTTCTGCGATCGGAACGACCAGTAGCTCATCGGCATCCACACGTCGTAGCTGTCAGATATGTCGGACCATGGGAAATCGGGCCAGTAGTCGGTGTTCACCACCTCGGTCAGCACCGGTGGAAGCACGATCGCACCCAGTGGGTCTGTGCCCAGAGCGCGGCGCGCTTCGCTGCTCAAATCCACGAGCCTTGCGTTGCGAGTTTCGGTGTCGAGGTCGCCTATCCATTCGATGTCGAGTGCCAGTCCGTCGAAGCGGTCGCCGAGAACCTCGAAATCACGAAGCATCTTCACCCGCTCGAGGTCGGCGTCGTCTTCGCTCCATTTGGGCAGATACCAGGCCACAACCTCGATTTCGTTGCGATGGGCGGCTGCCAGGATCTCGGCCAAGAGCCACGGATCGACGAGGCCCATGGGCGATCGCGAGTCGAGGCGTGCGGCCTGCACATAGAGCGTCTTCACTCCGAGTGAGGCCATCTCCGGCAGGTCGGCGGCGGAGACCTTGGTTCCCTTGGCCGCATACGCGGGCGCGTAGTCGAACACATCGATCCAGGTTCCGTACCCCTCGAAGCTGGTGAGCGACCGGGCCCCGGGCGGATCGACCGACAGCACTCCCGGGGTGCGTTTCACGCTCGCGTTGACGATGGTGAGCGCACCGGGGTCTGCCTCGCGGGTGAGCTCGGACACCTGAAGGCCAATGGCAGTGCCAGCCATCAGTCCGACAATGAGAATCGGGATCGCCGCCCACAGGGGCAGCCGCCGCCGGGCCACAACCCGCCTCTTGGCCGGCTCGGACGGGTCGCCCTGTTGGGGAGGCAATTCCTCGGTGTGTTCGGACATGTTCCACACAGAGGTTACGTGCACTGGGCCCGGCGCGAGCCGCGATCAGATTTACCAACGCGTTTGGTTACGAGTCGTGATCTGGCATCCTAGAAGTTCGGCAATTTCAATATCTCTGAGGTTTTTACTGTGACATTCAAGCCAGGCGACAAAGTCGTCTATCCCCATCACGGGGCGGCTGTGGTCGAACGGCGTGAAAAGCGCATGGCCTTCGGCGAGGAGACGGAGTACCTCGTGTTGCGCATGGCGCATGGCGAAATGATGCTCTCCGTACCGGTCGACAAGGTCGAGGACGTTGGCATGAGATGGCCGATCTCCACCGAGGATGTCGAAGATCTGTTCGACGTTTTGGCCAAGCGCGACGTTCGAGAGCCGGCAAATTGGTCTCGCCGTTTCAAGAACCATCAAGAGAAGTTGAAGTCGGGTGACGTCTACCAGGTGGCCGAAGTCGTGAGGAACCTGGCTCTCCGCGACCATGCCAAGGGGCTGTCGGCGGGTGAGAAGTCTCTCTACACCAAGGCCCGTAGCGTTCTTGTGTCCGAACTGTCATTTGCTCTGGACGTGAGCGAAGACGACGCCACCGACAAGGTCGACGCCGCACTGGTCTGAGTTCTGCTTGCCGCATGGCGCACGTCGCCGCGGTTCCTCAGACCAATACTTTCCGCATCGAGGCCACCACGTTTTCGCCAATGCCCTCGAACGCGAGTTTGAGGCCCTTGTCGAGGAGCCGTGCGAGGCCCTTCATTGATGCTTCGGCTCGGTAGCCGATGGTGGAGCCGGTGGCCGTGGCAGCGATCGACAGCTGAATTTTTCCGCTGACTTTTCCGTCGACATCGATCACGATCTGCGAGGGACGTTCGGCTTTCACTATCTCGTAGGTGGTTTCGATCGGTCGACCGTAGAAACCGACGACCACGCGAGACTTCGCACCCATGCCTGTAGTGGAGTCTGAGATCGACTCGGCTTTGCGAATGCTCGGATCCCATTTTGTGAGATTCGACAAGTCGTTGAGAAAACCGAACGCGGCAACCGGGTCAGCGGCCACCTCGACGGTTGATTGAAATGAAGCCATTGGTAGGTCTCCTGGTTTGAATCCGTTGGCGCGCTCAGCGAGGTGAGGCTGCTGGGCTGTGTAGCTCGGGGTTTGCGTCCTGGCGTCGACGTCCGGCCATGGCGGCGGCGAACCACGTGGATCCGAAGACCATGACTGGTCCCCAGAATTCCCACGACCATCTCGCGTCGAGCTCGTATGCGAATCCTCGGCCGAGTGCCAAGGCAACAAGAAACGTGACGAGAATCTGTCGGCGAGGTGAGTACCGCAGTATGCCGATCTGTTCGAGGACGAATTCGATGGTGGCCGGCACCGATAGCCCCCAGATCAGCCAGAGGTCGTAGCGCTCTGGCCACAGCACCGTCCCGGCCAGCGAGATCACAGCGACGAGCAGCGACGTCGGGTAGAGAGTGATGCATCGTCGGCAGACGTGGCGGCCGTTGATATTTACGCATCTGTCGTATTGGT
>CAZHMP010000076.1:0-12198 GCA_964533595.1 uncultured Acidimicrobiales bacterium | reverse complement strand
TGCCTGTCCGCCACCGTTTCCAACACCGAGGAGGTGAGAGGCTGGCTCGAGACGGTGAGGGGACCAACGGCATTGGTCGTCGAGACCCGCCGCCCGGTGGAGCTCACCAACCTCTACGCGGTGGGTGATCGGAAGGGAAATCGGCTGCATCTGATTCCCACACTCGTAGACAATCAGCCGAATCAGGAGGGCCATCGTTTCGACCCTGACTTGCGGCGAGGACGCAACAAGCGCGCCGGGCGACCGCAATGGAGGACCCCGAGCCGTCCCGACATGATCGACATGCTCGAAAGTCGAAAACTGTTGCCAACGATCTGGTTCGTATTCAGTCGCAAGGGCTGCGACGAGGCCGCCGACGCGCTCCACCGTGCCGGGGCACGATTCACCGACCCACAACAAGCACGCGAGATTCGCGAAATCGCGGAGGAGCGGATCTCCACACTCGATCCCGACGACTTGAAGCTGCTCGGATACCAGGCATGGATCTCACGCTTGGAGATGGGAATCGCCAGCCATCATGCCGGCCTCGTACCGGCATTCAAGGAAGCGGTTGAGATCGGATTTGCACGCGGACTCGTGAAGGTGGTGTTCGCCACGGAAACCCTCGCGCTCGGAGTCAATTTGCCGGCCAAGAGTGTGGTGATCGACAAACTGTCGAAGTTCACCGGTGAGGGCCATGAGATCCTCACGCCGGCCCAATTCACCCAGATCACCGGGCGAGCCGGTCGGCGTGGCATCGACGACACCGGACATGCCCTTGTCCCTTGGTCTCCGTTCGTCACATTCGATCAAGTGTCGGCGCTGGCTTCGAGCCGAAGCTTCAAACTCAGATCGGCATTTCGTCCCACCTACAACATGGCCATAAACCTGCTCGCACGCCACGATCCCATGCAGGCCCGAGCGCTGCTGTCCAGATCCTTTGCCCAGTATCAGTCCAATTCCGAGCTCACGAGAATCGAGACCAGACTGGTCCGGGAGACGCAACGCGTCAGCGAACTCGAAACGACAGCCGAAACTGATTGGGACGAGACTGAGGATCTACCCGATTCCAGAACGGTCATTGACGAGGCCATCACGAAGCTTCGTCCCGGCGACATCATCACCAACGGAGCCGGGGAGCGATTCGCGGTCATGGGGGTGAGTTGGCGCAAGGGCCAGCGGGCCCGCATCCGGTTGGTGGCCGGCGGTGGGCACGACCTGAGGTGGGACTCCCTCGAGATGGAACGTGCCCCACATACCGTCGGTCACATAGACCTCCCACAACCACATTCGCCCGACCGCCCCGACTTCCGAGCCGACGTCGCAAATCGTATGAAGCGGTCGGGATTTGTCACCAATGCCAGAGAGAGGCGACGGGAGCGGCGTGCACCGGGCCGGGCGCGTACCGATCTGAACACCGCCCGCAAGGAGGTGGAACGACTACGGAGAATCGCGGCGCGTCATCGCGGATCCATAACCCAACAATTCGATGCCATCTGCGGCGTTCTCCATCAGCGTGGGTATTTGGACGATTGGAAGGTCACAGACAAGGGACGTGTCCTCAGTCGGATCTACCACGAAGTCGACCTGCTGATCGCGGATTCGTTGCTTGGTGATGCCCTCGACGGCCTCACTCCACCCGAACTGGCCTCCGTGGCGTCAACATTCACCTACGAACACCGCCGTCCCGGGCCGCCTGCCGAGCCTTGGTTTCCTTCCCCAAACGCCCGTGACAAGTTCAAGCAAATCAACGGAATCGCCACCGATCTGCGTCGCATCCAGCGCAAGTCCGGGGTGCCAAAGATTCGCAAGCCTGATGGGGGATTCGCGGCTCTTGCCCACTCTTGGGCGGCCGGTGAGGACTTGGCGGTGATCCTCGACACCGATGATCTCCTCACCCCGGGCGACTTTGTCCGCAATGTCAAGCAACTCTCTGATCTCCTGCGACAACTCGCCACGATCGCCCCCAACAGCTCAACTCGCTCCACCGCCTCGGCCGCGGCAGCTTCGATTCAGCGGGGCGTGGTGTCGGCCTCCGGGGCGGTCGATCCACAATGAGGCTCACTCCCGGGGAAGAATGGGGCGCCGCCGAACCCGTGCCATCCGATGTCGTATGGGTGAGCACCGACTCCGAGGCGAGAGAACTCGTCGTCGCGTCACGGCGATCCGGAAGCGCCCTTCCGAGGTTGTGTCTCACAGGCGGGGATCTGGCCAGGTGCCTGGGCGGGGGAGAGGGGGCAGATCGCGTCCACAAGATCGGCGCGACTCATGTCCAGGTCGATGTCGGATCGGTGCTCCTTGACGGAAAGCTCCACTGGTTCATCGCCCACATGGTTGCCAGAAACTGGTGGTTGACGGGACGGATCCTCATCGTTGCCAACACCGACTTTCTGGGCCGCTGGAACGTCGCCCCTCGCGCCCACCCGGGCGACGGCCTCTTGGACTTTCTCGATTCCGACCTGAGCCTCGGCGACCGGATCAAAGCCAAACGCCGCTTGCCGTCAGGCACGCACGTTCCCCACCCCGGGATTCGCTATCGGAGGGACGCCGCATTCCAGATCTCGCTCGCGCGACCAACCCCGATTCGACTGGACGGCACGAGAATCGGCTCGGCCAGCCAAATCAGCGTTCGTGTCGAGAGCGAGCGCTTGGATGTCTGGATCTGACCTCGGGCGGTGATGAACTCGCTGTTTTGTATCCGCGGCGCAATGGAGTCATCGACATAGGATCGCGCTCGCATGACGGTCTACATAGCCGAAGAGTTCACAGCATCCGAAGCCGACATACTGCGGAGGTATTTCACCAACCTCGATCAGCCCGTTTTTGCGCTGGTCAATCTTCCCGAAGTTGTGAAGGGGGCTCTTTTCGCCAGGTACTCCCGCTCACCACTGAGTCTACGAAGGCTCTTCCTTCGAGAATTCGTTGGAGATCTCGACATCGAAGGCGACCAGTCGATCGATGCCACGGTGGGTTTGCGCCGGGCCGAGGAACTCTACGACAAGGTGTTCTTCGAATTTGGTGATGACAGCGTCGCTCAGCTCGGTGGGGTCCACCTGGCGTGCGAGCAGGCGTCGAACGTGTTGACCAAGGTTCTCGAATGGGGCCGGCTCATGTCGTACCTCGAACAGAGCACGCGCTACATCGCGTACGACCAGCGCCTCGGTGGCCGCTACCGCTACTACCGCGATCCGTTGATCATGGCTTCGCCCCATGCGGCGAGATTCGTAGCCGACATGGATCGGATATTCGACGCCTACTCGTCGATCGTGCCGCAGATGCAGGAGTTCTTTCGCTCCGTTCAGCCCATCGGCCCGTCCGATAGTGAATTCGCCTACCGCACTGCCATCAAGGCACGGTCTCTCGACGCGGTGAGGGGAATGTTGCCCGCCGCATCATTGTCCAACGTTGGGATTTACGGAACCGGGCAGGCCTACGAAGCCCTGCTGCTCCGCATGCGCGCCCATCCGCTGCCCGAGGCACGCTCGTATGCAGATCTGATGCTCCACGAGTTGCGAAAGGTCGTGCCGTCATTCCTCAAGCGCGTCGACCTTCCCGACAGGGGAGTTCGCACATCTCAGTACTTGGCGGATGTCCACGAATCGATGGATGACATCGCTGAATCGCTGTTCGAGCCGGTCAACACAAGCGTCGCCGATGACGACATCGTCGACCTCGTCGACTTCGACCCGGACGGTGAGATCAAGACTGTCACCGCGATGCTCTACCCCCACACGTCGTTGTCTGAACGCGAGATCGACCGGCAAGTGCAGAAGATGACCGTTGAGGAGAGGCTCCGAGTGATTCTGTCCTACGTGGGGTATCGGGAGCATCGTCGTCAGAGACCCGGTCGTGCTCTCGAACGAACCGCTTATCGATTCGATGTGTTGTCGGATTACGGAGCTTTCCGAGATCTCCAGCGGCACCGCATGCTCACCATCGAATGGCAGCCTCTGTCTCCCCGCCACGGATTTGTAAGGCCAGAAGCGGTAGATGCCGCTGGACTCACTCGTGCATACGACTTGGCGATGCAACGATCGGCCGACCTCTACGACCTGATCTACGAGCAGTTCCCGTCGGAGGCTCCCTACGCCGTGTCGCTGGCATACCGTGTTCGCTACTCAATGCAGCTCAACGCTCGTGAGGCAATGCACATGCTCGAGTTGCGCACCAGCCCGCAAGGTCATCCCGCCTATCGCCGGGTCTGCCAGAAGATGCACGATCAAATCTCCGATCGGGCCGGTCACAAGGCGCTGGCCGCGGCAATGAAGTTCGTCGACCACAGCGATGAGCCCACACTTGGCCGCCTTGATGCTGAACTCAAGGCAGAGAAACGTAGGCCGCGCGAGCACTCCTGACCGCTCAATGGTGCGGGTGAGGGTTCAATCCTCACGCAGAGAGAGACCGGCACCGCACACCGTTGCATATGATGTTGCGAACGGCTAGTTTCTGGAAAACGCGGGCGGAGACCCCCTTCTCGGAGGCCTGCCGTGAATCCCGTTTTGCGTTCGATTGGTTCGATGTCCGCCATCGCCGCGCTGATTGCGTCGCTCACACTCGCCACCGACTCGGTTGTGATTTCCCGCGGTGACACGCTCGGAGGCATAGCCGCCGCCCACAACGTTTCGCTGGCCGACCTCATCGAATGGAATGACATCGCCGACCCCGATCTGATCGTGGCCGGTAGCACGCTCATCGTCGGGTCGAGCGGCGAATCCAAGATCGACAATGACAGCTCCGGCTCGTCTCACTACGTGGTCTCCACCCGCGACACGCTCACCTTGATCGCTCGAAGATTTCACATTGCTGTGTCATTGCTGGTTCAACTCAACTCGATTGCTGATCCCGATCGAATCTTCGTGGGCCAGACTCTTCGGGTCAGATCCGACACCGACTCGACCCCCACATCCGAGAGCCAACCGGTCGCAACTGACCAATCCAATACACACAGAATCGTGCCGGGAGAGTTTCTGTCGGGGATTGCCGCGCGGTTCGGTGTTCGCACCTCGGAGCTGGCCCGGATCAACGGCATCAGCAATCCTGACCGGATAGTTTCGGGACGCGTACTGGTGATTCCGCCACGCGATGATCAGCAAGCGTCGCCTGCGCCGGTCGCCGCCGACCCCACCCCGATCGAACCAACTCCGGTCGCCGATGAGCCCACCCCGATCGAACCAACACCAGTCGCCGTCGAGCCCACCCCGGCGGAACCAACGCCATCACCCGCGCCATCCGCCGTTGGATCCACATCGCTCTCACGCCTCTTCGAGAAGTGGTCGGGCGTGTACACCGTGCCGCGCGGGCTTCTCGAGGCACTCGCATGGCAGGAATCGAACTGGAATCCAGAAGCTGTTGGCCCCAGCGGCCACATGGGTATTGCCCAGATGAGCTCGGCCACAGTGGATTTCGTAGAGGCCAATCTTCTGGGGAAACAAACCGACCCGTTCGACGCTTCCGATGGCATCCAATTGGCGGCGCGATACCTGCGGTATCTTCTCGACCGCACCCCCACCGAACACCGCGCCCTCGCCGCCTGGGTCCAAGGATTGCACGGCGTATTGACCGACGGACCCTCTCAATCGGCAATCGCATTTGCCGATTCGGTACTGGCGATCCGAGATGCCAGAGCCTAATGAGCAGTTGAGATCTCAGGCCTCGACACCAAAATCACGGTACACGTGTTGCGAGGCGTCACACAGTGTCTATGATCCGCCGGAACGACCGCACAACGTAGGTGATCATGGCAGACGACGACGTCATTGACGACGATCCCGAAGTCGAAGAAAACGAATTTGAAATCGACGAACCCGAAGGCCTCGAAGATGAGTTCGAGGCGGACGAGAGCGTAGAGGCCCTGGCCGAGAGCGAGAATGAAGACGAAGACGAAGACGACGTCGAAAGTCCGAAGCGCACCACCAAGGCCAAGAAAGACGAGGACGACGACGAGGACGAGGACGATGACGAGGTAGAGGCAGACCTCGGCGAGATTCTCAAGGATCGGATCGCCGCGGGCGATGACGAAGATGAAGACGAAGACGATGAGCTGATCAAGCCGGTCAAGCCCGTCGGAGATTTCGCTCCCAAACGCGATGACGAATGGACCTGCGACCAATGTTTCTTCATCGTGAGCAAGAACCAGTTCGGCCCACGGTCAAATCCACGATGCCCACAGGGTGAGGAGCCGTGCGCTTCGATCGACCGGGCATTTTCGTGACAGATGGGCAAGACAAGTCCCTGATCGATCAGGCTCTCGACGCGTTCGTCTACGCACCGCTCGGGCTTCTGCTCGAGGCGAGAGATCTCATACCGAAAATGGCTGACCGCGGGCGGGGCCAAGTCGCCCTGACCAGGCTTGCCGGCAAGGTGGCGCAGAACCAGCGCCGGTCCGACAATCGGCAAGCATCTGAGAACCCACTCGAGCAGACCCCCAACGACGATGCGCAGCTCCCCATAGTGGGTTACGAAGATCTATCGGCCTCAGAACTTCTGCCGAAGCTCACTTCATTGGACGACACCGAGTTGGGTGTGATCCTCAGCTACGAGCAGGCAAATCGAGGCCGCGCCACCGTGATCAACAAGATCCACCAACTGCAGGCGTGAGTGTGCCCGGCCCCCACCACGAGACGCGGTAGGAGCGATGATGGTGGAAGCGAGGGCTGCGATTCCCACCGATATCGCTGCTCTTGTTCAATTGGGCAGTTCGGCTGACGACGAGAAGAGCGCCCAGCGCGGTGGGAACTTGTGGCGCGACTTCGAGCGGTCCGAATACGCCAACGAATCCGAATTGTCGGATCCCCACAAACTGTTGGGTGTTGGAACCATCGACGGCGTCGTGGTTGGTTTCTGTGGGGCTTGTATCCGTCAGCCCAAACGGCCCGGCCGACCAATCGCACAGCTGGATTTCCTCTTTGTCGATCCACCGGCTCGTGAAGTCGGAGTTGGGGAGGCGCTCATGGCACTGGTCATCGAATGGGCCGAATCCTTGGATTGTCGCGGAATCGACTCGATCGCGATGCCCGGCGATCGAGCCACCAAAAACTTCTTTGAGTCATTCGGCCTCGTCGCCAGGGCTATCAAGGTGCATCGCCCCCTGTAGGAGTGCACTTGTAGGGGTGGGCGGCTCCTTGTCGCAAAGCCGTCGTCAGCGACTTGGTAGAATCCCGGCGTGTCTCATGAATCGAAGCAACTGAACGAGCGAGTGAGTTCGCTTCCCTGGTACCACCGAATCGACCTCGGGGATGGTCTGGTCACACCGGGAGTGGTCGAGAACGCCCGGGTGCTACCACGACTCGGGCTTCCGGACTCGCTCACGGGTCGAACCGTGCTCGATATCGGTGCCTGGGACGGTTTCTATTCCTTCGAGGCGGCTCGACGTGGTGCCAAACGGGTCCTCGCCACCGACTCGTTCAGCTGGGACGGAAGGGGTTGGGGATCGAAGCAGTCATTCGACCTTGCCCGCTCGGCTCTGGGTCTGGAAAGTCGCGTTGAAGACCAGGTGATCGACGGTATGGACATCTCACCGGAGTCTCTCGGTGGGACATTCGACGTGGTCTTGCACCTCGGGGTGCTCTATCACCTTCGCGACCCGTTCACCGCTCTCGAGCGAGCGGCCTCGGTGTGCGATGACCTACTGGTGCTCGAAACGGAGACTGCCGTCAATTTTTTGCCATACGGAGCGGCCCGCTTCTACTACAACTCGGATCTCAATGGAGACGCCACGAATTGGTACCAATACAACGTGCGGGCGCTCAAGGGCATGTTGGCCGAACTCGGATTCAGCAGTGTCCGGGTCGTATACAAGCACCCGCTGTCGAAGCGAGTCGCCAGGGGAGTCCTCGAGAAGAAGGCCGGGCGTTCGTTTCGCGCCGTAGCGAGATCGGCGCGCGTGGTGCTGCACGCCAAACGCTGACTCAGCCCTCTGGCTTGTCCTCGGCGGGTGCTGCCGGTGTCGCTTCCACCGGGGTGGCCGCAGCTGGGTCCGGGGTTGGTTCCGCGGCGACTTCTGCCACTTCGGCGGCCTTTGGCGAATCAGCCGCGGTCGGCGGAGGCGGAGGCGGCGCAGGCTTGCGGCCACGTTTGCGCGAGGCCGATGGCTCAATCCCGAACTCTGCAGCAATTTCCGGCACTCGTGACGACAACTTCTTCACCGCAGCCAGGAGCTCATCACTGGCCTTCTCAGGGCGTCCAACGGGCTTCACCTGGGATCTCACCGGCGAATAGGCCACGGCATCGAGCACCGTTGCCCAACGGTCCTGACTGATTTCCGGCGTCAGTGACTCGGAGGCAATTGCCGCGAGTCGCTCAGCCATGTCAGAGGGAAGCGGGGCTCCAGCCTTCGGGGGACGTGAGCTGAGGCGGAGCGCTCTGACGGTGCGACCGTCGCCAATGGTCTTGGCCAGTTCGTCGAGCCACTTGCGATGCTCGGAATCGACACGGGCCGTGAGCCCGGCGCGGAGCTGCTCGGCAAGCTCTCTGGATTCCTTGTCGCGGCCGGCGTTCTCCGCCGCAACCACAACACTACGGATGTCGCGAAGATCGATCTTTTCTATCCCGGCAATGGCAGCCTCGGCACGGTCGATCCACTCTGCCGCCTTCAGGCGGGGAGCGAGCTTCTCGGCCAGCACGACCAGCGGCTCGGACTTGATCTTGGGCATTCCCTCGGCCGCGGCCTTTTCGTTCATGCGCTCAACCGCTGCACGAAGTCCGGGCACGCCACCCTTGAGCACCTCGTCGGCCAGACCGCGCTGAATCTCCGGAAGCGCCTTCACAGCTGCATTCTGGTGAGTGCGCTTGGGCCGAAGACGTGGAGCCTTGGGACGCGCCGGGGTGCTCGGCCGGGCGGTATTGCTCGACCGCGAGTCCCGGCGTGACTTCGAGGAGCCTGAACCTCGCTTGGAGCCGTGATCGCCGCGGTTGCGGTCTCCACGACCAGACTCACCGCTGCGCTTGTTGTCGCGGCGGTTGTCGCCTCGAGACTCTCCACCTCTGCGATTGTCGCGGCCTCGGCCGCGACCTCCACGGTCGCCCTCTGAGCGACGCGATCTGCCGCGTCCCTTGGGAGCGAGTTGAGTGGTGACCAGAGGCCCGTCGCTACCGGATCCCAGAAGCTCGAGCAGCTCTGGCTGCTTGCGTGCAGCCTTGGGTGCGAACACGGTTGTGATGACGAGACCGTCAAGGTCGGCTTCCGCCTCAACCTTCACGACGTCGCCAACAACGACTCCGTCAGGAATCAACGAGCTTGGGACATCTCCCTTCGGCTTCTTTGCGCCTGCCGCGCGCCAAGTCCAACTGCCGTCACCCCGGTCAGAGGTGAGTTCTATTTCAAGCCTTCGAGCCACGGGCAGAAACGCTACAAGCTGAAGCACCCGTCCTGACAGTTCAGGCACCGAGATCCGTCGATTCGCCAATTCCGGAGAATCGATCGGCAGACGTTCAGAGTTGCAAGGATTTGGTCTGGAGGAACTCCTCTATTCCATATGGCCCGTTCTCGCGGCCGTACCCCGACTGCTTGTAGCCCCCGAATGGTGCGGCAATATTGAACCCGCCGCCGTTTACGTCGACCGCCCCGGTTCTCATCCGTCGAGCCACGGCCATCGCTCGCTCCTGAGAGCCGGACCAGACGCCCCCCGCCAGTCCGTAATTGCTGTCGTTGGCAATGCGAACTGCGTCGTCGTCATCGTCGTAACCGATGATCGACAAGACCGGCCCGAAAATCTCCTCCTGGGCGATTGTCATGTCGTTGGTGACGTCGGCGAACACGGTGGGCTTGACGAAATAGCCCTTCTCGTGGCCGTCGGGGCGGCCGAGGCCGCCGGCCACCACGCGAGCGCCCTCGTCGATTCCCTTCTGTATGTAGCTTTGAACACGATCCCATTGCGCTTGGGAGATCACCGGACCAAGGTGCATGCCCTCGCTCATCGGGTCGTCCACCTGAGTTGCAGACACCGCTGCAGCAGCGACTTCCACCGCCTCGTCGTAGCGAGAATTGGGCACCAACATGCGAGTGTGGGCTGTGCAGGTCTGACCCGAGTTGAGATAGCACGCAAACACACCCTTGGGGATCACCGCCGCGAAGTCTGCGTCGTCGAGCACGATGTTGGCCGACTTGCCGCCCAACTCGAGCGCCACACGCTTCACCGATCCCGCGGCCACGGCCGCCACCTGCTTGCCGGCTCGGGTCGATCCGGTGAATGACACCATGTCGACATCGGGGTGGGCGGCGATCGCTTCGCCTACCACAGGTCCGGCGCCCATCACCATGTTGAACACGCCGTCCGGCAGTCCCACATCGTGGATGATTTCGGCGAGAATGTAGGCGTTGAGGGGTGCCACCTCCGAGGGCTTCAACACCACGGTGCAACCAGCGGCGAAAGCACCACCGATCTTGCACACGATTTGATGGAGTGGGTAGTTCCAGGGAGTGATACAGCCGACAACGCCCACTGGTTCCTTCACCACGAGGCTGTTGCCAATCTCTTCTTCGAATTCGAAGTTCTCGAGCAGCGACGCGTACGTCGCCATGTTGCCGGCCGGAAGCCCGGCTTGGATCATGCCCGACCATGTGATGGGCATACCCACCTCTCCGGCTATGACCTCGGCTATTTCAGGGCTTCGAGCGGCAAGACCCTCTTGGATTCTCACCATGTACTTCTGTCGTTCCTCGACGTCGGTGGCGGCCCAACCGTCGAATGCCTGTTTGGCCGCAGCAACGGCTCGGTCGACGTCAGTTGTGGTCCCGTTCGGGACGCTGCCCATCACTTCCTCGGTGCCGGCGTTGATCACCTCAATGCTGTCTGTGGCGTCGGACGCCACCCACGAACCGCCTATGTAAATCTTGTCGTGATCACGCATCTCGAACTCTCCTCTGTCGGAATCGGTTGAATTCTTGCACCGACCGCTGCGATTGTCAGACCCGGTCCACCAGATCGATCGGATCGGTGTTGGATCCACACAACACAACGGCGACGCGCTCATCCGGAGCTGGCGTGTATCGATCGCTGATGAGAGCGGCCATCGCTGTGGCACCACCCATCTCCACCGCCACTCCGAGGTCAGCCCAGATTCTCAATCTGGCCTCTCGTATGTCGGCGTCGCTGACGATGACCGAATCGACACGGGGACCCGCGACGGCCCAGGCGATCGAACCAAGGCGTTTGGCTCCGAGTGAGTCCGCCGCCACGCTGTCGATCTCGACATCGACTGGCCGGCCGGCCTCGATGGCAGCGTGCAGACAGGCCGATCGCTCCGGTTCCACCCCGACAATTCTCACCGAGTCGGGAAGCGCTGATGCCAGGCCGGCAATCAGACCGCCGCCTCCGACGGCAACCAACACCGTGTCGATATCGGGACACTGAGCCATGAGTTCGAGACCGACGGTGGCTTGACCAGAAACTGTGAGGGGTGCGTCGTAGGGGTGAATGTCGAGAGCGCCCGAAACCGATGCCCGCTCGAGACATGCCATACGGGCATCGTCGTAGAGAGCTCCGACGACGTGGACATCGGCGCCGAGTTCGCGTATCTGTGTCACCTTCACCGGTGACGATGCCGTGGGCACATAGATCTCTGCCGGAACGCCCAGCGACTTGGCGACGTGGGCCACCGCCAACCCGTGATTTCCGCCAGAAGCCGCGATCAGCCCAGCTTCGGGGATATCGGAGGAGAGCACGCTGTTGAAGCCGCCACGAACCTTGAATGAACCGGCGTGTTGCAGACATTCCAGCTTCACCACAACCGAGTATGCGAGACCCATCGCTCCTCGTCCCGACGACATCGTGGGGGTGGTTCTGACCCACCGACTAATGCGTTGCCGCGCCCCGTGCGGGTCGACTCCCAAATCAGCCAGAACGGCGCTCGCCGCTTGGTTTCCATTCGTTGGCGAAGCTGAATCCTCCATCTCCAGCAGCATCTCAGAGATTGGGCCATTGCCGACGTAGGGGGTTGACAAATCCCACGGCAAGCGCAACATCAGATGATGGACGGAAAGCAGCTTGCTCATCCTGGGATGAATGATCCGGTTTATCGTTCCCGCCGCCAATCGATTTCCGACTTGAGCGTCGCCTGGTTGCCGGGTGATCCCATCCCGGCAGTCGACTACACCGACGAGGAGCATCGAGTTTGGTCCGAAGTATCGGCCACACTTCGCCCGGCGCATCGTAGAAGTGCTTCGCGACACTTCCGAAGCGGTGCCGAGAGCCTGTCACTGCCCGACGATCACGTTCCCCA
>CAZHMP010000075.1:9689-12341 GCA_964533595.1 uncultured Acidimicrobiales bacterium | reverse complement strand
CCGGGTCCTGAGCCACATCCGCTACCAAAGGCCGGAACGCCGGCTCCGAGAGTCGACTCACACGCTCCCGCCGGCATTGGCCACGGCGGCTGACAGGTCGGATGAGCGAAAGTGCGGCACCATTCCACGTGGTGGAATCACCTGGATATGAACCAGTCCCGTTCGACGAGCGAGAGCTCGTCGAACGGTCGCGCCACGAGGCCGATGCTTTCGCGGAGCTCTACCGGCGCCATGTGGGACCGATTCACGTCTTCATCTATCGCCGTACGGGTTCACGAGAAGTCGCCGAGGACCTCACGTCAGCCACTTTTGAAAAGGCGTTGTCCAGAATCGACCGCTTCAACTGGACTCCTGGCGGTATCTCGCCGTGGCTCTTTCGAATTGCGACCAATCTCGTCACCGACCACCACCGTCGACATGCCCGCGAGCGCGGAGACAGAGCACGCTCGGCAGCAGATCGCCTTCAGGATCGAGTCATGTTCGACACTGAAGATGCCATCGAGTCTGTCATCAATTCCGACCAGGCCGATTTCGTCAGAGCGGCACTCGACAAACTCAATCCGCGGTATCAGCGAGTTTTGTCGCTCCGATACTTGTCGGGTCTTGAACACGATGAGGCGGCCAGAGCCATGGGTGTGACGCGGTCGCTCATGGCGGTATTGGTCCACCGGGCGACCAAGGCATTGGGCCGAGAGCTGCAGAGGCTGCAGGGGGAATCGTGACTGACCCAACCGATGATTTCTACGACGATCCGATCGATGCCCTCGCTGAGTTGTTTGCGGTCGCGGATCCCGAACCCGATCCACGATTCGCTGACCGGCTCGAGTCTGATCTGCGAGTGGCGCATGCCGAGCGCAACCTTGCCCGTCGCCCGTCCCGAATCGGGTCAAGGGTGACAGCCCTCGCAACGTTGGCATTGGTCATCCTGGTTGCCGCGACGGTGAGCCTGGTGTGGCGAGATCGCTCGGTGTCGTCGGCGCTTGAAATGTCGAACGCCGATGGCGTCGTTGTCACGCTTCCGGACGGATCCACAGTCGATGATCCCGCCGATGGGTTCGACCTACCGGAGGGAACGGTGATTGTTGTCAGGATCGGCGGATCGGTCACCATCGACGATGTTTCGTTGCACGACGGAGTGGTTGTGACAGTTCGTGATGGCTCGCTGGTCACCGACGCGCCGATTACGACCACGACTGTTCAAGCGGTGGATGATGTTGCACCGACCGACGCGCCCGCGCCGCCGCCTCCGAATTCAGATCGGCCCGCCCCAACAACACCGAATTCGGATCGGCCCGCTCCCACAACTCCGACTCCTGATCGGCCCGCGCCGCCACCTCCAATTTCGGATCGGGCCTCTCCCGCTACACCGACTCCTGTGAAACCAGAGCCACCTGTCGTGGCCGTTCCGGGGCCGGGTCTGGGCCAGGCGCTTCCCGACACGAGCCCGAGCACCGGGGTGGAGTTGGCGCTTGCGATCAAGGTCGACGGCAAGTCAGGTCGAGTGGTTGTGAGGTGGTCGACTGGTCGAGCTTTGGAGCCGACGTGGCGGGCTCTTGTCGTTCGTTCCACAGGCGAGGTCGAGCCGGCCTGGCCGCTGGATTCGACGTCGGTGCTGCTGGGCGAATCGCACGGCGCCGGCCGGTCGGAACTGATCGACGAACCGGGCCCAGACGCCAGGTTCGCCAACTATCGCGTCGTTGTCGTGGACGGCTCCGGTGGGGTGGTTGCCAGAAGTGCGGTGCAATCGGTGAAGCTGCGCTAGCCGGGAATTGGCGTGAACTCCGCCGGCAAGTGTTTCACGCCGTGAATGAAGCTGGACAGAAGTAGATCGGGCGGTCCCGATGCTTCTATGTCGGGCAGCCGGGTCAACAACTCCCGCCACATGAGACGAATCTCGCGGCGGGCAAGGTGCGCTCCGAGGCAGAAGTGGGGGCCCGGGCCCCCGAAGCCCACGTGAGGATTGGGGTCGCGGCGGACGTCGAACGTGAACGGGTCGTCGAACACATCTTCATCGCGGTTGGCCGCCAGGTAGAACATGGCCAACTTGTCTCCCTTACAGATCTTCTGGCCGGCCAATTCGGTGTCGGTCAGTGCCGTGCGGCGCATGTAGGTGACGGGGCTGGCGAGTCGCACGATTTCCTCGACCGCGGTGTGTTCAACGGCATCGGGATCAGCCAACCACAACCGTTTCTGATCCGGGTTGTCGCTCAGATACTTGAGCCCCCAGGCAATGGCGTTGCGGGTGGTCTCGTTGCCGGCCACAACCAACAGAATGAAGAAACTTGCAATTTCTGCCTCCGTGAGCTGCTCTCCGCCGACGGTGGCATTCACAAGGATGGTGGTGAGGTCGTCCCCGGTACCCCCCTTCTTCGACCGGGCCACGTCATGCATCAGGTCGGACAACCCTTGCCCAGCGAGGAGTAGTGAGGTGAGGATGTCGTGCGCATCCGGCACGTATTCGGGGTCGCCGGCGCCCAGAACGACGTTGGTCTGCTCGAACACGAAGTTGATCTGACTCTCCGGGATGCCCATCAGGTCGCAAACGATTTGCAGGGGTAGTCGAGCGGCAACGTCGACAACAAAGTCGCAGTTGCCGCGCTCACAGATCCGGTCGACGATTCTTGCCGCTTGCCGGGCAACTCCGCCCTCCAG
>CAZHMP010000075.1:6214-9589 GCA_964533595.1 uncultured Acidimicrobiales bacterium | reverse complement strand
TGTGAGGAAACCTCGACTGGAGGTTCCATTTGTTCGTCGGGAACTGCCTCGCTCGTCGAGTCCGAGGGGATCAGCATCTTGTTGATTCTCGCCGTGCCGGCATTGCTCACCGTTGGCCCCGTGTTCGTCGAATCGCGTCGCGCCGCGTTGGCAGCGGCGATTGGACTTTCGCTACTCACGATCCTGGCCATGGCATCCATCGGTGTGTTGTTGATCCCGACCCTGGTACTGGCGTGGATCTCGGTGAGGTCGCACGTCAGAGAAGGACTTTCCGAACGGTTGCAATGAGCCAGTCGACGTCGTCGTCGGAAACGATCAGGCTTGGTTTGAACTGAAGCACGGATGGGTCGTTGCCCGCGAAGAAGCTGTAGATCCCCTCGTCGAACAGAGCCTTCATCGCCGACATCCCCCCCATCTCCTGATCGAATTTCAGTCCGGTGAGCATTCCTCGCCGACGAACCTCGAATGGGGCACCGGCAAGCGCCGCTCCAATCCGATCGCCGACCGAGCGGACCCTTTCGAGGAATCTTGGTTCGGTAACGATGTCGAGTACTTCTGATGCCGCTACGCATCCGAGTTCCGAGCCGCCGAACGTGGAGACGTGGGAGAACGGTTCATCACTGGTGAAGGAATGAACGTCGGCAGTCATGAGCGTGGCCGCGATCGGGTAGATGCCTCCCCCGAGCCCCTTTCCGGTGACGAGCACATCCGGAGTGATCGACTCTTGCTGGTAGTACCACACCGAGCCCGTTCGACCCAGACCGGTTTGCACCTCGTCGATGATCAACAGGGCGCCGCGATCGCGGCACATCTCGGCTACTGAGCCGAGGTAGCCGGGCTCGGGCATCGGAAAGCCGAGTGTGGCCGGAATGGCCTCGAGAATCACCGCCGCGGTGTTGGTTCCAATGGCATTGTCCATGGCCGCAATGTCGTTGTAGGGGACCTGCTCGAAGCCCGGCACCACATGACGGAACGGGTCGCGAAATTTTGCCTCACCCGTGGCCAAAGCCAAGCCAGTGTGACCGTGGTAGGCACCCTCCACCGACACGATGCCGTCGCGGTCGGTCGCGTGTCGAGCGGCCTTGATGGCCAGATCGATGGCCTCGCCGCCGGTGGTGCCGAAAACCACCCCTGTGAGCTTGCCACCCGTGGACTCGACCAGTTTCTCGGCGGCTCGCGCCCGATGGACCGAGACGAGATGGTGGTTGCCGATGTCGACATGATCCATGGCATCGCGCACGGCCTTGATCACACGTTGGTTGCGGTGCCCCAGGTTGAAGACGCCGCCGTTGCAGTGGCAGTTGACATACCAACGGCCGGTGAAAGCATCGCTGAAACGGGGACCCTCACGGTCGCCCATCACCAGCTGCATGTCTGCGATCTTCCACGTGTCGACGCGGCCAGGGTCGACGTGGCGGCGGTAGGAATCTTCCACCGCTTGGCGGTTCTGGAATTGGCTTTTGTCGGTCATCATCTCCGTGCTTTCCGAGAAGTTGGCGATGGGCCCTGGTCAGGCGTAGTCGGTGGTGTCCGCTACGAGGAATTCGTAGCGGCGGCGTCGAACATTTCGTTGCCACCAGCGGTCGATTCTCTTGAGCCGGTGAAGTTTCACCCAAAGCTTGGCTTCCTTCTTGTATTGGGTTTTCAGCGAACCCTCATCGATGGGCCGGTCGAGCCTCGCGTTGGCTGCTGCGACCACCACAGGAATCCATTCTTCGAGACGGTCCTTATGGAGGTTCATGGCCAGATCGGTGAGCGTCCAATGGGGCTTGGCCCAACGCGCGATGATCTTCGGACCAGCCTTGCGTTGTGTGGCGCGAACCACCCAAGGCAGAGCACCGATGAACATGTTGATGTCGAGTACGGGATGGCCGGCCTCGTCGAAGACGAACGGGGTGTTGACATCAAGGTTGACAGCTCGGCCTTCGATCCAAGCCCAATTGGTGATCTGCGCATCGATGCCGGTGCGCCCGTCGGTGCATGCCATGACTGTGTCGACGATGCTTTCGATCAATGGATGGCCGTCGGCAGGGGAAGCGGCCCTGAGCACGGAGGGGCCGAGAGTGGCCGGTTCGAGAACCGGTTGCACGAGGTAGCCGATGCATCGCCCGTCCGGGGATGGCAAAGATCGCAATTCAGTGTCGAGAATCTCCGCGCCGTGGCCGCGAAGTGTGTCGATGTAATCGAGGACGAGTCTGGAATAGGCGTCGAACGATGGTTCGTCGGGGAACGGTGGCATCCGTTTCACCGCCCACCGCGGCTCCGAGGTCGGCCAACCCACGGCAACTGACACCTCTCCATAGCCGAGGATGTTGAGATTGGAGTGATCGTCGCTGTCGAGGGCCGCGGAGATGGCGGACTCGAGCTGCCGTAGTTGCTCGTCCGGGATCGCGTCGAATCCGGCCTTCGTCATGGCCCTTGTCTACACCCGAGTCGGATTCGAGTTCCCATTTCGAATCCAGGGGGTCGTAGTGTCGAATACATGTGCGACACATTCGCTTCGGTTTTCCCCTCGGGCGAAGGTTGTCTGTTCGCCAAGAACTCGGATCGTGTGCCCGGCGAACCTCAGACGGTTGCTGCTCATGGGCGCCGACCACGTGGCGGAATGCTCGCCACCCAATACATCGAGATCCCTGACGCGGGGGCCTGCTCGGTGGTTTTGTCGAGCCCGACTTGGTTGTGGGGTGCTGAGCACGGAGTCAACGAACACGGTGTGGCGGTGGGCAACGAGAGGGTCTACTCGAATCGTGACCTTTCCGGCCCGGCCGCTCTGATTGGCATGGACATCGTGCGGCTGGTTCTGGAGCGTGCGACCACGGCTGAAGAGGGAGTCGAGGTCCTCGTGGATCTGCTGGCCCGTTATGGCCAGGGGGGATCGGGTGAGGCCGACCACGATGACCCTTACGACTCGTCGTTTCTCTTGGCCGATGGTCGAGGTGGTTGGGTTGTGGAGACTTCAGGAAGTGAGTGGGCGGCCGCGCCGTTCGACAGTCACGCCGCCATCTCCAACCGTTATACCCTCGGGTCCGACTGGACACGCTCATCTGACGCACTGTCACCCGGCGATTCCGTTGATTTGTGGCATCTCGAGTCGGTCGACACGTGCTTGGCCGACCACCGCCTGGCTGCCACTACGGCGTGCTCGCTCACGAGCCCCACACCAGCGGAGGCCGTGGCCACCCAGCGATTCCACGGAACGGTGCCGTGGGGGGCTCCGGGCCGAGGTGATGAACCACAGCTGCCACCATCAGAGTTGGGCGATGACCTCTCGGGAATCACGGTGTGCATGCACATTCCCGGATACCAGGCCACGACCGCTTCCATGGTTTGCACCTTGCCGGCAGAGGACGACGAATCAATACGCCTGTGGGCGTG
>CAZHMP010000075.1:0-6114 GCA_964533595.1 uncultured Acidimicrobiales bacterium | reverse complement strand
TCGTTCGCGAACGAAAATGACCGACGACTGGACGACGCGTTGACGGCTGTTGGGGTCTAAATCACGTCAACCCGTGCGCAGAGCGAGTTCGCGTAGCAGAATCGTCACCCCGTATGCAGACTTCCGGTCTTCGATCCTGATCGACGACCAAGGTCACGAGGTCCAAGGAAGGCGAATGAGCGAGCTGACATCCGACCCCTACCAACTGGCGAGTGGGGCCGCCTCCCAACTTGCGGCGCGATCCGGCGTCTCAAAACACGACGTGGTGGTGGTGCTCGGCTCGGGTTGGGCAGCCGCGGCCGACGATCTCGGCGATGTGCTCAGCGATGTGCCTTTGGCCGAACTTCCCGGCTTTCCGGCGCCTGCCGTGGCCGGTCACCGCAACTTGGCTCGTTCCGTGGCGGTGGGAGATCTCCGGGTGCTGGTGCTCGGAGGGCGCGTCCATCTCTATGAAGGCCACCCGGTGGCGACAGTGGTGCACGGGGTGCGCACGGCAATTGCCGCCGGCTGTCGCACGGTGATTCTCACCAACGCGGCGGGCGGGTTCAACCCCGATTGGCCCGTTGGGCAGCCGGTTCTTCTGAGCGATCAACTGAATCTCACCGGCCAGTCCCCGATGGCAGGGCCACCACCGCCCTCCGACAAACCTGCTCGGTTCGTCGACATGACCGAACCCTTCTCGCTCCGGCTTCGTGAACTTGCCAGACAAGTCGATTCCACACTGCCCGAAGGGGTCTACGCGGGCCTCCTCGGGGGCGCGTACGAGTCGCCGGCCGAGATCAGAATGCTCCAGACCATGGGGGCCGACCTCGTGGGAATGTCCACGGTTCTCGAGACGATTGCGGCTCGACATCTCGGTGCAGAAGTACTCGGGGTCACGTTGGTTACGAACGCGGCCGCGGGGCTGTCAGAGGAACTTCTCGACCATTCCGATGTGCTCGACGCCGCCCGAGATGCCGGACCTCGAATGGTTTCCCTTCTACGTGGAGTATTGGAGCAACTGTGATGAAGATTCCGTCCCAGATCGACAAGGCGGACCTGCTGGCCGCGGCCAATGACTGGATGGCGATCGACCCAGACCCCGTCACTCGTGCCGAGCTCGCCGATCTGATATCCACCGGCGGATCCGAGTTGGCTTTGAGATTCGGAAACCGGTTGGCATTCGGCACCGCGGGAATGAGGGGTGCCCTGGGCGCGGGCCCCACACGGATGAATCGCGTGCTGGTCCGCATGACCGCGGCCGGCGTGTGTCGTCGGGTGGTCGCCGAAGGCGGCACAAAGATCGTGATCGGTCACGATGCGCGACACAACTCTGCAGTATTTGCCGACGACACGGCACGTGTGGCGGCAGCACACGGTCTCTCGGTCAACGTGATTCGTGGCCCGCATCCCACCCCGCTGCTCGCCTTCGCAGTGAGGCACATGAACGCTGACGCCGGCGTGATGATCACCGCCAGCCACAACCCGCGCGCCGACAACGGGTTCAAGGTCTACTGGGGTGACGGTGCACAGATCGTGCCGCCGGTCGACTCGGAAATTTCCAGCGAGATCGATTCCGTCGGGCTTGTGGCCGACTCCGACCTTGCCGATGTGGGCGATCCTCGAATCGTCGACACAACCGACGAGTTGGTCGCCGATTACGTGAACGCGGCCACGAGTGTTTTGGCCAACGACACTTCTCGCGACCTGAGCATCGTCTATACGCCTGTTCACGGGGTCGGCCGTGAAGTGTTCCTGCGTGCATTCAACTCAGCAGGTTTTGCCGCTCCCTCTGTGGTGCCCGAGCAAGGCGATCCAGACCCCGACTTTCCCACCGCTGCGTTCCCCAATCCGGAGGAACCGGGAGTGCTCGACTTGGCCATCGACTTGGCCAAGCGATGCGATGCAGATTTGGTGATCGCCAACGATCCCGACGCCGATCGAATGGCTGCGGTTGTGCCCGATGGCGATGAATGGCGCGCACTGACCGGAAACGAGATCGGCTGTCTGTTGGGCGAGCACGTCCTGGCGAACGGATCCGGATCCGATCGACTGGTGGCCACAACCGTGGTGTCATCTCGACTTCTCTCGAGGTTGGCAGCACACCACGGCGTCGAATTCGAGGAGACTCTCACTGGTTTCAAATGGATCATGCGTCCTGCGATCGAGCGGACCGACTGTCGCTTTGCATTCGGTTACGAGGAGGCTCTCGGCTACTGCGTTGGCACCAGCGTGCGCGACAAAGACGGCATCAGTGCGGCGTTGGCCTTCGCCGAGATGGCCGCTGAGGCGAAGGCGGAAGGTCGTACCGTCATGAGCCTGCTCGACGATCTCCACAGACGCCACGGGGTGCACCACAGCGCCCAGCGATCGTTCCGCTTCGAGGGGCCCGATGGCGCGGGGATCATGGCGGGATTGATGTCGGCAATGCGATCCGACCCGCCTATTTCGGTCGGCGAACAGTCGGTCGTGTCGGTAACGGATCTGCTCGGAGATGGGACCGGTTTGCCTCCCACAGACGCATTGATCTTCGAACTGTCGGGGCGAACCCGATTGGTCGTGCGCCCGAGTGGCACCGAGCCGAAGCTCAAGCTCTACGGTGAAACGGTGGTCGAGGTTGTCGACGAAGACGAAATCGACGGGATTCCGGCGGCTCGACGGATTGCTGTCGAACGCCTCGAGCAAGCCCTGTCGGCAGCCGCCGACCTTCTCGACGATCAACATCCATCGCCGTGAGCAACGTCCCACTACCTGAGGCACACTTGAACAGTGAGTAGCCAACTCGACCCCATCACCGACATCGCAGGATTCTCCGCTCGGTCCAGAAGCGGTGTCGGACTTCGCGTTACCCCGGTTGACGAGGTGGCGATCGAAGCTCGGGCCAAAGCACTCTCAACGCGCTCGATCAAGAAGTCATCGAAGCGTGCGGCGCTCGAGTTGGCGATCTCCTGTATCGACCTCACCACCCTCGAGGGCATGGACACCGCCGGCCGAGTGAGAGCATTGTGCCGCAAGGCCATCACACCCGACCCGGCCGACGCCACGCTGCCGTCAACCGCCGCCGTTTGCGTCTACCCATCGATGGTTGCCGAGGCCGCTGCACAAGTGGCGGGCTCGAATGTGAAGGTCGCCAGCGTTGCCGGGGCGTTTCCGAGCGGATTGTCATCGCTCGAAATCCGACTCGAAGACATCCGTGCTGCTGTGGCCGACGGAGCCGACGAAATCGACATCGTGATCGGTCGGGGCGACTTTTTCTCCGGACAGTACGGCAAGGTGTTCGATGAAATATCGGCGGCCAAGGAAGCATGCGGCGCCGCTCACTTGAAGGTGATTCTCGAGACCGGCGAACTGGGAACCTACGACCAGGTCAGGCGGGCCTCCATGCTGGCAATGGCAGCCGGCGCCGATTTCATCAAGACCTCCACCGGCAAGGTCTCCAAGAATGCGACTCTTCCCGTCGCCTTGTGCATGGCTGAGGCGATTCGCGACTATGTCGACCAGACCGGTGAGATCGTCGGATTGAAGGTGGCCGGTGGCATCCGCACCTCGAAGCAGGCGTGGCACTATCTCGTGATGGTCAACGAAACGCTTGGCCCGGATTGGCTCACCAACGATCGTTTCCGGATCGGAGCATCGAGCCTGCTCAACGATGCACTACTGCAGATACAGAAGCTTGAAACCGGTCGGTATTCCGGCCCCAACTACGTGAGCGTGGACTGATCGTGACCGACGAATCCCTTCCCGTCCCATCTGACGCCTCCCATGGGTTCAGCATGGAATACGCACCTGCGCCGGAATCCACGTCGATCGTCACGATCGCCGACCAATACGGCCTCTTCATCGGGGGAGAATTCGTCGAACCGGACGGCGGTGAGATGTTTCCCACTGTCTCTCCGTCGACAGAGTCTCATCTCTGCGACGTCGCCGCCGGGTCGGCCGTCGACGTCGATCGGGCCGTGAGTGCGGCGCGATCGGCTCACACCGACGTGTGGGGAGCAATGCCCGGGCGCGAGCGAGCGAAGTATTTGTATCGCATTGCCCGGCAACTTCAGGAGCGGGCCCGCGAGTTCGCCGTTCTCGAGACACTCGACGGCGGAAAGCCCATCAAGGAGAGTCGCGACATCGACATTCCGTTGGCGGCCGCCCACTTCTTCTACTACGCCGGTTGGGCCGACAAGCTCGAATATGCATTCCCCGGCCGACAGGTGACTTCGCGTGGGGTGGCCGGACAGATCATCCCGTGGAACTTCCCGATGCTGATGTTGGCTTGGAAGGTGGCCCCGGCACTTGCTGCCGGCAACACAGTCGTTCTCAAACCGGCCGAGACGACGCCACTCACAGCATTGCTGTTCGCTCAGCTTCTCCAGGACGTCGACCTGCCCCCGGGGGTGGTCAATATCGTCACCGGCGCCGGAGCAACGGGGGAGTCGCTGGTCAATCACGGCGATGTCGACAAGTTGGCGTTCACCGGATCCACCGCTGTGGGCAAACGGATTCAGCGGGCCGCGTTGGCGCGTGGCATTCCCGCCACGCTGGAGCTCGGCGGCAAGGCCGCACACATTGTTTTCGAGGATGCCGCCATCGACCAAGCGGTTGAAGGCGTGATCAACGGCATCTATTTCAACCAGGGGCACGTCTGTTGCGCCGGTTCAAGACTGTTGGTGCAGGAATCGATCGCCGATTCGTTCGTGGAAAGGCTGAAGCGTCGGCTGGCCACGGTTCGCGTCGGCGACCCACTCGACAAGAACACCGATGTCGGGGCCATCAATTCGTCGCAACAACTGGCCCGAATCACCGAATTGGTCGATGTCGGAGTGGCTGAGGGCGCCGAGTTGTTCCAGCCCGACTGCGCTCTGCCCGACAGCGGATGGTTCTTCCGGCCAACGATTCTCACCCACGTCGAGCAGACCCATCGGGTCGCTCGCGAAGAAGTGTTCGGACCGGTGCTGTCGGTGCTCACATTCCGCACTCCCGAGGAGGCGGTGTCGAAGGCCAACAACACCCCGTACGGGCTTTCGGCGGGCATCTGGACCGAGAAGGGTTCGAAGATCTTGTGGATGGCTGATCAACTCGACGCCGGCGTGGTGTGGGCCAACACCTACAACCAGTTCGATCCGACGAGCCCGTTCGGCGGATACAAGGAAAGTGGCTTCGGACGAGAGGGCGGCCTGCACGGTCTGGCCCCGTATCTGTCGGTGTCGCCAATGGGAGGGCGAGCCTGATGTCCGATCGTCTCGATATTCAAAAGACCTACAAGTTGTTCATCGGCGGCGCTTTTCCTCGTTCAGAGTCGGGCCGAACGACCGAGATCGTGTCGAGCGATGGCGCGTTCGTCGCCAACGTGGCAAAGGCATCGCGCAAAGACTTGCGTGATGCGGTGAAGGCCGCCCGGGGCGCTCAATCCAGCTGGGCAGCTCGCACCGCCTACAACCGAGGGCAGATCCTCTACCGCATAGCCGAGGTGATGGAGGGCCGCAGCGCTCAATTCGAGGCGGAGCTGATCACCAGCGGTGTGTCGGCCGACGCGGCCGCAGCCGAGGTTGCCGAGGCCATCGATCTGTGGGTTTGGTACGCCGGTTGGTGCGACAAGTTCCAGCAGGTGTCGGGCACAGTCAACCCGGTCGCCGGCTCGTTCTTCAATTTCACATTGCCGGAACCGACCGGCGTGGTCGGCGTGGTCGCTCCGGAGCAACCTTCGTTGGCTGGTTTGGTCGCTCGACTTGCCCCGGTGCTGGTGAGTGGCAACGCGGCGGTGGTCATTCCCAGCGAAGCAGCGCCGTTGGCTGCAGTGAGCCTCGCCGAGACTGTCGCCACTTCCGACGTGCCGGGAGGTGTGATCAACATTCTCACCGGCCCGAAGCTCGACTTGTTGCCTTGGCTCCTGGGTCATCTCGACGTCAACGCCGTCGATCTCACCGGGGCACCGACCGACCTCGCCCCGGAGGTACTCGACGAGGCTGTCTGCAACGTGAAGAGGCTGGTGCGTCGCGATCCCGGCGATCACAGCCCGTTTGCCATTACCGACTTCTGCGAGATGAAGACGGTCTGGCACCCCATCGGCCGCTAACCCCCCCCTCCCAACTGTTTTTGTGAGTCTTAAGTGCTGCGTGGGCAGCACTTAAGACTCACAAAAAC
>CAZHMP010000074.1:4671-12493 GCA_964533595.1 uncultured Acidimicrobiales bacterium | reverse complement strand
TCGAGGTCGACGTTGGGCCACCGCAGAAATACAAGTTCACCGATGCGCACGCCTGAGCCCAGCAGAAACGACCACACCGGCAACAGTCGGTCGCCCTCGTGCAAGGCCAGGAAATGGCGGGCTTCATCGGGTGCCCAATGCTTGGGGATCGACCGCCGCGGCTTGGGACGGGGCACTGCCGCAACCGGGTTGGTCGACAACATGCCCATCGCCACCGCTTGCTTGAGCGCGCCGTTCAACGGCGCTCGGGCCAGCCTGATCGTGTTGGGCGAGAGGCCCTTCCCGTTCTTTGTGCCGCCCTCGGAGGCCAGCCGGTGCTGCCAGCCCGCCGCCACCTCGGCGGTGAGTTCACGAACCCGCAGGGAACCGATCCACGGATCGATGTAGTCGACCAGGTAGTGCCGATAATCGAACAGGCTCTTCGGACCGAGCCGTTCGGTGGCCTCGCATTCATCGAGGTATTGCTCGACAAGTTGGTGCACGGTGAGCCCCGACACCGTCGACTTGGGCTGCGCGGCCACTTCTCGCAGGAGGGCGTCCCGTGCGGCTGCCGCGTCGGCTGCGGTGGCGAATCCACGGCGGGTCACCTGGGTCCACTTGCCGGTCAGCGGGTCCTTGTGGGTGGACGCCTTGAAGTACCACCTGCCCTTGGCGTCCTTGTAGACCCCACGAAACTTCGGCACCGTCACGCTCCCTGAGAAGATCTCATCTTCTCAATATCTTCTCACAGGGGAGTGACAAACAGAAGAGCCACCCCGAAAGGTGGCTCTGACCTGCATTTATCTGGCGCGCCCGGAGGGATTCGAACCCCCGACCTTCTGATCCGTAGTCAGATGCTCTATCCAGCTGAGCTACGGGCGCAAATGCCGAGCCAGTGTACGCCTGCCTGGGGCGGGCGCCACCGGATCGGACTTCCGCGGAGACGGTGGGATTTGAACCCACGAACGCCTTACGACGTTACTTCCTTAGCAGGGAAGCGCCTTCAACCGGGCTCGGCCACGTCTCCAGAGTCCGCGATGGTATCGCTGGTCGCGGGCACTAACACGTTCAGGTGAAAGCCCGACTGTTCCGGTGACGCCGGCCGGGCGCAATACTGGCCGGATGATCAATCAGGAAGCAGCGAGTTCGGCCGCCGACGAGCATTGGGCACGGGCTCTTCCCATCCTCGAGGACTACATCCGTATTCCGGCAAAGTCTCCAGCATTTGACGCTGATTGGAAGGCAACTGGTCATCTCGACCGGGCTGTCGAATTGATCCGACGCTGGTTGACTGACAATGCCCCAAGCGACTCGACAGTTGAGGTCCATGAGATTGATGGCCGCACGCCGGTCGTAGTGGTCGACATGCCCGCGACGTCGGATGTCGATCGGACCGACACTGTTCTGCTCTACGGTCACCTCGACAAGCAACCCGAAATGGACGGGTGGCGCGAGGGACTCGGCCCGTGGACACCTGTGCTCGAAGGTGACCGGCTTTACGGACGCGGCGGAGGCGACGACGGCTACGCGGCTTTCGCTATCACCGCGGCGCTTGCCGGACTTGCCGCGGCCGGCGGTAGCCATCAGAGATGTGTGGCCGTTATCGAGGCCAGCGAGGAGAGTGGAAGCCCCGACCTGCCCGCTCACCTCGAGCAACTCGCCGACCGACTCGGCGATGTGAGCCTGGTGGTGTGCCTCGACTCCGGGGCTCCCGACTATGACGCGCTCTGGCTGACCACATCTCTTCGCGGTTTGGTGAGCGCCAAACTCCGCGTCGACGTGCTCGACCGCGGCCAGCATTCGGGAATTGTGGGCGGTGCCGCACCTTCCAGCGTGAGGATCATCCGTCAGCTGCTCGACCGCATAGAGGACTCGGCCGACGGCGGCATCCTGCTCGACTCGTTCAACGTCGACATTCCCGGTGACCGCATTGAGGAGGCCCGCCGTGCCGCGGCTATCGGAGTGGACCCGCGCGACGACATTGCCCTTGCAGGTGACACGGTTAGCGATTCACCAGATGCGGTCGAGGCCATTCTCGACACCTGCTGGCGGCCGTCAATGTCGACTGTGAGCGCCGACGGACTGCCGTCGCTGACCGACGGCGGAAATGTCCAGCGTCCGTCCACAACCCTGGGACTGTCGTTCCGCCTTCCGCCGACATGTGACCCCGAGGCGGCCATCGAGGAGTTGAAGGCTGTGGTCGAAGCCGACCCGCCGAGCAATGCCGTTGTGTCGCTCGATGTGACCGAACGGGCGCCGGGTTGGAATGCCACTCCGGCCGAACCCTGGCTGCAGAATATTCTCGACGAGTCATCAGAGATGCTCTTCGGTCGGTCATCCGGTGCGCTCGGCCTCGGTGGTTCGATTCCGTTCATGGCCATGCTTGGCGACAAGTATCCGGCTGCGCAGTTCGTGATAACGGGGGTGCTTGGACCTGAATCCAATGCCCATGGCCCTAACGAGTTCCTACATCTGCCAACGGCGCGCAAGGTGTCGGCTTGCGTGGCGGCGATCCTTGACGCCCACGCCCACCGCCCCTAGCTGTTTTTGTGAACCTCAGGTGCTGTCCACACAGCACTTAGGACTCACAAAACTTGCGCACGAGTTTTTGTGAGTCTCAGATGCTGTCCACACAGCACTTAGGACTCACAAAAACGGTTGGGGGTGGGTGGCGGAGGGAGGGGGATTCGAACCCCCGGGACCCGCGAGGGCCCGCTGGTTTTCAAGACCAGTGCAATCGTCCGCTCTGCCATCCCTCCGGAGACAACGTTACTCCGTGGTGGCCACTTCGATACGGTCCTGATTCCAGTCGTGAGCGGACTCGAGGGCCTTGTCGGCTTGGTCAATCAGTGCGCCCACGTCGAATGCGTGAGCCGGGTAGCACGCTATGCCCGCCCACATCATCAAGTCGTCGTCGGTGGCGGCCAGATCGCGGCGCAAACGCTCCATCGTCCAGATGGCGCCGTTCTCGGGAGTGTCCTCGAGAACCACCCCGAAACGCCCGTCGGAGAGTCGGGTTGCCGTGTCGGACTCGCGGAGGGTGGACCGAAGCGCATCGGCTACCACGTTGGGATCGGCGGCGGGTCTGTTGTCGCCTTCGCGTCCGAGTCTGACGTCGATGATCGCAATGGCCACGGGACGAAGATGTCGCCGGGCGGCAGCAATGCGGCTCTCGAGTGAGACCAGAAAGTAGTCGCGGTTGAACAGGCCGGTGACATGGTCGGTGAGGCCACCGCCGACCGCGCCGCTGGCGTCGAGCACAATCGGTGTGGACGATGATTCGCCGGCCCTGCGCTCTGCTGCGGCGAGCTGTTGGGACAGGCTGTTGACGGCTTGCTCCGCTGACATCCGCCCTTGCACTTGGGTGGCCACCGCGCTCTCGAGCTGGCGGATCTGCTCATTCATCAGCGAGACCCGTCGGTCGAGTTCGTCGGATTCATCGCGACTATGACGCGCCCTGAATCCCAAGCCGATGGTGCACGCCACCGCGACCGACAAGAATTTCTTTTGTCGAGTGAACGCGCCCAGAATCGAAGACAGAACCCCCACGATTCCGATTCCGGTAACTACATCGATCCGATTGTCAGTCATCCGGCCTCCATCGGACATGTTGGTGCAAATGTGAAGAGATTTCTACCTCGAACATGGGTGACGGCTCCATCGCCAGAACCTCGACAAGTCGTTGGTGGTATTGGCGACGGGATATTTCAGTGACGCCCATGGATGCAAGATGCTTGGTGCACCATTGCACATCGATCAATCGTCCGGAACCATCCGACATGCCTTGATCGAGGCCTCTGGCCAACCCAATCAGTGCCGCCTTGGATCCGTTCGTTTCGTTGCTGAACATCGACTCTCCGGCGAAGAGACCTCCAATCGCGAGACCGTACAGCCCGCCGGCCAACCGCTCATCGCGCCATGCCTCGACGCTGTGACACCAGCCCAGCTGGTGAAGGCGAACGTAGGCATCGCGAATCCTGTCGTCGATCCAGCCGTGGGGTCGCGCCGGATCGGCGCACCCGTCGAGCACGGCGTCGAATTCGGTATCGACCCGAATTTCGTAGCGGTCGATGATTCGACTCATGGAACGACTGACATGGATCTGGTCCGGTTCCAGAACACCCCTCGGATCCGGCGACCACCAGCCGATCGGGCCATCGGCCTCCACGGGCATCGGGAACAGCCCCCGTCGATACGCGGCGAGGATCGTGTCGGGTCGGAGATCGTCGTCGACGGCTACCAGCACATGGCGATGTTAGACATCGCCAACGCTTCAATCACCACGCACGCGAGTAGTTTGCCGGCATGGTTGGCACACCGCTGGTGGCATGGATGAATCCGCTTCCCATGGAGCTCGCGCCGGGGCTCCGGGAACGGCGATGCTCGGTGGCTGCCAAGGCAAGCGGGCGGGTCCTCGATCTCGGAGGATGGAGCGACCACCTCGGCTCATATCGGTTGAGCGCCGCTGAATCCACGGGGGTCCGTGAAGTGACGATGCTGGTTCGTCCAGGTGATCTTCAACCGACCGACTCCGATCGTGATCCGGCGGGGGTGACCCGTGTTGATGCCGGATTCGATTCGTTGAACGCCCTGGGAGTCGACCCCTTCGACACGATCGTGTCGCTGATTCGCACACCTCTCGTGGCGGACATATCTCGCATGTTCAGCATCGTCGGCGATCTGCTTGCTCCCGGCGGTCAACTTTTGATGCTTGAACCGGTGCGCCGCTCGGGCCGAATCGGTCGCATGATTGCATTCGGCGGGTCTCTGATCCGGGCCACTGGTGGTCTCCACCTCGACCGAGACATTCCCGGAATGCTGCGGACCGAGGGATTCGTGGTGACCGACCTGGAACGATTCGAGGTGCCGACGGTTTCGGCACCACTCAGACCATTCGTCCAGGCGAGAGCCCGTCGGGCCGGTGGCTTCGACGGCGAGCCAAGCTGACTCAGCTCTGCTCGATCGTGACCTTGTTGATGGTTACCGTGCGCGATGGCGCGCCGCCGAGACCGCTCGCGGGATCGTCCACATGCAGAGCAATGATGTCTTGAAGGACACCCAGGCCGGTGTCGTCGGTATCGCCCAGCACGACGTAGGTTCCCTGGCCGTTGAGCGCTGCGGCGTTCGGACCGGTGGTGAAGAAGAACTGTGCTGACGCGGAGTTGGGACCGGCAGAGCGTGCCATCACCAACTGGCCCGGTGAGTAGTTGTAGGGGCCGACCAGTCCGCCGGTGGCGGCATCGGTGGTGAAAGTCGGCTCGTCGGTGATTTGGTAACCCGGCCCCGGATCGGATGCCGATTCGGTGTGAGGTGACCCACCTTGAATGATGTCGATCGATGTGTCGGTGCGGAACAGCGTGGTGCTGTCGTAGTAGCCCCAGCGAGCGAGGGTCACAAAGTTGTTGACCGTTCCGGGTGCGCTGGCGGTGGCGAGGTCCAATCGGACTTCGCCTTCGCTGGTGTCGAACACTGCGGTGTAGGAAGCAGTGGGGTCGATGCAAAGAGGCTGTGGGCCGTCAAAGTCGATCTTGCGTGGTGATGAGCCATCTTCGGCCGGACATTCCCCGGTGCCGTAGACGAACGCGAGGGTTGTGGTGGGAGCGGGAACGTTGTCCGGCGCAATTGTGCCTGTCGGGTCGACAGCTGCGGTGGTGGCGGGAGTTGCGGTGACGTCGGTGTTGCTGTCGTTGCCGGTCAGCAAGCTGATACCAACCACAACCACGACGACAACGGCACCGATGATGCCGTATGTGATCATTCTGCTGCGGGTGCGCTGAGCCTTGGCGGCTGCTTCCGCGGCGGCAATCCGCGCGGCACGGTTGGCCTTCTGACGTTCACGTTTGCTCGTTGTCACGATCGACGAGGATAGCCACGGTCAAGCCCGCGCCGATAGGCGGGACGGGAGTTGATCAGGGATTCGGATCTGGGGTGACCGTGACCGAGTCGATCCGAACGGCACCGGCGAGCCACGATTCGAGGTTGGCGAGGTCGCCCAGCACGGTGGCTGGATCATCAACGATGGATCCGAGAACATCGAGACCCGCAGACACGTGACCTATCACCGGGTTGAGCGGATTTGCCGACAGCGCGTCGACCACGTCTTGGCTCATCACCACCGCAAAGCGGGTGTCGAGGCGCTGATTTGTATCGGAGGCCATCACAACCGACCCGATTTGGTAGGGCGAGTCAACCGGAGCTGACACGTCGGCGCCAGTCGTGGTGGTCACAGGGATTGCGGGGACGGAGAATCCGGGGTCGATACCGCCGGCGTCACCCGAAATTGCGGGGCCACCAATCGAACTCGTGTAGATCGGCAGACCGTCGAAGTAGCCGAATTGGGCAAGGACGACGAACAAGTTGGCGGCCTCAGCATCGAGTGACGGGTCAACACTGAGAACGGCGTCGCCGCGGTCGGTGGACAGTGTGACCGAATAGGTGGCCTGTGTGTCGATGCACATGGGCGGCGGTCCAGAGAATGTGGTGGTTCGAATCTCTGTGCCGTCGGCGGCAGGGCACGGAACCTCACCGGTGAGCGTGCGCCCCGGCTCCACAAACTGCGGAATGGTGATCGTGGTGGTGGGAATCGTGGCGGTCGTGTCGGCAGTGTCGGAGTTGCCGCCGGTGGCGATCGAAATGATCCCGGCGGCAAGGGGGACGATCATCGCCAGCGACACGATCGCAGCCATGACAGCCACAAGTCTGCGTTGGCGGCGTTTTTGTCGACCACCGCTCCGCTTGGCTGCTTCGGCCGCCTGAATTCGAGCTTTTCGCTGCCGGCTCGCTTCTCGTTTACTGACCACGGCGAGACGCTATCGGCCCGATGTGGCCCACTGACTCAGGTGGCGGACGTAGCGGCCGATGGATTGGTGAAATGCCCAACGATCCGCAGACCGAATCGTCGGCCAGTCAACTTGATGGCAGACAGAATGGCTCGGCCAACCTGCCATCGCCCGACGAGTTACGGACGGTGGTTGATCGCCACGCCGCCGCGGTCTACCGCGTCGCGCTTTCGATTGTCCACGATCCGTCGTTGGCTGATGATGTTGTTCAGGAAACCATCATCAAAGCTTGGCGACACTCTCCGGTCGAGAGGGGACAGGCCATACCGAGAAGCTGGCTGCTGAAGGTCGCTCACAACACGGCAATTTCGATTCTGAGAACCCGCCGAGAGGACCTTCGCGGCCCGGACACTCTTCCCGAGGCGCCTGGCGAGATCGAAACCGATAGACGAGTGGAGGGAATGGCTCAACTCGACGAACTTTGGAAGGCGATGCGGCATCTGCCGGAGCCGTCACGCGTTCTGATCGCTCTCAGGGAGGTTGACGGCTTGTCGTATGAGGAGATGTCAGAAACCCTTGATCTTCCGATCCCGACCATCAAGACCCGCCTATTTCGCGCCCGGCGCCAACTCAAGGACGCATTGAAGGAGTGGCGATGAAGAAGCATCCATCCAATCGCGCATTGCAGAAGTGGCTCAGCACTGGTGGGCCCGGACGAGTGGACCGTCATGTAGAGGACTGTCTGCGCTGCCAGGAGTATCTCGATGGCGCGTCGGCGCTGGACGAGGCAACGGTCTCAGGCCTGGTTGTCGCCACGGAACCGCCGTCCGATTTGAGTGATCGGGTGAATGACGGACTCGACAATCGTCTCCGCGATGAGGCGGCCGCAGGAACGTTCGCTGATCTGTTCGCGATCGGGTGGGATTTCCTCCGATGTGTGATCGATTCGGATATCAATTCCGCGCCCCCTCACTCGGAGCAGGAATCAGCCGATGAGAGTGGTGGAGGACAGAAATGAACAACGCTTGGGTTTGGGCAATCGGTGCGGTGGTTGTTGGACTGCT
>CAZHMP010000074.1:0-4571 GCA_964533595.1 uncultured Acidimicrobiales bacterium | reverse complement strand
CAGAAATGAACAACGCTTGGGTTTGGGCAATCGGTGCGGTGGTTGTTGGACTGCTGTCGGGCGTTGTTGGCGCCGCGCTCGTTCGACGAATCATCTTGAAAGGTCGCGAGGACCGACCGGAAATACATGACGCGTCAAAGGCGACGTCCACCTTCATTTTCCTCTTCTTCGTGGCGCTGGGTGCTGTCGTCGCGATCGGATTCGCTGATTCGACCAGCCTTGAGCCGCTTCCGGCAGAGATCGTGCGGAAGTCTCCCAAGATTCTGGCTGCCGGACTGATTCTCATCGCCGGCCGTGCCATCGCGTTCGCGTTTGGCGGAATGGTGAATTCTGCGTTCGCTGGATCAACCTCGAGGGTCCGATTGCAGTTATCGGCATCGGGTCGATTCCTCATATACGCAGTGTCGGGTGTGTTGGCTCTGAGCCAACTCGGCGTTGATACGACGATCCTCACCATCATCGCCGCTGCCGCACTTTTCGGCGTGGCCGGAGCGTTTGCGCTCTTGGTCGGACTGGGTGGTCGAGCACTTGGTGGTGAGCTGGCCGCCGGCCGATATTTGAATCGACTTGTGACGGTGGGTGACGTTGTCGAGATCGACGGTGTGAGCGGAACCGTGGCAGCACTTCATCCGGCATCCGTGGAGTTGGAAGACGCTGACGGGTCGAGGGTCCACGTACCCAACACCAAGCTGACCTCATCGGCGATTCGCGTACGGCAACGCTGACCACTCGAGTGGGTCGATCGGCCCGGTCTGAATCTTTTCGAAGAAATGTCGCGACTTCTGTCGACCCCGTGCGTTGTATGGGTGTACACGCTGCGATGGAAAGGGCAGCGGCTCCCCAAAGATCCTGGGGTTTATGGTCACCGATCGGAATGGACTCCCGAGAGGAACAAGCTGGCGAAAGCGGCTAACCGGTAGGACTGCCTCCTTGTGGGGCAGTCTTTCGGGTTTTGGTGGATACCTCGATGCGGGGAACCGCTAGTGACTGCAGACGATTGGTTTGGTCACGCGCATGCCTCGCCCGAGAGAATCAACGGCACTCGACCCGAACGGAATGTGTCGACGACTCCATCGCGAATGGTGAAAATGATTCGGAAATCTGCATCTCCAGGGTCGGACGGAACGAATATCAGATCGATGCTGCCATCGTCGTTGACCTGGCGGTCGAGTTTGTCGCCGAGCGACTCGACGATTCGAGTTTCAGCGGTGCCGATACCCAGACCGGAACGCGTGGTGACCGGTCCGTCGGTGATGTCGACGCGTTCTATGGTTCCCTCGTCGACGACGAAGCTGATTCCTTTGGGTGCATCAACGGGCGTGACTCGGTAGCAGCTGCTCACTGGTGCGCATGGTGTCATCGAGGTGCCGGCGGCCACTTCGGCCTGCTTCACGGTGAGCCCGAACGTGACGGTGTCGAGACCGACCGTGGATATCGATGAGTTTCCCCCGAGTGTGGGTGATATCGCCGCCGTTGTGCTTGTGGACTCGCCCGAGGTGGCATCGATAGTGGTGGTCGACGCATCGACTGTGGTCGAAGTGGAGTCGTTTCCGGCCGAATTGGTCGAGCACTCCGTGGGAATTGTGGTTGTCGGTGGAGCGGCGGTGGTCGATGTGGTGGACGTGGTCGAGACGACCGTGGTGGATGTCGTGGGAGGTGGAGCGGCGGAGTCGTCGCCACCACGAGTGATAACGAACAATGCCGCACTCATGACGACGATGAGAGCGATGAGAAGACTTGCCAGCTGACGGAATGGCATATGGCGATAATAGACGTTGACGATCCGGCGTGGCCTCGCCCTGCCACGGGCCCGGAGCAGGGATACCCTTCCGCGGTGCCGAGACGACAAGGGGCGACGAGCCGGGCCAGATCCGTGGTCGCGGTCATGTGCTTGATGGCGCTGCTGGCCGCGGGGTGTTCAGACGGCGGCGCGTCCGAGTCAGTTGCCGAAGCCACCCGGTCGGCCGATGACATGCCCGTACTGACGACCACGACAGCGGTGGAGACGGCCACGTCGCCGGCGCCCTCCACCTCGACGACCACATCGGTTGCCGCGCCGACCACGACGGTTGCCGAGTTGCCAACTCCTGCCCAATGCCTTGCCGACGCTCCAATCGACGCTCTTGTCGGTCAGCTGGTGCTCGCCACCATCACCGAGGGAGGGATTGCCGAACTGTCCCCCGATGTGGTTGATGGCACGATCGGTGGAATTGTCCTGCTGGGTGATGCCGATAGTCGCATCGCCGAGGTGATCGAACCGCTGTACGCCGCAGAGATCGAACCGATCGTGGGCGTCGACGAGGAAGGCGGCGATGTTCAGCGGTTGGCCCAAGTTCTCGGATACTTGCCGTCGGCGCGCCGCCTCGGAGATCGAGGCAACGTTGACTCGACGTTTTTCGCCGGGGCCAAGCGAGGAACAGGCGCGGCGGCTCTCGGGTTCAACATGGTTTTCGCTCCGGTTCTCGATGTCGGCCGTTCGGCCGGACTTCGGTCACGGTCCTATGGCGACGATGTCGACGTTGTTGAAGCTCACGGGTTGGCGTATGCCCTAGGACTTGAGGCTGGTGGTGTCGTCCCGGTTGCGAAACATTTCCCGGGGCATGGCTCGACCGGCGCCGACTCGCATTTGGGCCTGCCCACCACTGATCCGTTGGCGGATCTCATGACGTCCGATCTTCTCCCGTTCGCCATGGCGGCAAACGGACCCGAGGCGATGGATGCAATCATGATCGGGCACTTGGTGGTTCCTGATCTCACCGATGGTCTGCCGGCCTCGCTCAGCTCGGCCGCCGTTGCGATGCTCCGCGACGGCTACGGCTTTGATGGCCTCATAGTGAGCGATGACTTGACCATGGGAGCCCTCAGCAAGTGGACCATTCCCGAGGCCGCGGAATTGGCCTTGGGTGCCGGCGACGATCTGCTGATCGCCGGCGGGTTCCGCGACGCACTGGCGACGACCGCGAGATTGATTGAGGCTGTGGATTCGGGTCGAGTGAGTCGAGAGAGGGTCGAGCAGGCGGCATCACGTGTGTTGGCGATCAAGAATGCCGACCCGTGTGTGATCTGGGGTCACTGAACTGTTCGAAGGTCAGCCGAGCTCGGCCATTTGTTCCAGTTCGGTCTTCACGTGTTTGCGAAACAGCCGCACGACCCACAACCGACCGAGTACCCATCCCAGCAATCCGCCGCGCATTGTGAATTGCCCGACATGGGTAACTGATGAGCCCTCTTCGGAACCATCGATCTCGAAGGCTTCGGTGCAAGCGAGAAACGGCCCGGTTAGATGCTCGAAGGAGACTCTCTGGTTCTCAAATCCGACGATTTCCAGTGTCCGGTATGGCACGGGGCCGGCTTTTCCGGCGAAATGTGCGACCATTCGATCTTGCTCCGCTGCCACGATGTCGGACTTGTTTCCGAGCCGCTCCCGGAAGCGAGACATGATGTCGTTGGGGCTCTGACCGGGAAAGGCCACAGAGTCGCATCCAAGATCAATTCTGGGCCTCACCAGCCGTGAGCCAAGTACCAAGACGACAGAGATTGAGAGCAATCGCATCGGAGTGAAAACCCCGACCGATTGACGATTGTTCCGCCGAGGATCGCGGTCGGGCTATTTGGCAGGGAGAACCGGTCAGCTTTGTCGGATCACGAGTTGGAATTCGACAATGCCGTCGTCGGCAATCGACACCACGACCGGTGCGGTCGGCTTGTCGACCCCAAAGTCATCCCAGACGATCGGGGTCGAGCCGATAACGAGCCCTACCCCTGGCTCGGCGATCGTGGCTTCGATCACGAAGGTCGTCTCATTGGTCGTGCCCATCACAGTGAGCTCGCCGACGGCGTCGATCGTCACCGTGCCTCCTGCTTCGAGCGCTTTGGCGTCAAGCATCACCGGCTTGGTGAGAACAAATGTGGCCGTGGGGAAGTCTGAGGCTCCCACTGCCTCTCGGATTTTGCCCTCGCGTCGAGGCCGATCAGACACGATCGTTGTCATGTCGACCGTGATCTCCGCGTTGGTGAGGCTCCCATCGGTGATCGTGAGCGAGCCGGTAACGCCACCAGAGCGACCGACGGCCACCGTGGTGCCGAGTGTGAGTTCCTCATCGACTCGAAAACCGGCGAAGCTACCGCTCGCCGTTTCAAAATCGAAGCTTCCGAAGTCGTCATCCACGCTCCAGATGCCGTTGACGGGATCGACTGACACATTGCTGTCGGGCACATCGCTGTCGGGCGCGGTGGCCAAATCTGTCCGTAGCTGCTCCAGTCCGGAGTCGGTGCTCACCGCATCGGGCGCGTCTCCACGAAAGAAAAGGAACCAGACTGCTACGACCGCCAAGATGAGTCCGACGATGCCAAGCCCGGCCACGATCCACCGCTTTTTCTTCAAGTGCTATCCCGATGTAGTTGCCCGTGGTGACGCCGCGACAGTAGACGACACATTGGAGAGGGCAAGTTCCACCCGATCAGTTCGTCAGTATGAAGTTGTCATCGCCCCCACCTGGCGCGACGTCTCCGCGTATGGTGCCGTCTGCCTCGGTTTCCAGGGTCGACATCGTCCAACTGACGGTGCCAGG
>CAZHMP010000073.1:0-12839 GCA_964533595.1 uncultured Acidimicrobiales bacterium | reverse complement strand
GACGAGCTCCAGCAGGGTCTGCACGTGGTGATCACCAGGAGAATCGGATGTTTCATGCCCCACGAGTCGCAGGTCTATTTCATGCTCGAATTCCCGGCCCGTTCTCCAGCCATCTACCCCGGCGACAAGGTGATGCGGGACTTTGCTCTGGAGTCTTGCTATCGGGAATTCGAGACGTGGGTCGGCCGACAGTACGAGACGTCCGAGCTCGAAATTGATGTACTGACTCCCAACCAAACAAATTTCGAGGACTCCATCGCTCGATATCGCGGTATCCACTGCATCGTCCATCGCAGCGACGGCGCAAATCTCACCACCACCACGCGCGGTTTGAAGATCTGAATCGTTTCGAGCGGAAGGTGTCCACCGACGCTCAGTCGACCTTCATTACTCTCGACGGCGGCAACCGATGCGACAGAACGGAGGCGTCCACGTGGCTTTGATACCCGTCGCGGTCTCGGTCCTGGTGGGTATCGGCATTGGTCTGCTCACGGGCGGGCGGCTCTCGTCACTGCGACGCTTTCGCGTCCATGGCCCGGCTGCGATTGTTCTCGTCATCGGCTGCGGGATTGCCCTTGATCACTATTCACCACGGGGCGCATCGCTCATTGCCATATTGGGAATGGGGGCGGCGGCAGTGGTTGCAGTTCGCAACGTCCACCTCACTGGGATATTCGTCGTGAGCGTGGGAATTGTCGCGAATCTTCTGCCCGTTGCCGCAAACGGGGACATACCGGTCCGGTCCGACGCCCTGGTCGAAGCCGGCATCGTCACCGAATCCGATCTTGGGCTGGCGACGCTGTCAGGGTCGCGACGGTTCGCCGACCAGTCCACCATCCTCAGCACCCTTGGCGACACGATTCCGATAGGTCTCACCAATCAAGTGGTGTCTTTCGGAGACCTGATTCTGTTGGTGGGACTGGTCGACCTGATGGCGAACGCCACCCACCGACAACGACGGCGGCCAAGACGAAACGCGAGATGGAAATCGACAACGTCGTCAAATGATCAGGCCACTGCCATCACCAGGGCGAGACCGGTCCACGATTGGGGTGACGCCCCCAGCCCCCGGCCGGTGTCGCCATTCCAGTATTCCGCGAGGCCCGAGGCGATCGCTCCGCGAACGACCGACCGGCCGATCGCTTCGGCCAACACCGACTCCTCGGTGCGGTCCCTGCTCGAAAGCGCCACCCACAGCAAGTAGGAGAGCTGGGGCCACACCGGCCCACGCCAATACGTGTCGGGGGCAAATGACGGCTCCATGCGATGGACACCCAGCGGTCCGAATGGCGATCCGTGCGCGGCAGGATCAACCAGCGACCGCGCCACTTCAATTCGCCGATCAGCACTGTCGATTACCAGAAGCGGCAGCAGTGCGTCGACCGTACGCGCCCGGCCCGAACCCGATTCGGTCGTGCCGCTGTCAACCCAAGTGGACCGCTGAGGATCCCATCGAGCATCGACCGCCTCGACCAGTTCTGTCGCCGGCGCCAAAAACTCCGACAGGCCCAGAGACACCAGTTCCATCGCGTTCCAAGCGATCAGGGAATTGAACCCGATCGGGCCTATGGCAAACATGGGGTTGCTGAGCGGCTCACCATTCGATCCGCGCACAATCGATTCCAGTAGATCCATCTTGTGTGATTTCCAGCGATCCGGATCGTGATGATCACCCGGGCAAAGATCGTCCCAACGTGGCGAGTCGTCGCAGCCCGTCTCCCAGGGATGCACCACGGTCACCAATCCATCGGGCGTTCGCTCGCGGCTCTCCAGCAAGAATCGCAGGCCATCGGCGGCGGCCTCCACCGAATGTTCGGGAACAGCCATGCCGCGCCGAGTCAATTCGGCGAGCGTGTGAGCGTAAATTGGTGGCTGGGTGATCGAAGACTCTCCGGCGCGGCCCCAAATGTCGGACGCGACATCGGGATCGAGTTGGTACCCCATGTGCGGAACGAACCCGGCTTGATCCTGTAGCCCCAAGACCGAGGTGATCTCGGCCGATGCCTTCGACTCCACGCCAAGCTCGGCCCAGACGATCGAATGGAAACAGCTGTCCCACAACCACATCCACGGGTACACATCGGTGTTGGGTGCGGTGTATCCGGCGGATGTCCAAGCGCCCTCGAGTGCTGCTCTCACCGCCCGTTTCAATGCACGATATGTGCGTTCGTCGCCAGGGTCCGGCATCGTGTCATGCATGCCAACGTGTGCCTTCGTCTCATTTCGACTTGGAATGACCGATGGTGTGTCGGTCGTGGTTCGCAACTGGCAGCGTGCCATGACCGACATCGGATTCGAGGTGATCACCGTCGCCGGTGAGGGTCCCGTAGACAGGACAGTACCCGCACTGGCGATCACCGCGGAGGAACAGAGTCACGGAAGAACCGTTTCGCAATTGGAGGAGGCACTCGCCGACGCCGATCTGGTTGTGGTTGAGAACCTGTTGTCGATCCCTCTCAACATGGCGGCCTCACGAGCAACACACGCCGTGCTGGCCGGAAGGCCGGCCATCATTCATCACCACGACCCTCCGTGGCAACGGCAACGATTCGCCCACATAACCGAACTTCCCGCCCGTGATCCTGCTTGGCGACACGTCACCATCAACCGACTCACCGTTAAGGAAATGGCCGAACGCGGTATCGAAGCCACCTGCATCTACAACGGCTTCCCGATCGACACCGGTGACGGTGAAGGCAAGCACATCCGAGATGAGCTGGGGGTCGCCGACAATGAAAGGTTGCTCGCCCATCCGGTGAGAGCCATAGAAAGGAAGAATCTGCCGGCCGCGATCGATCTGGCTGAGCAGACCGATTCCACCTATTGGCTGTGGGGTGGTGCGGAAGACGGATACGACGATGAATTGGCTCGGATCATTCGTGGTGCCAAGTGCCGGGTGATCAATTCAGCACCTGCCGCCTCTGCCGCCGATCTCTACAGCGCCGCCGACGCAGTCATATTTCCCTCACTCTGGGAGGGTTTCGGCAACCCGCCGGTGGAGGCTGCAATTCATCGCATCCCTGCCGCGGTCGGTCGATATCCCGTCGCAGACGAATTGCGTGAGCTCGGATTTCGATGGCTACCGACCGATGACGCATCTCCACTTCGACAACTGCTTGCCGATACCGACTCGTTGGATGTCGCGGCGATGCTCGACAACAACCGCCATGTAGTCGCCAGTCACTTGTCACTCGATCGGATGGAGCAGGCCATACGCTGCCTTCTCGAAGGAGCCGGATGGATGCCTTCAATCTTCACGCCGAGTCGAGCCGATAGGCCCCGTAACAATGAATCGTGAGCAGAACGTGACTCAGACGGATCCAGTCCTGATCAAGCGAGCAAGGGCGTCACGTCTCGCGAATCTGGGCCAACGGATCGGCTACACGCTGTATCTCATCGCAATCGTCGGGTTCTTGTACGGGTTCATCACGGATTTCACCGACGCCGTCTCCCGAGTCGTGGTGGCGTCAATCATCTCGGGTTCGCTGGTTCTTGCCCCGGCGATCATCGCCGGTTACGCGGTGAGAGCCGCTACCAAGGATGACATCGAGCACGGCAGGAGCATCGAATGATCACCCACACGTATCGCTAGGGTTGCGCGGTGGCCCCTCGTCTCCCCGCCGCACAGCGGCGCACCCAGTTGGTCGATGCCGCGATGCAGATTTTTGCCGCTGAGGGATACCAGAAGACAACCATGGACGCGGTTGCTGCGGCTGCCGGAGTGACGAAGCCCGTCCTGTATCAGCACTTTCCGTCCAAGCGCGATCTCTTCTTGGAATTGTTGAGGACGGTGGGTCGGCACCTCACCGAGATGGTCAATCTGGCCACGTCCGGAGCCGAGTCTCCCCGCGCCCAAGTCGAGCAGGGTTTCCATGCATACTTCGAATTCGTCGAGTCTCGACCTGACGAGTTTCGGGTGCTTTTCGGTGAAGGCGTCCGGGTCGAGGCCGAGTTCGCAGCCGAAGTCTTGACAGTCGAGCGGGGTATCGCGGGAATCGTTGCCGAACTGATCATCACCGAAGGCCTCAGCAAGCAAGAGCGACTCGTCCTCGGTCACGGCATCGTCGGAATGGCGGAGCGAACGGGTCGGCACTGGATTGATTCCGGTCGAACCGGTTCAGCTCAGGCCCTCGCCTCAGGGGTTGCCGACCTCGCCTGGTCGGGACTCCGCGGCCGACCAAGATAAACGATCTGTCCGGCACGTTTCAGCTTTGGTCTGAGCGTCCTCTGCCTCCAAGATGAGGCGGTGGGCTGATATCGATGGGCTCATCCGGAATTGTTCCGTTGATGATCGACGGCAGGAATTCGCGGAGCCGAACGGGCACCGTTGGCACGTCGCTGGCTGCCAGCTCCTCCAACGACCACCACCGCGCACCCAAGAATGCTGCCGCCTCGAGGGCTTCGAGCCCCTGTGGGTTGTATTCGCCGCCCTCGCAGTACGCAACGTGGATTCTGTCGTCGGATTCGAAGTTGTAACCGGCGAATGTGTACTTGGTTTGCTGGACCCAAACGCATGGGCCCATGTCGACTCCCACCAAACCCGTCTCCTCGTGAAGTTCTCTGAGCGCAGCTTCGCCCGAGTCTTCTCCCCAGCCCATACCGCCTCCCGGGATTTCGAGCCAAGGTGCCTTTCTCGGATCAATGGGGTCTTCAGCCGCTATCAAGAAGATGCGCTTCTCTTTGTCGATGACCACGCAGCGGGCCGCGGGCCGCCGGAAGGCGTAGGTCACCGGCGCGCTTCTCTCAACAGAACCTCTTGAACCATCGATGCCACGTGCACGCCATCTCGAGTCCAGATCTCCCCCATGGCCAATCCGCGCGATCCATAGACCCCCGCCGACCTCATGTCATGAAGCAGCCACTCGTCTGCCGGCGCATCACGATGAAACCAGACGGCATGGTCGAGGCTCGCCCCCATGTAGGGGTAGTCGTCGGCCGGTGAGCCGTGAAACTCCGGCCGCCCGAGTGGATGGCTCAGCTCCACCGCTTCGGTGGGTATGTCGTCGCTGGCATATGCGTGGGCAAGAATGTGCATCAAAGGGTCGTCCCCGATGGGCCCTCGAACCTTGAGCCACGTCCGGGCGCGTTTCAACTCGCGTTCCACCGGACGACGTTCAATTAGACCACCCCAATCATTGGACGGAAGATCTTCGGGCCGGGTGACGCCTTCTGGCATGGAGATCGCGGTCTGGTCAGCCGCGTCCTCCGAGACGTGAAACGACGCGGAGAGATTCAGAATCGGCCCGTTCGACTGGCGGGCGAGTACACGCCTTGTGATGAATGACCGCCCATCTCTGATGCGGTCGACTTCGAACCGAATTGGCTCGTTGGAGTCCCCACCTCGCACAAAGTAGGTGTGAAGGGAATGTGGGGAATAGCCGGCAGAGACGGTTTGAGCGGCTGCCCACAAACCTTGGGCCGCCACCTGCCCGCCATAGACACGACCCCACGGGTATTCGGCACTCTCTCCAACCCACACATCGGGTCCGTGAGATGCCATGTCGAACATGTCGGAGAAGGCTTCGAAGTCTGCGGCCACGGCGCGTGACGATACCCACCTGGGCGAGAATTGAGAAAACGGTCGCTGATGAAAGGTGGAGCATCTCGACGTGAGACCATTGTCGAATGAGGGACAAAACTCTTCACCAGCTGCTCCGCATCGACATCGGTGATGAGCCAGCGGCCTGGGGTAATGCCGGTTTCAGTGTCGTTGATGGCGAGACTCGAATCGGGTCAACCGTCATCCGATTACGAGGCTCCCAGAACGGAAGAGGAATCCTGAGTGCGGGAATCGACGGTGTTGTCGACTCGATCGACGGCCTCACGATTTCGCCGCCGATTCCGAGGTTCAACGCGAAGATCACCCCGATCCATTCGAACCTGGTGGCCGGACTCGATCACGTCGTGGCAACGTCCCCCGACATGGATCGCACGGTGGAGGCGCTGACCCACGCCGGGCTGGAACTCCGACGTACGAGGCTCCACACCTCCAACGAAGGATCCAATCGGCAAGCCTTCTTCTGGCTTGGAGACGTCATTCTCGAGGTTGCCGGCCCAGACGAGAGCCACGATCCCGATCCGGCGCGCTGGTGGGGTTTAGCCTTCATCAGCCCCGATCTCTCGGCATCTCGAGACGCACTCGACGGGCTCCTCGGTGACCCCCGAGAAGCGGTGCAGCCCGGGCGACTCATCGCCGGCCTCCACACGGACGACCTCGACATCTCGGTGCCGATCGTTTTCATGTCGCCCCATTCCGCCCAATGAACCAGCGCGAGGTTGAATCGAGAAGCATGGACCGTAGAGTCCGCGGATGTTTGCCGCCAAGCTGACTCCGGTGATCGTGGCGATTGGTCTCGCCGCCGGCGCGTGCAGTGGATCACGCCCGCATCTCGAGCCGACCGGCAGCTCCACGCCCACCTCCACGTCCACACCGACCACAACGGTGTCCGTCGAATCGACAACTTCGGTCGCCGTAACCACGACAAGCCGAGCAATCCAATTCGAGACCACAACCACCATCGGGTCGGCGACCACCACCGAATATCCGAGCGTGGGTCCGCTCGAGACTGTGCCTCCGGATGTCTACCCAACCACCGGCTGACGAGGCACGCTTCTTGTGCCCCATCGGGCCCGGCGCAAGATCAAACTGGTGCCGCTCGATGCAGCATTGCTGAATCGACAGCAATACTGAACGTTCCCTCTTCGCCATCCTCGCTGGCGATGCCATCAGCGATGAGGCTCATCGGCTCGGCGGGCGTGGCGGCCCAAAGCACCGTGACACCGGGAAAAGAGATCGCGTTGGCGGAGGCGCCTTTGCCCATACGGCAGCGAATTGTGCCTTCGGCAACGTCCACCGCAGCATGGGTTACGTGGGTTCGCGAATCCCTCCCAGTAGTCAGGACGTAGGCGGCCGCGCCATACTTACCGGCTACCGCCTGAAGCTCATCCGGGGCGACGGGAATCGTCATGCCGGCGAAGTTAGCCGCTGACGGGCACACGACACGAACGGTTACAGGAGGGATCGTGAGATATTTCCATCGCACGACTCTCGGTCTATCGCTGGTTGTCGCGACTCTCGCATTGCTCTGCTCCGCCATTGCTGCAGCCGCACAAGATTCTGTATCAAGCGCGCCTGCCGTTGAAGAAGCCTCGCCCGGGGACCTTGCCGACAACGGGTTCGCGATTGAAGCAGCTCTCGACACGATGGGGCTCGGCGACATGTGGCGGGAGACAACGGCTCTGGGCGACGTCACGGGCCACCTGATGGTCGAATATCCCGGACCCAATTCCCAGTCTGTGGTCGCAGCAATGCTGACGACTCTTGATGAATTGGAATCCGCTGAATCACTTCGAGCCTCCACGACCGTCGAACTCCGAAAAAGCGCTTCGCTGCTGGGCCACATCGCCGACCACATAGCCCGACTCGATCGCCAGCTCGTCGATGACCAAGTCGGTTTGGAGACAACGAGCGAGTTCATTCAAACGGTGGCGATCAACATGTTCTCGAACAACGGCAGCGTTTCAGACGAGGCCGCTGCACTCGCCCACCCGGATCTTCTGCTTACGCGTCGCGCCGACGAATTCACTGCCGCTGCGCTCGAAAACCTGATGGACCAACGCAATCGTCTCACGGCCGAACTCGAAACCGTGCACGATGAGTTGCCGACCGCGATCCAAGGCCAAGCCGCGGCCCGAGCCGCTTACGCGACACTCAAGGCAGTCATTGCCGACCTGCCGGATGCAATCACCGAACTCCACGACAAGGTCGTGGAGATGCTTCCGAAAGCAGCCGAGATGTTCGCCGCCAGTGAAGTGCCCGACGAACCGGGACTCAGCCTGCGCGCGCTCGATGCCTACTTCAACGCACAATTCTGGATGGACGAGATGCAGCCGGAGTGCGGCATCACTTGGCAAACAATCGGAGCCATCGGCCTCGTTGAGAGTCGGCACGGCACGCATGGAGGCAACCGACTGCTACCCGATGGCCGAACCCAATTTCCGATAGTCGGGGCGACCCTCGACGGAACCGGTGACGACAACTTCGGTCAGACCGTCGCCGTTGTGGCCGACACCGACGGAGGCGTCTACGACGGCGATCCACTCAACGATCGGGCCGTCGGCCCGATGCAGTTCATCCCCGAGACCTGGCGTCAGTGGGCGGTCGACATCGACGGTGACGGCCGACGCGATCCAAATGACATGGACGACGCCGCGGTTGCCACGGCCAGATACCTGTGCGCCAACGGGCAGATGCGATCGACCGCCGCATGGGATGATGCGATATTCACCTACAACCAGTCGCGACGCTACGTCGACAGCGTTCGAGTGGCCTACCACCAACTCGACGATGCTGTCGCCGCTGCCACCGTCGAGCCTCCCGCCGAGGCAATCGTCAGCCAGTAGTGGAGTGGGCGTCGATCAACGCCGCTGCAGTCTCACCGATGTCGACCTCGTCGGTTCTCCAATTCGACACGGATACTCGAATGGCGGAACGGCCATGCCACACGGTCCCGGTCGGGAAACAAACTCCGGAGTCTTGTATTGCGCTGAGAACTCGTTGGGTGTGCCCATCGTGATCTGCCATCGGGGACGAGTCGTTGAAGGCGATCACTATCTGGTTGATCTGCGTTTGCATCACTTCGACGCCGTCGACCGGCGAAAGCAGCGCCGCCAACTCAGCGGCACGATCGCAGCATCGGTCAACCAAGTCGGCCAGCCCGGCTCGACCAAGTGATCGCAACGCTGCCCACACAGGAACGCCTCGCGCCCGTCGGGAGGACTCCACCACCGAATCAACCGAGTCCGGAACCGCGCCCGGCGACGGCAGGTAGGCGGCCCGGTAGCCGATTGCTCGGCCCAGCGCCTGTCGATCACGAACGATGGTGATACCGCAGTCGTAGGGCGTGTTGAGCCATTTGTGTGCGTCGGTCGCCCAAGAGTCGGCGGCGTCGGCTCCGACGGCGAGATGGCGCCTGGTCTCAGAAGCTCTGACCCATAGCCCGAATGCCCCGTCAACATGAAGCCAGATGTCGTTGCGGATTGAACGGCGGCGATTCACCTCTGCGGCGATCTCGTCGAGGGGATCAAATGCCCCGCCGTTGACGTTGCCGGCCTGGGCACAAACGATGGTCGGACCATCAGACTCTTCGAGCGCCCGAACAAAGTCGGACATGTCGATTCGGCCCTCATTGTCGGCCGCCACATTCCTGACAGAGTCAGTCCCGAGACCGAGAAGACGAAGCGCTCGATCCACGGTGGAGTGTCGCTCGGCGCTGGCAATGACGCTGATCGAAGGAGCGCCGCGAAGACCGCCGGCCTCGACGTCGTAATCGTGCGCGGCCAATACGGAATGCCGGGCCGCCAGAAGCCCCGCAGTGTTGGCCCCCTGTCCCCCGGTGCAGAACCCGACGGCGCTCGAGCGTGGCAAATCCAAGGCTTCCAGCACCCACCTTGCCGCCATCAACTCCACCGCCACGACCGCCGGGTACAAATCGGCGAACACAGCATTTTGGTCCCAGGCCGACACCATCCAGTCGGCGCCGAGTGCGGCGGGAAGCGAGCCACCGGTGACCAGACCGAAATAGCGCCCCGAACCGGTCGCCGCCAGTCCGGGCTCGGCGATTCTGGACAGCTCACGGAGCACATCGGATGGCGCGGTTCCATCGTCCGGGAACGGCTGCTCATGGTCGGCCAGGATCTCGGCCGCAGTCGCCACGATCGACGTGGGGCGCTCGGGAATGCCTTCGAGCCAAGAGTGTGCCAATTCTGCTGCCACGGAGAGGGCAGTTCCATAGTCGGCTTCGCGCACTTGTCTGCCTCCGGGGTGTCTAACGATCGGTCATCATCTCACACAACGGGCCGATCAAATCGCCCTTGCTCCCCGACACAACCCACCCGTCGGCTCCGACCATCACAGCCAGATCATCAAGTGCCCGCTTCAGGGCCGGGGCCACCAACCGATGGTCCTCACCCGGCTCGATGAAGGCCCCGAAAACCCGCAAAACCCCCTCGGCACGATCCGTCTTCAGGTCGACGCGAGCCACGATTCGCTCCCCGAGAAGGAACGGCAACACGTAGTAGCCGTAGACCCTTTTTGCCGCCGGCGTGTAGATCTCGATGCGGTACCGAAAATCGAACATTCGCTCGGCGCGCTCGCGAAACCACACGACCGGATCAAAAGGCGAGAGCAGCGTGCATGCGTCGACCTTGCGGGGCACGACGGCATCGACGTGAAGATAGGCAGGCCGGTCCCAGCCTTCGACCCTCGCCTCCCGCAGCCGCCCCTGCTCGACAAGCTCATCGACTCGCTCTCGGCACGACCGCTTCGGCAGGCGAAAATAGTCGATCAGGTCTGGTGCCGCTGCCACACCGAACGACGCCCCTGCCCGGTCGAGCAGCAAGCGGTGGGACTCCGCTTCAGTAGGGGTTGGCTGAGCTCTGACCTGTGCGGGAATGATGCGGTCAAGCAGATCGAACTCCTTCACGAACCCCGGCCTTCTCCTGACCCCCACCTCGCCTACCCGAAACAACCAGTCGAGTGCCAAGGATCCGATCGATCTCGACCCCCACCAATTGCCCTCCCGCGGCCGCGGGTTGTGCAATTCGCCCGGGGCCAAGGGCCGTTCGCGAACTTGGTCCAGAACGTCGGCAACGTATTGCGGTTCCCGTTCAGCCAATTCGGCCAACCCGCGCCATGTCTCACCCTGCCGCGAGCGCGCCTTGTGCCAGCGAAGAAGCGGTTCGTCGGCCACCTCGAGCAACGATGCTTCGTGGCTCCAAGCCTCGAACCACTCATCATCGGCGTAGGCGATGCGATCGAGTAGATCAGGGTTGTACGGACCGAGTCGTGAGAAAAGCGGCATGTATTGCGTCCGAATCACGGCTGGTACGGAGTCGAGCTGCAGCAGTCCGACTCTGCTCATCACCCGACGCAGATGCCGTCGATCCACGCGACCCTTTGGCCGCGGATCACGAAATCCCTGCGCGGCCAGAGCAATCCGTCTGGCCTCCGAGGCCGAGAGCTCGACGGGGCTCGCCAGTGTCACCGAAGCAATTCCGCCAGAGCGACAAGATCCGGTAGCCGCCAGTGGTCATGGTCGGAATGCAGGTCGAGAGGATCGAGCTGCACCACCGGCATGCCGGCGGCCGTGGCACCTCGCACATCGGCGTGCACCGTGTCGCCAACGTAGAGGGTTCGGTCGGCGGCTGTACCGAGAGCGTCGAGGGCCGGTTGGAAAATTCTCGGATCAGGTTTCGAAACACCGACAACCGTCGAGTCGACGATCGCCTCGACGCTCGGAAGAGGACCGCTGCCGATCTGGCAGATCCCGTGCTGCTGACACTGCTCGACGGCCGTACCAATGTTGTTGGTGACGATCGCAACGGGTCGGAGGGAAGCGACTTCGGCAAATCCGCTCACGTTGTGCTCGATGCGCTGCGTCCACAAATCTGTGACCTCGTCTCGACGACGGAGTCGATCGCGGGCATCGCAGGCCCGCCGGAGTTCATCCCCGTCGAGCCCCACAGACCCGAAGTAAGCCATGTCGTAGTGGTGCCAGACATCCGGTTTGGTTTCGTCTACGTCCTCGGCAGCCAATCGGTCGGTGATCGCCCTCACTCCCGTGTAGTGGGCGTCGTGAGCCTGCGTGACAGTCATCTCAATATCGATGCCGGCGTCGGTTAGAGCGGCACACACCGGAACCGGATTCGGGATGATGAACACGCCGCCCATGTCGAACACGACGGCGTCGATTTCGGAGGCGTCCATCAGACCACCAGGTTGACCATGCGGCCGGGCACCACTATCGACTTTCGCAGTGGGCGGCCGGCCACGTGCGCTGCCACGTTGTCCTCCGCCAACGCGGCCGCAATCACCGCGGCGTCGTCGGCATCGGCGGCGACAACGATTCTGGCGCGCACCTTGCCGTTTACCTGCACTGGTAGCTCGATGGTGTCGTCGACCAGCAGCGCCGGATCGGCTGTCGGGAAGTCGACTTGGGTCACCGATCCCTCGCAACCAAGCAGATGCCAGAGTTCCTCGGCTATGTGCGGCACCAACGGAGAGAGCATGCGGACCAGCGGGTCGGCCACTTCTCTGGGGGTGTGGCCGGGCGACTTGGTCAGCTCGTTGTTGAGCTCGGTGATCTTGGCGATCGCGGTGTTGAATCGCAATGCGTTCATGTCGGCAGAGACGCCTTCTATCGTGCGGTGAAGCAAACGGCGAAGGGATTCAGGAGCCGGGTCATCAACCACCGATGATTCACCGGTGTTCTCGTCCACCAGGTTGCGCCATACCCGTTGGAGCAGTCGTTGTGACCCGACCACGGATCTGGTCTCCCAAGGACGGTCCTGATCGATCGGGCCCATCGACATCTCGTAGAGACGAAGAGTGTCGGCCCCGTAGGTTGCATACATCTCGTCGGGGGTAACGGCATTCTTGAGCGACTTTCCCATCTTGCCGAACGAGCGCGAGACCGGCTGGCCATCGCGGGTGTACACCTCATCTGCTGACTCCTCGACCTCATCCGCGGGCACGTACACGCCGCGTTCATCTTGGAATGCGGCGGCCAGGATGTATCCCTGGTTGATGAGCCTCTTGAACGGTTCGGGCCCCGAAACGTGGCCAAGATCGAAAAGAACCTTGTGCCAGAAGCGCGAGTAGAGCAAGTGCAGAACCGCATGCTCGATTCCGCCCACATAGAGATCGACTCCACCCACGCCATCGTCGGGATCGCTCATCCAGTAGCGCTCCACATCCGGATCGACCAGGTTCTTGTCGTTGGTTGGATCGAGGTAGCGCAGGTAATACCAGCACGACCCCGCCCATTGGGGCATCGTGT
>CAZHMP010000072.1:0-12992 GCA_964533595.1 uncultured Acidimicrobiales bacterium | reverse complement strand
ACGAGTTTCTGCCGGTCAAAGGTGACCCCACCAAGACCGATGTCGTCTACCACCTTGCTGTCGATCTCTCAGTGCCATTGCCGGGTTTTGTAAAGCGCCGAGCGGAGGCGAGACTTCTCCGCACCGCCTTGGAAGATTTCACCTGTGCCGTGGAGGGTCGCACCAGGTGAACCAGACTCCCGGAGGTGAGAAGCCCTACCGCCTCAACCAGGTCGGCCAAGCCGAAGGCAGCGGCCCACACGAAGGTCCCGGCCCAGACGACATCGCGGCCGACGAGTCGGAGGCCGCGGCGGTCGAGCCGCTCGATGAGGTCCGGGAAGCTGCCGGTGCCGTGATCGGATCGTTGAAGCGTCTGCTCGAGGCAACGGAGAAGGTCGTTGCTGATCCCACCTCGTTCGACCAGGCCGTTGCCGGCGGCAAGGGGCTCCTCGATGCCTTCACCAACGGATTCGTGACAGAGTCCCATCGATCCGGCACCGACTCGGGTGATGCCCACGACAGCAGTTCCTGACCGCGGTTGCCGTGCGTCGGCTCTGCAGCGGCAGCGGCTTTATAAGGCACTCCAATTGCCGACGGGTGTCTTGATGCGTTTGTTGAGTTTGCGCCCATGGCCCGACGGCCCTGAAATCGATTTGCATCCGAGGATCAGTCTGATCGTCGGTCTGCTGCCGTTCGAGAGGGTCGAGCTGGTCTCAACCGCACACAGCATCGCAACCGGGGAAGTGCCGGTATGGGAGGGGCGCCTCGAGGTACATGGCGTCGAGATGGACTTCGTGGAATCTGCCGACGTGTTGGGCCCAATGGCAGAATGTGCCCCAGTGGTGACCGCAGAGGAGATCGCCGAACTGGCGAGCGCAGCGATCCCGGCCGTCGAACCAACCAAGCCCGCGGGGGCAGAGCAGGACATGGCGGATATGCGTGAGCATCTGGCAGAGATAGCAGATGAACTCAAAGTGGCCGAGAAGCTGCGGGCTGAGATGCAGGGACGGGTCGCCTCAGCCAAGGCGAACATGAGGTCAGGGGTGTTCGACGAGTTGGCCGACGCTGATGGATCACTCAAACGGGCCGCTGATCTTGCCGGCCGTCCGGACCCGTGGACAGGCACATCCGATCCGGCAGCACGCCTGGAGAGAATCTCTGGAATGCTGCCCGAGACAAAACGCTGCCTCGGTGGCTTGCCCGTCGGCGACAGGTCCCAACTCGCCACGGCGGTGGCGGCATTGCGTGTTGCCATCGGCAAGGGAGACGTGCCACTGCCTGATGCGGCGGGACTAAGCGAGCAGTTGGTCGTTCTCAAGGAACGATGGGCCGACGTACTCGCCCAGTTTCGATCGCTCGGATTTGATCAGGACGGGGCGACGGCCAGGTTGGACTCGGCGCGTGCGGCTCTACGCGTTGCTGAGCAGGCGGCCACGCCTCGAAAGGTGTCTGCCGAGGAGTCGTCCGAAATCGAACGTCTCCACGATGAGTGTCTCGAGTATTGGGACAAGGTCGGCGGCGGGCTACGACGAGGCGCAGCCCGCAAAAGGCTTGAAGGCGCCGAATCTGAGCTCGATCAGGTCCTCGAGTCGATCGGCTACACGACTTGGTCCCAATTCCGAATGGGGAACGGGATGGTGATGGTTACCGACGATGTGCTCCGGTCCTTCGATGCGGCCCGTGCCGAACTCGACGCAACCGAACTTGAATGGGCCGAGCTCCGAACCATGCTCGAAACCGATCCCTACCTGGTGGAGATCGAGGGTGAGATCTCATCGGTTGATCGTGATGCCGTGACTCTCCTCGGCTCGGATCCGGGTGGCACCAACACGTCCGATCGAACAGAACGCCTCCTGAAGGCACTTGCCGGCGTCCTTGTCGATGCTTCCTCAGCTGTGATCGACGAACGAGACGCTGAAGAACGGCTGCGAGTCGCTTTGAAAGCGTGCGGAACAACGGCGCACAACGGAATTTCATCGATTCGAGCACTGTTGGCGCTCGGCGATTCTTGGCTTTCGGTTCTTCGTGCATCGGAGCCCGCTCGATTGTTGGTGCTACGGCTCCGGGATCGTTTCGACATTGAAATGGAGGCGTTGGAGAATCTCGGAAATACCTCACGCTTGGACCGGCTCAATGCGCAGCGACATGAGGTGGAGGAGGTTGAAGACCGGGTTGTTGGATCGATGGTCGCCATGAGCGAAATGGTGCAGGCAAAGATCGAGTTGCATGTTCTGGCGGCCACCGAGTTGCGCATGGCCGAGGATCACGATGCCGGAGTGGATTATCTGGAGAGGTCGGCATTGTCGGAGAAGACGACATCCGGACCCGACAGCGACTCCAGTCTTCCGATAATCGTCATGTTCGCTAACGTCGGCATCGCTCTGCTGGAGCCACTCCTGGAGCTGTCGCGTCGTGTGCAGGTCATCGTGGTGGGAGATGGCGAGGCTCTGGTCGAATGGGCTGATCGGCTGGGACCGGACAGTGTCGAAGTCATCGACCGTGGCGTTCTCGTCTGAGCCCGAAATCGCAGGATTGCCGCCATGAGCGGCGATAGCGTGGCGAAATGGAATTTCGAAGGATCACCGGGCTGCCGCCCTACGTTTTCACGATCATCGACTCGTTGAAGGTCGAGGCTCGTCGAGCGGGCCGAGACGTGATCGATCTGGGATTCGGAAATCCTGATCTTCCATCACCCGACGTGGCAGTCGAGAAGCTTTGTGAGTCGGCCCAAATGGCGAAGAACCACAGATACTCGTCGAGCCGCGGCATCCCCAAGCTTCGCGAGGCGGTCGCAGGTCTCTACTCACGCCGGTTTGGAGTCGAACTCGATCCCGACACCGAGGTTATACAGACCATCGGAGCCAAGGAGGGATTCAGCCATCTGATGTGGGTGCTCCTCCAGGCGGGCGACGCGGTGCTGGTTCCTGCGCCGTCGTATCCGATTCATCTGTTCGCCCCCTTGTTTGCCGGTGCGAACGTCAGAGAAATGCCGCTCACCAAGAACCAAGACGACTTCTTCGACACACTCACCGAGCGATTCGAGTTCTCGTGGCCTCGTCCCCGTGTAATTGTTCTCTCGTTCCCCCACAACCCCACGACCACATGCGTCGATCTTGAGTTCATGCAACGGGTGGTCGACTTTGCCCGGGAGCGCGAGATATTCCTCGTTCACGACTTCGCCTACGCTGAACTCGGCTTCGACGGATTCCGACCTCCATCGATTCTCGAGGCCGACGGCGCAAAGGAAGTTGCAGTCGAACTCTATTCGATGACCAAGAGCTTCTCGATGGCTGGCTGGCGAATCGCCTACATGGTCGGAAATGCCGAAGTGGTGGCCGCTCTCGCAAAACTGAAGTCGTATCTCGATTACGGCACCTTCCAGCCGATCCAGATCGCCGCCACCGTCACGCTCAACGAAGCGGTGGACTATCCCTCCGAGGTGGGAGAGATCTACCAAAGCCGCAGAGACACGCTCTGCGACGGGCTGGCGCGTATCGGCTGGCACATAGATCCTCCGCGGGGAACCATGTTTGCCTGGGCACCGATCCCGGAGCAGTACTCACACATGGGTTCGGTTGAGTTTGCCTCGATGTTGGTGAAGGAGGCCGATGTGGCCACCTCGCCGGGAGTGGGATTCGGCCCAGGCGGAGAGGGCCACGTGAGGTTTGCCCTCATTGAAAACGAACAGCGAATCAATCAAGCGGTGAGAAATCTTCGCGGCACGCTCGAGCTGCTCGGTTGAGGCTCAGGTAGTGAGATCCCAGGCGAGGGAACGTTGGACGGCTCGCTTCCAGTTTGCGTAGAGCGAATCAGCAGATTCACGGTTGGCTTCGGGCGTGAACTCGGCTTCGGCCTGCCACTTCGCTGCCAACTCTCCGGTGTTGGACCACACCCCTTCGGCCAGACCTGCGAGATACGCAGAACCCATGGCGGTTGTTTCCTGGATCACCGATCGGATGACCGGGACGCCGACTTGATCTGCTTGGAACTGAAGAAGAAAGTCCATGACCGATGCTCCGCCGTCGACCCGAAGATCAGTGACGCTGGTGCCGCTGGCTGAACTCATTGCGTCGACTACATCTCGGCTCTGATAGGCCATCGACTCGACCGTGGCCCTCACGATCTCGGCTTGTCCGGTGCCACGGGTCAGCCCGATGAGGGTGCCCCTGGCGCGTGAATCCCACCAGGGGCTTCCGAGCCCCGCGAGCGCCGGTACGAAAATGACACCACCGGTGTCGGGCACCGATTCAGCCAGTGGCCCGGTATCGGAGGCATTCTCGATGATGCCAAGGCCGTCTCGGAGCCACTGGATTGCCGCTCCGGTAGCGAATATTGCGCCCTCATATGCATAGGTGGTGATCGGGGATTCGTGGCCAATGGTCCACGCGACCGTGGTGAGGAGCCCTTCGACCGGAGGCGGGCATTCCTCACCGACATTCATGAGGACGAATGATCCTGTTCCGTAGGTGTTCTTGGCCTGCCCGGGAGAGAAGCATGCCTGGCCGAATAACGCTGCTTGTTGATCGCCGGCCACACCGCTGATTGGAATACCCGCGCCGGTCGGAATGTCGGAAGTGGTCACCCCGAAACGGCCTGATGACGGGCGAACCTCGGGGAGACATGAGGACGGCACACCCAGCATCTCGCACAGTTCGTTGTCCCACGCGAGCGAGCGGATGTCGAAAAGCATTGTGCGGCTGGCATTTGTGGTGTCGGTGACATGGACACCGCCGGTGAGGTTCCAGATCAGCCAAGAGTCGACCGTGCCGAATGCCAGGTGCTGATCAGAGGACAAGCCGCCCTCATTGAGCAGCCACTCGAGTTTGGTCCCCGAGAAATACGGATCCAGGACCAGGCCCGTGCGCTCTCGAACCAGGTCAAGCCGCCCGTCGGCTGTGAGTTGCTCGCAGCGAGTCGAGGTTCGCCGGTCTTGCCAGACGACCGCTCGGTGAAGCGGGCGACCGGTCCGCTTGTCCCACACCACGACGGTCTCGCGCTGATCGGTGATCCCGATTGCGGCGATCGGCTGGTCGAGTTTGGCCACAATCTCCGAGAGCGTGGTGAGCACGGCCTGCCAGATCTCGTCGGGGTCGTGCTCCACCCAGCCTGGTTGGGGAAAGTATTGGGTGAACTCACGGTAGGCGAAACCGATCGGCTGGCCGGTTTCGTCGACTGCAAATGATCGCACGCCCGTCGTGCCTGCGTCTATTGATATGACAATTCCCATGAGTCCCGACAATACTCGGCTACCGGCACATCTTCGGCATACGATGACCTCTCCATGTGATGGGGAAAGGCACGGGGTACAGATGCGCGTTGGAGTGCTCACTGGTGGGGGCGATTGTCCCGGATTGAACGCTGTAATCAGGGCAGTCGTGAGGCGGGCCGAACGTGTCTTCGGTGATGAGGTGATCGGTTTTGTGGACGGATACCGGGGCCTGGTCGACGATGATTGGATGCCACTCGATGTCAATGCCTGCCGAGGCATTCTCCCAAGGGGAGGCACAATCATCGGGACATCGCGGCTTCAGCCATACATGTACGACGATGGCGTAGAGCGGGCCCGTTCCACAATGGCCTTGCACAAACTCGATTCACTGATCGTCATCGGCGGTGAAGGGACGCTGTCTGTAGCGAGTCGGCTCAATTCGGAGGGGTTGCCTGTGGTCGGTGTGCCAAAGACCATCGACAACGACATCGGGGGCACCGACATGACCTTCGGTTTCGACACTGCGGTTCAGATCGCCAGCGATGCAATCGACCGACTCCACACCACCGCCGAGTCTCACGATCGAGTGATAGTTGTGGAGGTTATGGGCCGACACGTGGGTCACATCGCCACATGGGCGGGTATCGCGGGTGGGGCCACGGTGATACTGGTTCCGGAGGAACCGTTCGACATCGCCAAGGTTTGCGAATCGTTGAACCGGCGTCATGCCAAGGGCCGCTACGCATCGATCGTGGTGGTAGCGGAAGGAGCGCGTCCGGCTGAGGGCACTCTTGAGTTGGCCGAGCCAACCTTGGACGAATACGGGCATCAAAGGTTGGGTGGTATCGCCAACGTGGTGGCTTCGGAGATCGAGTCTCGTACCGGGTACGAGACGCGAGTGACAATCCTTGGCTATGTCCAGCGTGGTGGCACACCGACGGCCTTCGATCGTGTGCTGTCCACCCGGTTTGGGGTCGAGGCCATGAACGCTGCCCACGAAGGCGACAACGGATTGATGGTCGCACTCGACGGCGGTGTGGTCGTACGCAAACCATTCGAGGAATGCATATCGGTTCTGAAATCGGTGCCAGCGGCGCTGCTCGAGGTGTCTCACACCTTTACTGCCTGACAATCGCCGACCAGTTCTCAGCCGGCGCTCGTGCTTGGTACCAGCTTGGTTGGTGACGTAGATGTTGGTGGCGTCGACGTGGTGGTGGTTGTGCTGGGGGGCTCGAAATTCGGATCGAAGCGGTCGTAGTCAGCCCTTGATACGGACGCTCCAACCTCTGTGTCACCGTGGTTGGTGGGGATGATGACCCGTTCACCGTTGATGAGGATTTGCACTCGGTCGATACCGTCGAACGCCGTAGCGGTCCATACCAACTGGGCGGCCACCTCAGTTAGGTCTCCCTCGAACGGATGGTCACTTGGTGTGCCCTCCGGGGTCAGGTTGACGATGTCGATGAGTGCCAAGCCGTCGGAGTGATTTGCATCGAGAAGTTCGAACTCGGTCAGCGTCGTGATGTAGTTCGCCGCCTCCTCCTCGGCGGTAACGGCACCCTCTCCGAATAGACGGCTGATCACATCAGTGATGGTTGGATTGATGGGGACCTCACGCTGCACATCGACCACAGTGGCACGGGTGGTTTCCGCTTGGCGGGTGAGCAGGAATATTGATGCGAGAGTGGTGATGGGTGCCTGGATGGTGGAGGTCGTGGTGGTGAAGTCGGGACGAAGGCTTTCAGGTAGCGAGTCCGGGGGGATTACCTGAGCAGCACTGTCGCTCGGGATCGAGCACGACGCGGCAGCGACGGCAAAGCACACGCATGAGACCACAATTCGGAGATTTCGAGTCATTCCTTCAGCTCCCCAATGGGCAACACAATGACGAATCGAGCGCCTCTCCCGCCGTCCTTTCGGTCTTCCACAGAGACGCGACCGCCGTGCAAGCCAACATGCTCGGCCACCAGAGAGAGGCCGAGACCGGATCCGGTGTCTTGTCCTCTGCGTCCTCCGGCGCTTCCCCGAGAGAATCGGTCGAAGATCACATAGCGCTCGTTCTCGGGGACCCCCGGGCCGTTGTCCTCCACGGCCAGAGCCACTTCGTTGCCGTTTCGAGTCAGCTCCACCGTGATATCTCCGCCTCCGTATTTCGCGGCATTGTCGATCAGGTTTGCCAGAACTTGCGCCAATCGTCGCTTGTCGGCCACCAAGGCGGTCGATTGCGCATCGAGAGAGATGATTACGCTTGTGTCGGGGCGAGATGAGTGGGACACGGCTTGGCGAACGAACTCCGACAGGTCGATTTCCTCGGCGTGCAGCGATGCAGAACCCACGTCGTAGCGACTGATCTCCAAGAGGTCCTCAACGAGTCGGGTGAAGCGCTTGATGTCGTCGGTGAGAAGATCGAGAGCGGTGCGGCTGCGATCGTTGAGACGGGCACGGTCGTTGTTGAGAACCTCGATGGAAGCATTGAGGGTCGTGAGCGGGCTCCGTAGCTCATGGCTTACCTCAGAAGCGAATCGCGAATCGCGCTGGATGCGGTCCTCGAGCGCGCCTGCCATTTCATTGAACGATGCGGTGAGAGATGCGAGGTCGGCATCTGCCGGTGGTTCGAGCCGGGTGTCGAGTTCTCCGGCGGCAAGCGACTCAGCGGCCAAACGGACGTCGGCCAGCGGCGTGAGGGTGCGGCGAGATGCCCACGAACCGACTGCAGCAGCCAGAACGGTGGATGCTGCGGCGACGCCAAGGACGATCAAGCCGAGGGCGCTGAGGATGGCTTGGATGTCGTCGAGAAAGATGGCTTCGAAATAAGCTGCGTCGCGATTCGGAAGCGGGATTCCGGTGATCACCGCCGGACGACCATCGAGGTTGGTCCTGATCGTGCCGGCCTCCGAACGATCGACGATGGAAAGAAGCGAGCTTGGCACGTTCTCGCTGGTGAAGACCTGCGTGTCGGAGGCGGTCCAGTCTGCACCGAATCTCAAGAGGGGATAAGCACCCTTGGTGGTGCTGAGTGAGTCGATTATCGCACCAAGCCCCTCCGCATCGATCTCTGGTGTGAGGCGCGCTTGGACACGTTTGCCGTTGGCCGTGACAACTCGAAACGCCGTTTGTTCACGAGTCTCCAACAGGTTTTGCCGTGTGAGTGTGAGCGTGGAGAGAGCGATCGTGACGGACAAGAGTAATCCGCCCATCGCAAAGAACAAGGTGAGGCGAGCCCGCAGCCCCAGACGTTCGAAGTGCGATCTGAGCTTCATCTGCCCACGAGCCCGCTATCAGGCCTGCAACTTGTAGCCCAAGCCTCGCACGGTGACGACGTGGCGCGGGTTCGCAGCATCGGCCTCGATTTTTGTGCGGAGTCGGCGAATGTGCACATCCACGAGTCGGCCATCGCCGAAGTATCCATACCCCCACACCTTCTCGAGGAGCACCTCTCTACTGAACACGCGTCCGGGGTTGGATGCCAGTTCCACCAACAATCGAAATTCGGTCTTTGTGAGGTGAAGTTCGGTTCCCGCGAGGCGCACGACGCCTTCATCGGGGATGATTTCAAGGTCGCCGAACACCATGTGTCGGCTGCTGGCGTCGGTCGATCTGACGCGCCGGAGCAGAGCACGGATTCGGGCGGAGAGTTCTTTCGGGGCGAACGGTTTTGTGAGGTAATCGTCGGCTCCAGCTTCCAGGCCGGCGACCACATCGTGGGTGTCGACTCGGGCAGTGACCATCACGATCGGAACGTCGCTGACTCGCCGAATTGCACGGCACACGTCGAAGCCGTCGATGCCCGGCAACATGATGTCGATCAGTACGACGTCGGTGGGTTCACTGGTGAACGCGTTGAGAGCATCCTCGCCTGACGCTGCCTCAACCACCTGCCAGCCTTCGTCCTCGAGGGCGAGTTTGACAGATGTACGGATTCTCTCATCATCTTCGACGGTAAGGATTCGTGTGCCCACGGCCTCGATGCTGCCAGAAATTGGAGGCGATGGGGCGACAACCTCACAAATTGATCAGGCGGTGTGACTCCCGGCTCTCTCAAGCAGGTCTGCGAAGCGGTCGAAAATGCCGGGGCTCGAACCCAGGAATGCACCGTTGGTGGGGTCGCGGGGATCGAGAATTGCACCTGCTTCAGACGCGATGAGGGCACCCGCCGCGGTGTCCCATGGAGCCAGTCCCCGCTCGAAGTAGGCATCGACCCGGCCGCAAGCCAATGCGCACAGGTCCAGCGCCGCGCCACCGAGCCGTCGAATATCGCGCACTTCCGGAAGGATGGTCACGAGTGATTTGGCCTGAGCGCGGCGTCGATCGCTGTTGTAGGAGAACCCGGTTGCCACCAGCGCTGTGGACAAATCGGTGGCCCCGCTGACGAATATCGGCTTGTTGTTGCGGCTCGCACCACCTCCGAGGGTGGCTCTGAATCTCTCGTCTCTAACGGGGTCGTGGACCAAGCCGGCCACTGCGTGCCCATCGATGTCGGCCGCCACGGAGATCGAGTAGCCGGGAATGTCGTAGATGAAGTTTGTGGTTCCGTCGATGGGGTCGATGATCCAGGTGATACCGCTGGACGACTGACGCGACGCGCCTTCCTCGCCGAGGATGCCGTCGTGGGGGCGGGCTTTGAGGATTTCTCGCACAAGGTTCTCTTCCACCCATTGGTCGATGTCGGTGACCATGTCGGTTCGGCTCGACTTGGTGTGGACCGTGAGAGGAGGCTGTGTGCCCGATCTTACGATCTTGTGGACTACCTGATTGACCGCCGCGTCGGCTACGGCGAGGAGGTGGGCGGGAGATGTGGAGGTCATTGATCGTTTCCGTGCGAGCGTTCCCTTGCCTGCTTGGTGTCCCATTCGGCCATCGCCCGCAAGGTGAGAACCGCCACAATTGCCACACCGATCGCTGTGCCGACTGCGCTCGCCACGCCGGCGGTGCCCGCGAGGGTGCTACAGCCATTGTCGCACTGCAGGTCGGTTACCGAATAGCCGATGAGGCCGCCACACAATCCGCCCAAGAGGATGGCGGCGACCGCTAGCGCACGCGCCGCAACTGGGGGAATCGCTGACTCGGTCGGGGAGGAATTGCCTTGCAGGGACATTGCGTGGATCCTATCGACGCGTCGGGGCCCACCACCGGCTCGTTGCGGCTCTAGAGTGCGCTGCCGTGCGTGCGTTGGTCGTGTTGCCCACATTCCAGGAATCCGCGAACATCGAAGAGGTGATTCGCAGAGCTCTTGGCGCTGTGCCGTCGCTGAGCGTCCTGGTGGTCGACGACAGCAGCCCTGACGGCACCGCCGACCTGGCAGAGGAAGTCGGCCGCGAATTCGACGCGGTCGCGGTGATGCGTCGTCCGGCCAAGTCAGGGCTTGGTTCGGCATACCGCGATGGTTTCCGGCGGGGCCTGGCCGAGGGATTCGACATTCTCATCGAAATGGACTCGGATCTGTCCCACGATCCTGCGGCGTTGCCTGAGCTGATCACCGGAATCGAAGCGGGCGCCGATCTGGTCATCGGCAGCCGCTATGTGCCGGGTGGTTCCATCCCCGATTGGACCTGGCATCGCAGAGCGCTGTCGAGGTGGGGCAATCGCTACGCGTCGAAGGTTCTCGGAATCGCCGTCAACGACGCAACCAGCGGATATCGGGCCTACAGATCTGAGCTGATGGCCAAGGTCGATTTTCACGATGTCAAGGCCGATGGCTACGGATTTCAGATCGAGATGGCCTACCGGGTTCTCGCTGCTGGTGGCACCGTTTCGGAGGTTCCGATCTCGTTTGTGGATCGCACCAGGGGAACATCGAAGATGTCGAGCCGAATCGTGGTGGAGGCCATGGTACTCGTCACGTGGTGGGGGCTTCGCGATCGCTTGCTCAGATTCAGGCGCTGACAGCCGAAGGAGTGGTGATGGATACCGACCAGATCTCACTTGTACCGCCAAGACGCTTGGGCTCACTGTTACGTCAGGCGCGGCTGGCTGCCGGGTCGGACATCGACGAGTTTGCGGCGAGAGGCGAATTCGGCGTTGTCGACCTCGACGACATTGAGAGTGGCAGGCGCGCTGTTGATGATGTCACGCTGTCAAACCTGCTATCGCTCTACGGGATCGAAGACGCAGGTCTTCTCCCGGCACGTTCTCGGCTCGTCATAGATCTCGACGCCAGCCGAATTGCGATCGATCAGGTCGATGTCACCGTCGACGAATCCGCCAGCGCCGACACAGTGCTCGCCCGCTACTTGGCGTTGGTCTACCGTCTTCGCAACCTTCCGCTGGGAACACCTCTTAGTCTCAGAGATGTCGATCTGGACGTGTTGTCATCCGCTCTCGCGATCGATTCCGCCGAGGTGGAGGCCCGACTTGAGCAGCTGATGCGCGACAAGTCGGCGGTCAGCCGTGACCAGCGCCGTCTGCGCCGCCGTCTTCTCGTCCCCCTCGCCGGGGTGGTCGTGGCGGCCACGGCCGTAGGTGTCCTGGTTCTGGTCTCCCAGAGCAACGACCCTGCTCCTGTGGTCAACGACACGCAGTCGACCCTTGTCTCCACCGACCTCGGTTCGGGCGGTGCGGTCATCGACAATCCGGATGCTTCGTCTGTCTCCACTGATCTTGGAAGCGGAGCGGCAGTGGAAACCAATCAATCGGCCGGCGCGGGCGGCTGAGCCGCAAGACATTTCCAACTTCGGCGCAGTGCTGGCATGCTGTGAGGATGCGCTATTGGAGTGTTGCCAGCGGCCTTCTGGCAGATGAACGAGGACTCCTGCTGGTCGCCAACAAGCGTCGTGGCGGTTCAATCGACTGGTCGACGCCCGGTGGTGTCGTCGACGAGGGCGAAACCTCGATCGCGGCACTTTCGAGGGAGGTCCGCGAAGAAACCGGACTGATCGTCGACGCTTGGGACTCCTTGCGCTGGACAGTCGGGGTCGATTTCGTTGATCTCGATATGCACCTCGACGCCGAGATCCACCTAGCCGCATCATTCGACGGAACAATCAACCTCGAAGATCCCGACGGGATAGTCACCGCGGCTGAATTCGTATCCTCGACCGATGCGGTTCGACTCCTCGGCGACAGCCCAATGTGGGTAGCAGATCCGCTGTGCTCGTGGCTTGCCGATCCGTGGGCCGATCCTCGTCACTTCGGTTATGCCGCACACGGCACTGACCCCCGTCAGATGCGCGCAGAGCGTCTCTCGCGGTGAGCGAGGCACTCACAGTTGGTGCCGCTCCCAACGGCACGCTCGGATTCCTTCATGTCGACATGGATGCGTTCTTCGCTTCAGTGGAACTTCGCCGCCATCCCGAACTGAAGGGACAGCCGGTGGTGGTGGGCGGAACCGGCGATCGCGGCGTGGTGGCCGCCGCCAGCTATGCGGCGCGCTCATATGGCGTTCACTCGGCCATGCCCTCGAATCGTGCCAGACGATTGTGTCCGAATGTGGTGTTCATCGCCGGTGACCACGCCCATTATTCGGATGTCTCGAAGCAGGTGATGGGGATCATGAACGACTTCACGCCACTCGTGGAACCGCTTTCCCTTGACGAAGCATTTCTTGATGTGCGTGGGGCTCTCCACGGAACCGTGGGGCCGCTTGACTTGGCGGTCGAGATACGGCGCCGTATTCTCGAACAGGAGCACCTCACCTGCTCAGTTGGTGTGGCCACCAGCAAGTTCTTGGCCAAGCTCGCCACCGAGAGGGCGAAGCCGAGACCTACCCAGTCCGGCCCGGAGTTCGGCAGCGGCGTGTTTGTGGTGGAGCCTGGCACCGAACTCGAGTTCCTCCATCCGATGCCGGTCAGGAATCTCTGGGGAGTCG
>CAZHMP010000071.1:0-13016 GCA_964533595.1 uncultured Acidimicrobiales bacterium | reverse complement strand
CGACTCTCGGAGCCGGCGTTCCGGCCTTTGGTAGCGGATGTGGCTCAGGACCCGGTACCGGAACTGGGACGGGTCGCGGCTCAGGACCCGGCTTGGGACCGGGGAACCCGACATGTTCGGGCCGGCTTCGACCCACAACTTCACCGCTGGCGTCGACCGCCGTGATCACATATGTGTACCGGTGCCCCGCCGAGACTTCCGTGTCGATGAGTGTTCGGACATCGAGGCCAGTCCGAGCGATCATCACTCGATCACCATCATCGACGATGCGCCACATCACGTAGCCAACGGCATCCTCGGATTGCGACGCTGACCACTCGCATCCGACGCTGTGTGCCCGATCGATGCTGGCCGCCGGGCGGCACTTGAGCCGAAGGGCACCGTGATCAACGGGTGAGTTCACGAGATTGACCGGGGCAACCGCGCTTCGCGCAATGATCTCACCGCCGGTATTCAGGCCCAGAACCGAATACAGGTAGTGCCCCGGGACCTCAACTGCCCTGTCGACATACGAAGTCTGATCCGGACGCAATTCGGCAACCAGATTTCGTTCACCATGCTCAGGTCGCACCTCCACGTTCCACAGTTGCCAACTGGCAACCTCCAGCGACTCGCGGGCGATCCACTTGCACTCAACCGTGCCAGCCGGGAGATCCACGCCGGCGGCAAGGTCAGACACCGAGCCGACGCATCGAAGCTTGACCTGATGATCGATCGCGGGTCGATCAAGTTCCACCACGTCGACCTGACCCACTGGCGGGCGCACGACATCAACTATTGGAGGGGCCGGCTGGTCTGGGACCGAGGGAATGTCGGCTACCGGTGCTGGAGCAACTGGAGGCGGACTTGGTTGAGGTTCGGAAGGCGGGGGACTTGGTTGAGGTTCGGAAGGCGGCGGCGCGTCGTGGAATGGCAAGCGGCTGGGCGCGGCGGCGAACGCCGCTGGTATGGCTGCGAGCATGATCGCGGCCATCGCCAGGGCGAGCAAGGGGGAGAAGATCCGGCGCATCTGTGGTCCTTTCTTGGTGGCCGGACGACTGCCGCCCAGCAACCTTTACAACGACCACCGCCGCTGCTGATTACACCTCGGGGAACCACAATTCGACTCGACCACCACCGCCGGGTCTGGTGCCGGCCGCGAACCGGCCACCCGCCTCCTCTGCCAGTCGCCGAGCGATGTCGAGCCCCAAACCAGTCGAGTTGGAAGACGTCCCGCGCTTCACGGCCGACTGATCGATGCCGGGCCCATCGTCGTCGCAGCGCAGCCGCACGCCACCCTCTGATCTCTCGACCGAGAATTTGGCGACCCCCGAACCCACATGGGCGAATACGTTCTCCGTCAATACGTCGATCGCTGCCACCAGTTCGGCTTTGTCCAACATCACCCGAGGCAACGGCCCGTCAACATGCAAATCAAGCACCATGTCGGAATCCTCGGCCAGCGGATCCCACCACTGAATCCTCTCGCCCACCACTTCGGCGATGTCGAGTGGCACCACCTGGCCGGTCGATCGGCGCCGTGCCTCTTCGATCAGCCCGGTGACGGAGTGTTCGAGTCGCTCAACGTGATCGACGAGTTCGGCGCTTGTCTGCGAATCCTCCATCAGATCCAGTCGCAGTCTCAGAGCCGTGAGCGGAGTCCTGAGTCTGTGAGCGAGATCGGCCACATCCTCGCGTTCAGCCAGAAGAAGCTCGTCGACTCGAGATGCCAAATGGTTGAAGGCTCTGCCGAGTTCGGCGGTCTCCGCCGGCCCACTGGGTTCTGCCCTCACCGACAAATCACCCGATGCAAGTTGCCGAGAGACGTCCTCGAGTTCCTTCATCGGGCGGGTGAGGTTTCGAGCCATACGGTCGGTCACAAGGACCGACCCACCCACCAGAAGCGCACCGACCACCCCGAGCCACACCCAGGCCTTGGCCACCCCGGCGCGTAGATGGCCGTTGCCGACATCTCCTCTCACGACAAGCGTGTCGCCACCCAGCGCCACCGGAACAATCACCGACACACCGCCACTGACCGACTCGGTGAGCGATCTCGTGTCGGTGAACGCCTGTTCCACCCGCCCGTCGTCCGGCCCGGATGCCCCGATGAAGGATCCGTCTTCGAAATGAACGCCGAGACGGCCTTCGGAGCCAGAGTCGGTCCTCGTGATCACCAGTTCCACATCGGCCACATCACGCGACACGGCCAGACCCGTCACCACCAGTTGCACGTCTCGTTCGGTGTCGTCGACGGCGCGATCGTGGGCCACTCTCGAGACCAACGCTGCCAGCGGGATGACGAACGCGATCGCCACCATCGTGGCGCCAGCCGCCACCAACAAAACGAGGTGGCGCCTCAACTGGGCTGGTCTGGATCGACCAACTTCACGCCCACTCCCCGCACCGTGTGCAAATACCTCGGCTCGCGAGCCGACTCACCGAGCTTGCGGCGCAGCCAGGAAATGTGGACGTCGAGAGTCTTGTCGCCGCCACCGAGCGGCTGCCTCCACACCTCAGCGAACAGCTCATTTCGTCCGACAACCTCACCTGGCCGTGATGCCAGGTGAGCCAAGATGTCGAATTCCTTGCGGCTCAATTCGAGAGGCTCGCCGGCCAATCGGGCGGTGCGGCCCGTGGTGTCGAGCGCCAGATCACCCAGTTGCAACATGCGATCCGACCCGTCGCCGCTCGATGATCTGCGCAACACCGCCCGGATTCGCGCGTCGAGTTGGTCGCCCGAGAACGGCTTGACCACGTGGTCGTCGGCTCCTGAATCGAGGACGGCAACAATGGATTCGTCATCGTCGCGGGCCGTGGCCACGATCACCGGAACCTCCAGAACCGATCTGAGCATCCGCAACACGTCGGTGCCGTCGATGTCGGGAAGGCCAAGGTCGAGAACGACCACGTCGGGCGGATCAGCGAGCACCGCTTGGACAGCGTCGTGCCCATTTGCGCTGGTGCGTACTTCGTGTCCCTTACCGGCCAGAACCCGGGCAAGAGCAGCTCGAATCGGCTGATCGTCCTCCACCAAATGCACGACTGCCATCTCGAGATATTAGGCCGCTGCTTTCGCAGACGATGAGAGTGCGTGCATTATGTGGCCATGCGAAGCGTTGGCACTCTTGCTCTCTGGCTGGTTGCAACCATTGGAGCGACCGCGCTCGCATGGCAGGCGGTGGGCACGGTTGGAGTGGCTGCTTCCGGTGATGCGGTCGGCACAATCGTTGCCTCTGTGGGAGCGCAAACATCTCGTACGAACGGCGATACTTCGCTGACCTCTCCCACCACGAGCGTCGACGGATCAGCACCGCCCGACGTTGCCGGCGGGACCACAACCTCCACGTCATCAGCCCCCACGACGATCATCACATCGCCTCCTACCACCGCCACGCTGCCGAGTCCGATCACGTCATCGGGTCTGACAACGCCATCAACGCCAACCACGCCCTCAATTCCGACTACGACCGCGGCCGCAACGACCACATCTGGTCCCACGCCGACCACGCAGCCGCCGGTTCAGTCATCGACTCAGACATTCACGCTCATTGGCGGTTCGGTCACTGTGTCGTTCTCGGCTTCTGCGGTCACGGTGATCCTGGCCGAACCGTCCAGCGGCTTCACGACCAAAGAGGTGAAGCAGGAAAACCCCACCCAAATACTCGTGAGATTCACCGGGAACAACCACGAGTCACGCCTCAGGGCGTGGTGGCAGAACGGTCCGCAGACCGAGATCAGAGACTGAAAGACTTCACCTTGGCTTAAGGATCACGAGAGGCGGCCTTGGGGTACGCCGGATCAAAGTGGACTTCAATCCACCGGATCCGGGAGGTCCATCATGTTCAGCTCCGTTCGAAACATCATCATTTCGGCAGTGATGGCCTTGTTGCTCATCGGCAGCTCTGTCGCCGCCGCCACGGGATTCGAAGCGTTCTCATTCTCGAGCTCCGAACCGTCCGTGGACGACAGTCCGTCGCTGAGCTCCAGCAGCGACAGCCTGAGCGACGTATCCGGATCCGACAGCAGCTCTGACGACATCAGCACGAGCAGCTCCAGCAGCAGCGGAGACGACGACAGTTCCGGCAACAGCCAGAACTCCTCCAGCGACTCGAGCACCGACTCGTCCAGCAGTTCGAGCAGCGACGATTCGGCGTCCAGCAGCTCGACTTCGGCCGATGACGGCTCGTCGGCCGAACCAGTGACCTATGACGTCGCCGAGGTCGGCACCGTCACGGTCGCACAAGGCGACGGTCTGCTGCACGTCACCGACACGACCCTTGCCGAGGGCATGGAAGCAGCTGGATGGTCCGTCGTGATCGAACGAGCAGATGCGATCGAGGTCGAGGTTTCATTCCGAGGGCCAGGACGAGTCGATTTCAAGGCCGAGATGGAGCACGGAGAAGTCCGGATTCGAGTCCGTGACCGGCGACTCGAGGCCTCGGGGAGCGGGTCCTCCAATTCAGGCAGCTCCAACTCGAGCGGATCCAGCAGCTCGAGCGACTCCAGCGGTTCAGATTCCGATGGTTCTCACAGCTCGGGGCAGTCCGATTCCGAGGTCACCCAAACATCGCCGGCATCCACAGATACCCGGACCGCCAATGGAGTGGGTGGAACAGTCATAGTCGAGTCCACTGGTACCGAATTGAGCCTCACAACCGCCACGCCGAACACAGGGTGGTCGATGGACGTGCGAGATTCGGGCCCCGCCAGAATCGATGTCAGATTCGAGAAGGGCAACTCAGAGACACACATTCGCTTCGAGATTTCAGGTGGAACGGTGACCGTCAAGGTCGAAGAGCGGGCCTGAGACGGTACGCGCCACCGTTCGTTTAACATCGCTTGCCACCTGAGGCGACGGAGGATCCGACCACACGGTCGGGTCCTCCGTCACTGTGTTACGTAACAGTGACTTTCTTCTCTAAAGCTCAGGTGCCGCAGTCTCTACGGTGAGGGTCAGAAAAGACCCGAGGCCATCATGCAGGTGACACCCGAGCTCCTGGCTCACCACGACCGACCCGGACCCCGTTACACGTCCTATCCAACCGCGGTTGAATTTGCGGAGGATTTCGGGTCCGATCAATACGCCAGTCGACTCGACGCGGCCTCGCAACTGACGATCACGCCACTGTCGCTCTACGTCCACCTCCCGTTTTGTCAGGCACGCTGCTCTTTTTGCGGATGCCACGTGGTTGTCACCAAGAACGAGAGCCTCGCCGACGTATACCTCGATCGTTTGATCAAAGAGGCCGAGATGGTCTCACGCCGCCTCGGTGAGCGAACGACGCTGCATCAGTACCACTGGGGTGGCGGCACACCCACCTACTACTCACCCGATGACTTGGCCAAACTCCACACAGCCCTTCTCGGCATGTTCGACATTGCACCCGGCGCTGAGGTGGCCATTGAGGTGGACCCTCGAGTCACCACTGTCCAGCATCTCGAGGTGCTTCGAGAGCTCGAGTTCAATCGCATCTCGATGGGTATCCAGGATTTCGACCCGACGGTTCAAGATCTGATCGGGCGACACCAAACCGTCGAAGAGGCGGTGGAACTCCACACAGCCGCCCGCTCGATGGGGTTCGAATCGATCAACTTCGACTTGATCTACGGGCTTCCCGGCCAGACCGATGAGTCGTTCTCCCGCACGCTCGACCAGGTCACCGAGTTGATGCCAGACCGGCTGGCCGTCTATTCCTTCGCCTACATGCCGTCGAAACAGACCCAGCAAGCGCGCATCGACGACTCGTTGATTCCCGATCGCGACACCAAGTTTCGTCTGCTGACTGCCGCGATCCAGGAACTGGTCGGTGCCGGATACCAGCAGATCGGAATGGATCATTTTGCCCTACCCGGCGATGATCTCACCCTTGCTCGAGCAGAGGGCACGCTCTCGCGCAACTTCATGGGCTACACGACGAAGCGATCTCCAGACGTGGTCGCCATCGGCACGTCCGGCATCAGCGATGTCCGCGGTTCATACGCCCAGAATCACAAGCGGATGGCCGACTACTACGAGGCAATCGACGCCGATGAATTGCCGATCGAACGCGGCATCGCGCTGACCCCAGACGACTTGGTGAGGCGGTACGTAATCACCGAACTCATGTGCAACGGAGTCGTCAACGCCAGCGAGGTGGAGTCACGCTTCGCCATATCGTTCTCCGAGTATTTCGCCACCGAGTTGTCCGCCCTCGATGCGCCGGGGGGCGCGATTGATGAAGGGATGGTCGAAATCTCGGGCCCCAATCTGAAAGCCACCGAACTCGGCGAGTTGTTCATTCGCAACGTCGCAATGGAGTTCGATGCCTACATGGCAGGCCACCTCAACTCGGCCAAGCCCCACTTCTCGAGAACGGTGTAGCCATGGCTTCGGCTGGGGGCCCAAAGCTGGGAATCCTGCTCGCACAAATGGGCGGTCCGGCGGATCTTGACCAAGTTGAACCCTTCATCAAGGCGATCTTCGCCGATCCCGACCTGATCGATGTTCCCGGTCCGCCATGGGCCGGCCGAGCAGTGGGGACGATCGTGTCGAAGTTGCGGGGGCCCAAGGTTCGCAAGGCCTATCGCATGATCGGAGGCGGTTCGCCCATACTCGACATCACACTCGCGCAGGCTCAAACCGTCACCGATTCATTGCGGGATCGCGGCCACGACGCGGTGTACGCCGTGGCCATGCGGTACACACAGCCCGACACCGCCGATGCCGTCCACCACTTGATGCGCCAAGGTGCTGACAGCATCGTGATGCTGCCTCTGTATCCCCACTTCTCGTTCGCAACCACGGGTTCCTCGGAGAACGAACTTCGTCGAGTGATCGATCAAGAGTCCATCGAGATGCCGCTGAAGATCATTCGCACCTGGCACGACCGGCCGTCCTATCTGGATCTTCAGGCTCAGCTCGTCACCGACATGCTCAACGGACTTCCGGAGCCCGAGCGGGACGGCGCTGCGGTCGTGTTCTCCGCACACGGCCTACCTCAGAAGCTCGTCGATCGAGGAGATCCCTACCCCGATGAAATCGCCACCTCCATGGCCGGGATCGTCGAGCGAATTCCCTTCGAAATCGACGCGAGACTGGGATATCAATCCCGTACCGGCCCGGTGAAATGGATCGGTCCCGACACAATCGAGGTGATCGAGTCGTTCGCCTCGCAGGGCCGCAAGTCGGTGTGTCTTGTCCCTCTCTCGTTCGTGTCCGATCACATAGAGACTCTCTACGAGGCCGACATTCTCATAGCGCAAGCTGCCGCGTCCGCTGGCATCCTTGACTATCGCCGTAGCGCCGTATTCAACGCCGGCGATGGGGTGGGCGAGATGCTCGCCGACATTGTCGAGGAGTCGCTATGACGGGATCCAGATCGTGAATACTCAATCGGATCGCAAGGTTCCCAGAGACGTGATCGTGGTCGGAGGGGGATTCTCCGGGCTTCTCACAGCGATCGAATTCTCTCGCCGCGGCATCAGCGCCACGGTCGTCGAAGCCAGCGACCAAGCGGGCGGAGTGGCCCGCACAGTTCGCGAGGATGGCTACGTGCTCGAACCGGCTGCAGGCACGTTCCTGCTCCCGCACCCCGAACTGAGCCCCCTCCTCCACGCTGCCGGTGTCGATCTGGTCGAGTCACCCAGCACCGCTCGCCGCCGCTGGGCGTTCCGGCACGGTGCGATGCACGAACTCAAGGACTCGCCGGCGATCGCATTCTCGCCAGTATTGAGTTGGAAGGCCAAGTTTCGGACCCTGCGCGAACCTTGGATTCACACTCCACCACCGGCCGAGGACGAATCGTTGCTCCACTTCGCGTGCCGAAGGCTGGGGCCTGAGACCGGCCAACTGATTGCCAACATCATGGCCCATGGAGTATTCGCAGGAGACCCATCAGCCATGTCGGCCCGTGCGGCATTTGCCAAGTTGGTCGCATTGGAAGACGAAGCGGGCAGCCTCATCCGCGGTGGCATCCAGCGCATGAGAGCTCGACCGAAGGGCACCCCGAGGGCCACCGCCCACACCGCGCCCGACGGCATGGCTTCCGTGGCCCAGACTCTGGCCGAGTTTCTCGGCGACCGATACAAGGGATCCTGGCCCGTCACATCGGTGCATCCCGAGGACGACCGTTGGGTCGTCGACGGACCCGAGCGGCTCACCGCCGATGCGATCGTGATCGCCCTCGCTCCAGCCGCTGCGGCGAATATCGTTCCAGACGACATCGCCCCTCTTCTCGGCGACCGCCCCACCGCAAACGTGGCGATCGTGGGGCTAGGCGGCCGCGCCAGCGACATGCCGATTCCTCCCGGCTTCGGTTTTCTCACAGGCCCGGGAGAGTCAATCCACGCGTTGGGGATGCTCTTCGAGTCTGAGTATGCGGCCAACCGCGCCCCTGACGGGTGCCGAATGGTGAAGGCCATCTACGGTGGCGACGCCGATCCCCACATCATGAGATTGTCTGATGACGAGTTACTCAACACTGCGATTGACGAGCTGAGCCTGGCCATAGGCACAAGGGTTCGGCCAGAATTCACAAGGGTCGTGCGTCAAGAGAGTGGCATCCCGCAATACAAGATCGGCCACCCCGCTTGGCTCCGCCAGCTCGACACCGCGCTCGTTGGTCACCCCGGGTTGCAGTTCACCGGCTGGGGCTACCGCGGAATCGGCGTATCATCGTTGGCCACCGACGCCGTCCACGTCGTCGACGAACTCACCCACCACTCCAGTCCCGCGATCGGAATTCTTCCATGACCAAAGATCTCCCGCGGATCATTCAGGGCGGGATGGGGGTTGGCGTTTCCGGATGGAAACTGGCCAACGCTGTATCGCGCGAGGGCCATCTCGGCGTCGTGTCGGGAGTCGCCGTCGACGCCGTTCACGCGCGTCGGTTGGGCGACGGTGATCCCGGCGGGCATCTTCGGCGGGCCTACGCCGAATTCCCAAATCAAAGAATCGTCGAGGCGGTTCTCGACCGCTACTTCATCGAAGGTGGCCGTGAGGGCGACGAGCCCTACCGGACCGTCCCCAAAATGGATGCCGATCCCCCCGACCACCTCATATGGCTCACCGTCCTCGCCAATTTCGGCGAAGTCTGGTTGGCGGCCGAGAACCACAATGGGCAGGTCGGAGTCAATTATCTGACGAAGGTGCAGCTACCGACCCCGTATGCAATTCTCGGAGCGGTCCTGGCCGGTGTCGACTACATCATCATGGGTGCCGGAATTCCCATCGACATTCCACCGATGATCCGCTCCCTTGCCGACGGCGAGGCCATCCGCCAACACATCGAAGTGATCGACGCCGACACCGACTTTTTCGTCGATTTCGATCCTCGAACGATCGTCGACGAAGCTTGGCCGCGCCCTCGACCAAAGTTCCTCGCCATCATCTCATCCAACACGTTGGCGTTGTTCCTCTCACGCAATCCCGAGAATCGACCCGACGGTTTTGTGGTTGAAAGACCGATTGCCGGAGGTCACAACGCCCCACCTCGCGGCAAGGGAAAGTTTGATGAGCTCGGCCAGCCGGAATACGGGCCACGAGACGTCGTCAATCTGGAGAAACTCAATGAGGTCGGACTGCCATTCTGGCTGGCAGGTGGATCCGGCCGACCCGGACAACTGGCAGCTGCACTCGAATCGGGGGCCGCGGGCATCCAAGTCGGAACCGCATTCGCATTCAGCAACGAGTCCGGCATAGAGAAGTCGATGAAGAAGAAGGTGATCAACCAGGCGCTCACCGCAGGCGTCACCGTTTTCACCGACCCCCTGGCCTCCCCCAGCGGATACCCGTTCAAGGTGGTGGGGGTGGACGACACAATCTCTGATGCCGCCGTCGCCGAAGAGCGGACGCGGGTTTGCGATCTTGGATTCCTGAGGGTCGCCTATCAAAAAGACGATGGCAGTCTCGGATACAGGTGCCCCGCCGAGCCGGTGAAGGCCTACGTGCGCAAAGGCGGCGACATCGCCGACACCGAGGGGCGACGGTGTCTTTGCAACGGACTGCTGGCCACGATCGATCTACCGCAAGTGCGAAAGCAGGGAGTGGAACCATCGTTGGTTACTTCCGGCGACGATCTCACCACTGTGGTCCGAACGTTGTGCGGCAACTCCGACGGCTACAGCGCCGCAGACGTGATTGCCTACCTCGAGACTTGATCCGGCTGGTCGACGCTTTCATCGGCGAGCTGCACCTCCACCAGATTCTCGTGAAACGCGGCCGATCCGATGCCGTCGTTGGTCGCCGGGTTCACCAGTGCATTGACCCCGCGTCCTTCAGGCGTGTGACGATGCCACCATCCAAACGGCATGGTCACCAGCCCCCGCTGAACGGTGTCTGATATGTCGGCAGCCACGGTGAGTGAACCGCGACTGTTGTAGACACGAACAAGTTGACCATCGGCTATCCCTCGCCGAGTCGCATCGTCGGGGTGAATCGACAGCGTTGGTCGACCGCTCGGCGGCAGATGATTCTCGAAATCGCCGTAGTTGGCGTTGAGAAATTTGGCGTGCTGTTTACGCGACATCAACATGAGTGGGAATTGTTCAGCGAGTGATGGATCGCCTTCCGGGGTTTCCGAACCGGCTCGATACGTGAGTGCTCCGAGGTGAATCATCTGGTCCGGGGTCGACGGCGGCTGGGTGTAGTGCGGGCGAAAACTGTCGGGCACGGCCAGGCGATGCCACGGCCGCTGGAAGAACGACTGGCGAGATGTGCCTTCGAGCCATTCGTGGTCCGATTCGAGAAACTGGCGCACCAGCGTCTCATCGGTGTCGGCGAGGCCGGGCGAGTCGAGCGACATCGCCGTGGCAAGTCGTCTGAATATCTCGGTGTTGGGTAGACACTCACCCACCGGCTCAATCGCGGGATTGTTCATGGCCAAGTACATGTGACCCCACGCAATCGCCAAGTCCAGGTGTTCAAGTTGCGTCGTGGCCGGGAGCACGATGTCGGCGTACCTGGCGGTGTCGGTCATGAATTGTTCGACCACGACACAAAAGAGATCGTCTCTGCTCAAGCCGCTCACCACAGCGTTTTGATCTGGACATATAACGGCCGGGTTGGAGTTGTGGACCATCAGGACCTCGATCGGGGTGTGGTCGACATCTCCATTGAGCACACGGCCAAGATCAGCCATGTTGAACCGGCGTCGAGACGGCCGGCTTCGCTCGTCCATGCTCAGCGCCGTCTCGTGCCAGATCTGTGTCGAGCGCGCCAATCCGCCACCCTTGTCGGCCCACGCTCCGGTGACAGCGGGGAGCATGGCCAGCGCGCGCATGATCTCTCTTCCGTGCTGGCGATGTTCCGGCCCGACCAGGGATCGAATCGCGGAGGGCCGGCGACGACCATATGTATCGGCCAACCATTCGATTGTGGGGCGGTCGATGCCGGTGATCTCTGAGGCCGCGTCCGGGGTCATGGCCAGCGCCGACTCTCGAAGTTCGTCCCAACCTGTGGAGCGATCTTCTACCCAATGCTCATCGATGAGACCGTCACGATCGAGCACATGAATCATTGCCAGCACCAATGCGACGTCGGTGCCGGGTTTGATCTGAATGAATCGGTCAGCTGCTGTTGCAGTGACCGTGCGAATCGGATCGACAACAACAACGATCGCACCACGTCGCCGAGCCTCTTCGATGACCGGCCACAAATGGCGGTTCGTCAGTTTGGTGTTGGTCCCCCAGAGAATGATGGTGCGCGAGTGCACCAACTCCTCGGGGTCGATACCCAGTGGACGACCATACACATCAGCCGCTCCCATGAATGCGGTGACACCGCACATGTGACGGCGAATATCGCTCGCTCCGATCGCATCGAAGAAGCGATCTGCCATCACGCCCTTCTGGATGAGCCCCTGAGTTCCGTCAAAGGAGAAGGGCAAGATTGCCTGACCGCCACTCGCCGCGATCACCTTTGCGAGACGATCGGATACCTCGGTGATGGCCTCGTCCCATGTAATTGGCTCGAAGTTCCCCGAGCCTTTTGGCCCGCTTCTTCTGAGGGGTCGAACAATCCTGTCCGGGTGGTAGACACGTTGGATCAATCGATTGACCTTCGGGCACAACTCACCGCGCGTGGTCGGGTGATCGGCATTTCCTCTCAGCCGCACTGCTCGGCCATCTTCTACATGAACGTCCCAGACGCAGGTGTCGGGGCAATCATGGTGGCATGCGCCGTGAACGACCTTGTCAGCGGTGGTGCTCACGCCAGCGGTAGCGCCTGTTGTGCGCGTTCGAGATCAAGTAGCTGGCGCTTTATGTCGAGTCCTCCGGCGTATCCGGTGAGTGATCCATCGGACCCCACGACGCGGTGACAGGGCAACACGATCGGGATCGGATTGCGTCCGTTGGCCGAGCCCACTGCTCGTACCGCCGCTGGGCGCCCGATAGCTTCCGCCTGCTGGGAATAGGTGAGCGTCTTTCCATACGGGATTGCGGCCAACGCTGACCAGACCTCGACCTGGAATTCGGTTCCGTGCGGATCGAGGGGTAGATCGAAGTCACGACGTTCCCCTGCGAAATACTCGCCGAGTTGATCACAGGCTGAGCGAAGGATCGGATTGTCGACGACGGTCGGCACCGCAGCGTCCAACCCGACGTCGATGGGGTTCTCCCCGTCGAAGAGAACGTGGGTGACCCCCGTTGTCGAGGCGATTATCGTGAGTCGACCTATTGGAGTATCGAGCTCCACCTTTTCGAGTTCTGGCTGAGTCATCAGATTTGCTCCAATTCCTGGTTGCGAAGTGACGCCCAGAGATGTTGTGCGGCCAGGGCTCGGTAGGGGCGCCAAGGTTGTGAAATATCTCGGACCTCGGACTCCGACGGATAGACGTCTGACCGTCTGAGCCTCGCTATCGCCCGTTGAATTCCGAGATCTCCTGCCGGGAACGCATCGGGATCACGAAGCGCACGCATCATCACCACGTCGGTTGTCCATGGTCCGATTCCGCGGATCGAGAGCAGCTGTTCGCGAACCGTTGCGAAGCCGGTGGCCCCTGTGAGATCGATCGACCCGTCGATCACCGCCGCTGCCAATGCCGAAATCGTGGCCG
>CAZHMP010000070.1:9112-13755 GCA_964533595.1 uncultured Acidimicrobiales bacterium | reverse complement strand
ATCAAATATGTCGGCCATCTCAACGCGAACCCGGGCGGAAGGATCGTGCCCGATCCACTCGAGCCACCCTCAACTCGTACCACTCATACCAATCGCGACGGCCGCGACTCTTGGCATCCAAGTGTTCGGGGTGGTCTCGCCAGGCGGCAATGGAATCCTCCGATTCCCAGTAGGACACTGTGATACCGACCCCTTCGGCGCCGCGCACTGCTTCGATTCCCAAGTATCCGGGAATTGATGCCGCGAGAGTCTCCATACGGCCGGCGACCCGGTCGTATTCATAGTCGTCGCCGGGGAGACGTTTGCTGGTGAAGATCACCGCCCAATACGTCTCCGGCCAATCGGTCATTTGTGGAGACCCCTCGACCGCAGCCACGCCCCACGGCGGGTTAGCAAGTCGAGAGACCTGACCGCTCGCCCGGCCGAAGCGTGACACATCTTCCCTGCCGCTCGCATCGCTGCCGGCCCGGGGTTGTCGGGGCGGGCATTGGCCAACTCGGTGGCCACCACGATGGGAGTACCGGTTCGCTCAGAGATATCTGCGATCGCCTCGGCGTAACGAGCGTCTTGTCGCTCATGAAATCCCACAATTCGGTCAAGACCAAAATCGGGGTAGAAGGGCCCGCCTCGCATCATCGCGGCAGTATTGGATTGAATTCCGAGACCCAAAAACACGATGCTGTCAACGTCTGGATGATCCGCCACCATGTCGAGAATTGCCGGAACCGTGTCGCGGGTCTCGCCTCCGGCCATGTCGATTGGGTTCGACTTGCTCCAGCGGGGAGGGAGCATGGCATCCACGGCCTCGAAGAGGTCTGGAGGCAGCGGCTCGACGCTCAGCGATGTGTCGGCCATGGCATCGACAGCGGCGACTCCCCACCCACCAACCGAGGTGACGACCACCGTGCGATTGCCTCTGGGTATCGGTTGAGTGGCCAGCGTGGCGGCTACCTCGAATCCCTCCTCCACGTCTCGGGCACGAATCAGTCCCGCTTGGCGGCACATTCCGGAAAATATTTTGTCGTCGCTGGCCAGTGCCCCGGTATGGCTGGCTGCGGCACGAGCTCCGGCTTCCGAGGCTCCGCCTTTCACCACGACGATCGGCTTTCGTTCAGCGAGTGGTCGGATTCGCTCGAACATGTCCCGGCCGTTGTCGACCGATTCCATGTAAATCAGACTCACCGTGGTTTCGGGGTCTTCGGTAAACCACTCCAGATAGTCGACGATGCCCAAGACGGCTGCGTTGCCCGCAGCGATTGCTCGACTGACGCCGATTCCAGTGTGTTGGGCCAAGTTGAGAAAAGACGACACGAAGTTGCCGGACTGGGATGCGATGGCAATGTGCCCCGCCGGCGCGTAGGGGGCGACTATCTGTGCACACATGGATGCCGGGCTCGACACCACGCCCTGACCGTTGGGCCCGGCCAATGCAATGTGGAGTTCGTCGGCGAGAGCGACAAGACGGCGCTCGGCCTCCACCCCCTCGGCTCCAGCTTCGCGGTAACCCGCCGCCGCGAAGAATGCCGCCGTGACGCCCTTCGCAGCTGCCTCACGGAGCAGACCCTCGTTGAATTTCTGAGGGGTGCACATGAAAACCATGTCGGCAGCACCATGGGGAACATCTTCGATCGAACCGTAAACACGCCGACCGAGCACCTCACCGGGCTCACGTCCCACCGGGAAGATCTCGCCTTGATAACCGGCGGCGAGAAGGTTGTGAAGCGTGACGAAGCCGAATTTTCCGGGATGGCTCGACACGCCGGTGATGATTATTCCCTTGGGATCGAATAGGGGAGAGAGGTCGCGGTTCATTGGATCACCTCAGCTGAACCCGAGGATTGATTGTTGATCTCGATCAGCGCGTCGACTGCCGTGGGGATGCCGTCGACGACTATCAACGGATTGATGTCGGCCGATACCAGACCGGTCTGATCTCGCCCAACATCGCATAGGGCCAAAAGGGTCTGAACGAGTGAGCCGCGATCGATCGCCGGTTCACCGCGAAATGGTCCCAACAATGGTTGGCTCGACAGGTCATCGATCATCTCCTCGGCGTCGGCCGCACTCATTGGCGCCAATCGGAACGTCACGTCAGCCACTGCCTCGGCGAGAATCCCTCCGACACCGAGCATCACCACCAACCCGAATTGCGAGTCGGTCGCGAGTCCGGCAATCAACTCGCGGTTGCCCGCAACCATGGTCGACACCAAGAGTTCGACCACGCCGTCTTCGGGGCGCGCGCTCGCGAGCAGAGTGTCACAGGCATTCCGCAGCGCAATTTCGTTGGGGATGCCCAACTGCACGAGTCCCCGCTCGGTTTTGTGGGTGATCGCCCTGCCACACAGCTTGGCCACCAGCGGGTAGGCAACGTCAGGGTTTGCGGCCAGGGCGGCGACTACTTCGTCGGTCGTTGCGCCCACGACGTAGGGCGATACGGGGACGCCGCTTCGGGCCATGATCCGACGTGATTCTGCTTCAGAGAGAGTGATGGTCACGTGCGGTGGTCTACCAGTTGTCAGTCAGCCTCGGGAATCCGACACGCATCGGTAGCTCCCGGAAGTCGGTAGCGGTACCGGGCCACGAACCAGTAGGCGGGTCGTGCGATCCACGAAACCGGCGGGGTGATGATCGCCCGGCCGACAAGTCTCCAGACGCCGTGCGACGAGTTCAACGCGTGGCCAATTGCCATGTGACCGCGATGCGGTTGGCCGGAATCGTCGATCCACCAGGCAGCCGAGGTCACATCCGACTCGGTCAGCCCGATTGATTGGAGGTCGAGTGACTGCCAGGGCTCGACGCCTACTTCATCCGCGAGTCGTTTCTCGATCCACCTTGCCGAGGTGGTACAAAATCCGCAGTCGCCGTCGAACACGAGTAGCACATGTGCATTATCGGCGTCTTGGGCCCAATTTCCCAATGTGGGGTTCCCAATGTCGGGCGCCGTGGAGCAAGCGAAAAATAAAATCGCCGGTCCTCCAAGGGACCGGCGAGACACACGGAGGTGCCTGCGTTCAGCTATTTCGGCCGAGGTTCGGCTTGCGTCCGTGGTTTGCCTTCTTGCGGCGGGCCTTGGCCCGCGCCTTCTGTGTGCGCTTCGACATGGTCGGAAATGCTATCGGCAAAACACCGCCGGCCACACCATCAGATACGGCGATCAGCCGACCAGTGAGACGAAGTCCTTGGCCACCAGAAATACCAAAAGGCCGATCACAGCGGAGTTGAGAAGGGTCATTTGCCACTTCCAACGATGGTCGGCTCGATGGAATCGGCGGATGCTGAACAAATTCGCCACGATCGCGGCGAGCCCGATGACGACCCCGATGGTGGGACCCACTCCGGTCGTCTCGCCCAGGAAAGGGAAGACCCACGGGATGAGCACGTATGTGAGCGTGCAGCGAATCGCCGACACCGCGATCGATATGGAGAAGGTGCGCTCCGCGCCAGCCTCGTCGGACACGTTGACGTTCGCCGCGGGTTCGACGGAAACGGTGGGGTCCATGGTCGTTTCAGACACGTCGGCCACGTTATCTCCACCGGTAGCCTTCCGTCGTCCACGATCGTCCGGGAGAACCATGGAGCGTTTCGGTTTCGTCGGCCTGCCAAATGCCGGCAAGAGTTCGCTCTACAACGCATTGGCCGGAGGTGGCGCACATGCGGCGCCATACGCGTTTGCCACCACCGATCCCAATGTTGGCGTGGCCAAGGTTCCGGACAGTCGTCTCGACCGCCTGGCGATCATGAGCAAGAGTCGCAACGTCGTGCACGCGTCGGTTCAGTTCACCGACATCGGAGGGCTGGTCGAGGGTGCCAGCCATGGAGAGGGGCTCGGAAACGCGTTCTTGTCTCACATCCGCGAGGTTGATGCGATTGTTTTCGTTCTCCGGGCCTTCGACGATGGTGTGCCGGGCTCAACCGAGCCGTTGGAACATCTTCGCGTCGTGGAGATCGAACTGGCTCTGGCCGACCTGTCAACCGCCGAGCGCCAACTCGACAAACACCAAAGATCGATGAAGGGCGACCCGTCGTTGCGTCGCACCGTCGATCTGCTGACGAGGGTCGTCGACACATTGAGTGAGGGCACGCCGCTTTACCGCGCCGGTCTCAGCGATGAAGAGTCGGAATCACTCAAGGAATTCTTCTTTCTGACCAACAAGCCCGTGTTGGCGGTCCTCAACATTGGTGAGGATCAGATTGGGTCCGAGGACGAGATCGCGGCTTCCGTGCGTGAAGAGTTGCAAGGCGCTGAAGTCATACCGCTGTGTGTCCAGTTGGAGGCCGAGGCTGCCCAGCTCGATGAGAGTGAGAGGGCCGAGATGCTCGAGGCCTTGGGTCTGGGCGAAGGCGCTGTGCCGCGTTTTCTGAAGAGCGCATATCACAAGCTCGGGCTGCGAACGTTTCTCACCACCGGCGAGAAGGAAAGCAGAGCCTGGACGTTCAGGGCGGGATCGAACGCTCCGGAATGCGCCGGTGTTATTCACACCGACTTCCAGAGAGGATTCATCAGAGCGGAGACCATTCAGTGGGACGAACTCCTCGAGGCGGGTTCGTGGGCCGCGGCCCGCGAGGTTGGCAAGGTCCGCTCCGAAGGCAAGGACTACATCGCACGCGATGGCGACGTGATGGAGTTCCGTTTCAACGTCTAG
>CAZHMP010000070.1:0-9012 GCA_964533595.1 uncultured Acidimicrobiales bacterium | reverse complement strand
CTGCCTACCTGCTGGTAGGTAGGCTGCCTGCCGACCAGTAGGTAGGCTGCCCGCATATGACCCACCCCGCCGATATCCACCTGTTGGAATCTCTTGCTGAGAAAGGCGAACAGCTTCTGGCTCGCCACCTCGCCACAACAAAGGAGTGGTTCCCGCACAAGTTGGTGCCATGGTCACGCGCTCAGGACTACGCCGACGACTACGAATGGTCTGCGGAGGAAGCCGGCGTGCCTGAGTCTGTCCGAAGCGCACTTTTCGTCAACACCCTGACCGAAGACAACCTCCCCTACTACTTCCGCGATATCGAGCGCATGTTCGGCAGAGACGGCGCGTGGGGCGAATGGGTTCGCCGGTGGACCGCAGAGGAAGCTCGCCACGGAATGGTGCTCAACCAATACCTGCAGGCCAGCAGATGCATCGATCCCGTGGAACTCGAGCGAGGCCGAATGGTGCAGATGTCAAGCGGTGCGGTTCCCGAACCCGAGACTGTGGTGGATGGCTTGGCCTACGTGGCCCTGCAGGAACTCGCCACTCGCATCTCGCACTTCAACACCGGATCGCACCTCACCGACCCCGTCGGCAAGGCAATCATGCGCCGAGTGGCATCGGATGAGAACCTCCACTACCTCTTCTACCGCGACGCCATGTCCGCGGTGATCGAAGTCGACCCTTCAAGAGCGGTGATCGCGATCGAAAAGCAGGTCAAGGGATTCTCGATGCCCGGCACGGGCATTCCTGGCTTTGCTGAACATTCCAAAGCCATCGCCGATTCCGGTATCTACGACCTCGCAATCCATCACGATCAAATCCTGCAGCCGGTCATCGTGCGGGACTGGGCGGTGGAGCAGCTTGCCGGACTGTCAGATGAAGCCGAGGAAGCACGGCACAGACTCATGAAGCAGATCGATCGAATCGGCCGAGTGGGAAGACGAATGGCGGAGCGTCGCGCCGAAAAGGCGGAAGCCGAGCCATCGCTGGTCTGACTGGCAACCAGCGGTATCCACCGCTCGTGTCGGCATGAGCATCGAGCCAGCCAATAGATTCAGTGCATGTCGTGGCTTTTGGCCGGTGACCATGTGGTCGCCTCGTTGGAGATCGCAAACACTCGCAGCACTCGCCGCAAGGGATTGCTCGGCCGTGACGGCATCGAAGGAGCTCTGCTCCTCGACCCGGCCCGCTCGGTCCACACCATCGGCATGAGATTCGCTATAGACGTTGCGCACCTCGACTCTGAGATGGTGGTGCTCCGAGTGTCAACAATGAAGCCGGGTCGCGTGGGGGCCTATCACCGTTCGGCCCGAATGGTGATTGAGGCTGAGGCAGGTTCGCTGAAGCGATGGGGGATTGAGCCGGGCGTACAACTGGAGATCGAGGGTTGAAAGCCGCACTGGTCTTGGTGGCAACTCCGATCGGCAACCTGGGAGACATATCCACACGGGCCGCCGAGGAACTGGGGCGCGCGGATCTGATCTGCTGCGAGGACACTCGACGCACCGGCGGTCTCCTCAACCACCTCGGCATCACCGCGCGGATGATGCGCACCGACGACCACACCGAGAATCGAGTTGCATCAGAGGTGATCGACTTTCTCGAGGCCGGCAAACGGGTCGTGCTCGTCTCTGATGCGGGAACTCCCGCAGTGTCAGATCCGGGACAGCGTCTGGTCGAACTGGTGCTCGCAGCCGGACACGAGATCACCACGGTGCCCGGGCCGTCCGCCGTGTTGGCAGCGCTGGTCGCCAGCGGACTGCCCACCACGCGGTTCGTATTCGATGGGTTCCTCGACCGCAAGGGCGATGGCCGGCGCGCTCAACTCGTCGATATCTCATTGCAAACGCGGACCACTGTCATCTATGAATCGCCAAATCGAACGGCAGCCACTCTTCGAGACTTGATTGCTGTATGCGGAGCCGATCGGCCGGCCGCGGCGGGTCGCGAGATCACAAAGCTCCATGAGGAGTTTGCGCGCGGGACGCTCGGCGAACTGGCCGAATGGGCCGAGGCGGGTGTCAAGGGCGAGATCGTGATCATGATCGGCGGTGCGCCGGCTCGAGCCGAGGCCACCGACTCCCAGATTGTGGAGGCCGTCAAAGCAGAGATGACGTCCGGATCGAGCCGACGTGATGCCGTGGCCGATGTGTCGACCGCTCTCGGAGTGGCACGTCGTCGGGTCTATGAATTGGCGCTCGGCGCAGATGATTCGAGTTCGAGAACGTAACGGTGGGGGTTCGGGCTCGACGGGTCGGACGTGAAGCCGACCCTGCTCAGATAATCGGCCTGAACCTCAGTACGCGCGTCGGACCAGAGCCGAGTGCAGGCCTGGTCAACAAACAAACCCGAATCATCCGAGTAGAGATATGGAGCCATCTTGAAGTCGCGGTACTGGGGGATCGCGTAGTCGACAATCACCTCCACTGAACCGTCGTTGTGCGGTCGTCCGATGAACAGGCCGGCGGGGATGACGTCCCGCAAGAACAGGGCCGTGATCTGGTCGGGATCGGGTTCGTAAACAAATCCCGGGCTGAACCGGCTGGTGATGTCGTCGTGGTAGAAGTCGAGGAAATTCTGGAGATAACGAGAGTGCGCGCCAACGTGCAGCACCGAGAACACCTCATCTTTGTGCCACACCAACTTGCGCAGAAAGAAAACATGAATCGACGCGGCCGCCACGTTCACCAACACGATTGGGATGGCCCCGATCAGAATTCCGTAGGTCAGAAACGAAACCGACCCGGCCAGGCCAATCACCCTCAACTTGAGAATGGACTTTTGTGTGATGGAGATGACCACCAGCGCCGATGCGATGTAGCCGATGATCTCGTAGAACGCCGAGGAGTCCATGGTTCCTTCACACTGCAACTGGGATGCGTCGGTCGGCGCCGTTGCCAAAGGGGTCCCGGGCGACTGGCCTATGGTAGTCACCTGATGGGGAGGCTCCGTGACCGATCACCGTCAACCGCCGGTCAAATACATCGATCGCACCCGCGAGCAATACGCCGCTCTCGGATACCCGCCCTACAAGTGGGCCAGTAATCCCGACACTGCGCCGTGGACCAACGTTGTGCGACCGCTGTCGGAATCACGGCTCGGGATGATCGCCACCGGCGGGATCTACCAAGTTGGCCAGACGGCGTTCACCCATCGAGACGACACTTCGTACCGCGCCATTTCATCCGACGTTGACGAAGCTCAGCTCAGGGCGACCCACTTTGCCTACGACCTCACCGACGCTCGCCGTGACATCAACGTGGTGTTTCCCATCAGACCTCTGCACGCCCTCGTCGAAGATGGGGTTGTCGGCGAGCTGGCGCCGGATTTCTTTACGTGCATGGGGGGCATCTACTCGCAGCGACGCGTACAAGATGAGTTGGCGCCGGCCCTCGTCGAGCGCTGCCACCATGACGAAATCGACCTGGTGCTTCTGGTTCCTGTTTGACCTGTTTGTCATCAGACCGTGGGTCTGATCGCACGACAGTTGGAAGAGTCCGGCATTCCCACAGTCACCATGAGTTGCGCCCGAGACATCACTGCGGCCGTCAATCCGCCACGTGCAGTGTTCCTTGACTATCCCCTCGGGCATACCGCGGGTCGGATCGGGGAACCCGAAGTCGGGCTCCAGATTGTCGCTGAGGCATTGGCGGGCTTCGCCGACGCCAACCAATCGGGGTGGATTCGAGACCAACAGCTTCACTGGGCCGCCGACGATTCGTGGAAGGACAGCGTGTTGAGGCCCACTGAGAACGGCGCAACCGATCCGGATGTCACCGACGATGATCGTTCACCCCGCGCAGGCACCCCGCAGTACCAGTCATCCGACGATGCTTCCTTGGCTCAACAAATCCACTCAGGTCACGACTGTCTCGTCTGCAAAGGCGTCGACTACTGAAGGCGGGCCGGTAGTCTCGCGGGCGATGCCGAAACCGATTCTCGTAGCTGTTGCTTGGCCATACGCGTCGGGGTCGCGCCACCTCGGACACTTGGCGGGTGCCTACCTGCCGGCCGATGTGTTCGCGAGATACCACCGTCTGGTCGGCAACGACGTTGCCATGGTCAGCGGCTCTGATGTCCACGGCACTCCAATAACGGTGAGGGCCGATGCCGAGGGGGTCAGCCCGTCCGATATCGCCGATCGATTCCACGCCGAATTCGTACGCAACTGGGAACGATGCGGGATCAAATGGGAGTGCTACACCTCCACCGGCACCGAAAACCACGCCGCGGTCACCCAGGACATGTTCATGACGCTTCTCGAGAAGGGTCATATCGACAAGAGGACAAGCGAGCAGTTCTACGACGAAGAAGTCTGCAAGTTTCTACCCGATCGTTACGTTGAGGGAACTTGCCCCCACTGCGGCTACACCGACGCCCGCGGCGATCAGTGCGACAACTGCGGCCGCACGCTCGACCCGATCGACCTGATCGAGCCACGTTCAAAAATGTCGGGCTCGGCGCCGGTGGTGCGGTCCACGGAACACTTCTACCTCCGTCTCTCGGATTTCTCCGACGAGCTGGGCGAATGGCTCGACAGTCGCGTCGGATGGCGCCCTCATGTGGTGAATTTCTGCAGGAGCTGGATCAACGAGGGGCTCCACGATCGAGCAATCACCCGAGATCTCGATTGGGGGGTGAAGATACCGGTCGACGATTTGGGCCCCGGAAAACGCATCTACGTGTGGTTCGACGCCGTCATCGGCTATCTCTCGGCCGCCAAGGAGCTCTCCCAACGTCGCGGCGAGCCGGATCTCTGGCGACGCTACTGGCAGAATCCCGACGCCGAGAGTTACTACTTCGTCGGCAAGGACAACGTCCCATTCCATGCGATCATCTGGCCGGCCATGCTCTCTGGCTACGGCGGCCTGAACCTGCCAACCAATGTGCCCGCCAATCAATACGTCACGTTCAAAGGCGGCAAGGCATCGGCGAGTCGCGGGGTTGGCCTCACCATCGATGAAGGTCTCGATCTCTTCGAAGCCGATTCGCTCCGCTACGCCTTGGCTGCATCGTTCCCCGAGCAGAGCGACACCGACATCTCGATCGAGGAGATCGCACGCCGAATCAACGAGGAACTCGCTGCCACTTGGGGCAATCTCGTCAATCGTGTGATGTCGATGATCCACAAGAATCACGACGGCGCGAAACCGGCCGGCGGCCAACGCACCGACGTCGATCTTCAGCTGTTGGCCACAGTGGATTCGTTGCTCGCCGTCGAGAGCGAGCAGATCGAACGAGTTGAGCTGAAGGCGGCCCTTCGCACAGCCATGGACGCTGCGCAGGCTGTCAACGTCTACCTCAACGCCACCGAGCCATGGCGTCTGGCCAAAACAGATCCCGAGAGGTCGGCGACCGTGCTCGGCACCGCCCTCGACGCCATCAACGGTGTTCGAGTCGGCATGTCGCCATACCTGCCGTTCTCATCGGCCAAGCTCGACGCGGTTCTGGGTGAACCGGCCGGCTGGGAGAGGGTCGATGTCGCTCCCGGCACGCCGATACCGAAGCCAAGTCCAATGTTCCCGAAGGTCGATCTAGAGGCCATCCAAGCGGCCGAGTGAATCGTGGCTTGGTTCGATCAACATTGCCACCTTCCCTCCGGTGAGGCCGGCGTCGAGTGGTACGACGAGGCCCGCACGGCCGGTGTCCACCGCATGGTCACAGTGGGTACCAACATCGAACGATCGAGCGAAGCGATTTCTGTCGCTTCTTCCTTCGATGGTGTCTGGGCGACGGCCGGAGTCCACCCCCACGACGCGGTAGACGGTCTTGAAGGCCTCGATGATCTCCTCGACAACCCTCAGACGGTGGCAGTCGGGGAGTGCGGGCTCGACTTCCACTACGACCACTCGCCGCGCCAAGTCCAAGCTGAAGTGTTCGCTGCCCAAGTGGCATTGGCCAACGAGCGCGGCATGCCGTTGGTGATCCACACGAGGGAGGCGTGGGAGGAGACGTTCGCGATACTCGACCGTGAGGGCACGCCGGATCGAACGGTATTCCACTGTTTCACCGGCGGGACCGACGAGGGGAGCGAATGCCTCCAACGAGGAGCGCTGCTTTCCTTTTCCGGAATTGTCACGTTCCCCAAAGCCCCCGAGGTTCGCGATGCAGCGGCGGCCTGCCCTCTCGACCGGCTGCTGGTCGAAACCGACAGCCCGTATCTGGCTCCCGTACCTCACCGTGGACGCGGGAATCGTCCGGCACTCGTTCCCCACGTGGGCGCCGCAGTGGCCAAAGCCAAAGGGCTCAGCGTCGACGTCGTTGAGCAGGCAACCTGGGACACAGCCACAGCGTTCTACAGCCTTCCTGTCGAGGCGCAATGACCCACACCCTCGGCGAGATTCGCGAATTGCTGGCCGTGAATGGCTTGGAACCTCGCCGGGCATTCGGTCAGAATTTCGTCGTTGACCCCAACACCGTTCGTCGCATCGCGCGGCTCAGCGAGGTGGGTCCCGGAGACTCGGTGGTCGAGATCGGCCCGGGTCTGGGATCTCTCACGCTCGCATTGGCCGATACCGGAGCCGACATCACCGCGGTCGAGGTCGACCACGACATCGTGCCAGTGCTGCGCGAGGTGGTGGCCGGCCGTGGCGTCGAGGTGATCGAGGCCGATGCAGCTGAGCTCAATTGGGCGGAACTTCTGCAGGGATCCGATGAGTGGACCCTGGTGGCCAATCTCCCCTACAACGTGGCCACACCGCTTGTGCTGGACCTGCTTCGAGACGTGCCGGCGATCAGGTCGATGCTCGTGATGGTGCAACGCGAGGCCGGTGAACGCCTGGCGGCCGGCCCCGGCGACTCGGCCGTGGGCATTCCGTCGATGGTCGTCGCCTATCACGCGGTGGCGCGTGTGGTCGGGAAAGTTCCGGCAACAGTTTTCCATCCAAAGCCAAGGGTGGAGTCCGTGCTGGTGCGATTGGATCGTCACGACGAGCCACCGGTAGAAGCGCCCTTCGAGCTGCTCGACCCACTGATTCGTGCCGGTTACGGGCAGCGCCGCAAGATGCTGCGGCGATCTCTCGCCGGCCTGGTTGACGCCGCCGGTTTCGAGCAGGCGCATGTTGATCCGACAGCTCGAGCCGAAACGCTCGGCCTGGACGACTGGTCCCGCCTCGCCCAACAATCCACCTAGCTGTTTTTGTGAGTCTTAAGTGCTGCCCACGCAGCACTTAAGACTCACAAAAACAGCTAGGGGTGGTGGTTTTCTTTCCAGAGGGCGGCCATTGATGCGAACAGGTCCGTCACCGGTGTTGGTTCCGACCGTCCCTCGAACTCGCGATAACAACTGTCGACGAGGGTGATGACCCGTTCGGAGTCGCTCCAGGTGATCCATCGATCGAGCAATATGTCGCGGGCGGCTTCTTCGATCGACATACCCCGTTCATGTCGCTGTCGGCATTCGTCGTGACAATACGTGAGGTATTCGCGAACCTCCCTCAACCCGTCGAGGTCGGTGACTGGACCGTGGCCGGGCACGATCACCTCGGGATTCCATGCCTCGATCCTGTCGAGTGCGGCAATGGCATTCGGGATGCTTCCCGCCCACAGAATCGGGTGTCCCTGAACGAACAAGATGTCACCGGTGTAGACGGTGCGACGTGACGGCACATGCACCAGCACGTCGCCTGCCGTGTGGGCTGGTCCAACCTCCACCAACTCCACGAGTGTGTCACCGACCGTTCGGTCGACGGTGCCGGTGAACGTGGTTGTAGGTGCGGCCCCGGTGATCCCCGCAAATTGGAAGGGGGAGAAGCAGTGGAGGAAGAATTCTCCCATCACTCCCATTTCCGGGGCGGCAGCGAGCAAAGAGGACATGAATTCGGGTGATTCGTTGGCCATCTCGGCTGCCGCGGCTTTCGAGGCAACGATCTCAGCGTTGATCACCAGCTCGTTGCCGTTGCAATGATCCCCGTTGCTGTGGGTGTTGACCAGCGTGGTGATGCGCGAACCGGGCGCGGCATCGGCGAATCCGGCCAGCATGTCGGCCGTGAGATCGAGGTCGTAGAGAGTGTCGACGAGCAATGCTTCGTCGCCGTCGACGATCAGACCGGCGTTTGACCACCCCCAACTCCCATCGGGTTGCATCCAAGCCCAATTGCCACTCCCAAGGTCAGTGAGGCCGCGGTCGAAGGTCGAAGAGTTGCCGGTCATGGGAGGTGGCTCCAGGGTGTGGCCCATACGTGCTCCATCGCACCGTAGTCTCCACTGCCGTGGCAGTCCTGAACGCTCCAGCCAAGCTGACTCTGTCGCTGCGCGTCGTGGGCACGCGCCCAGACGGCCTTCATCTCATCGACGCCGAGATGGTGAGCCTCGATCTCCACGACACCATTGAGGTGACCAGCGGGTCGGGGGTCGATGTGGTGGACGCGGCAACGGGCGTCGTTATCGAACTCGCTGGAGTCAATCTCGTCACGACCGCTCTCGAGTCGTGCGAACGTGAAGCCAAGATCACCATCACGAAACGCATTCCGGCCGGCGCCGGTCTCGGTGGTGGGTCCTCAAATGCCGCGGCCGTGCTGCGATGGGCGGGGTGCCGTGACCTGGAGCGGTCGGCGGCGATTGGAGCGGACGTTGCCTTCTGCCTCTACGGCGGACGGGCTCGCGTCACCGGAATTGGCGAGCAGATACAACCTCTCGAATTCCAGCCGCAAACATTTACGCTTCTCACCCCGGACATCGGATGCCCGACCGCGGCCGTTTACGCCGAATGGGACCGCCTGGGCGGTCCCAAAGGAGAATACGGCAACGATCTCGAACCAGCGGCTCTGTCGCTGTATCCGGATCTGCGCCGTTGGAGAGACATGCTGGCCAAAGCTTCAGGCCAACGCCCAAGGCTTGCCGGCAGCGGAAGCAGTTGGTTCGTTTCGGGCGCTTACCCAGGCGCCGGCCGTGTGGTAGCCCGCACGATCCCGGCGCATGGCCTTTAGCCACACCGAAACAACCGAAACTACTTGTTGCGCTGGTGGCGCGTCCTTCGCAGCATCTTCTTGTGCTTCTTTTTACGCATGCGCTTACGGCGCTTCT
>CAZHMP010000069.1:0-13969 GCA_964533595.1 uncultured Acidimicrobiales bacterium | reverse complement strand
GGGAGATGGGTGTGGGTGTGGTCACCGTGCATCGGGACGTGGCGTCACAGCTGAGCTGCTTCGTCCTGCATGAATGCCGACTCGGTGGCTCGAACCACTGTCAGAGACGCGTAAGCCAATCTGTGACCGATACCGTGGCCGCCTCATCTTCATCGATCCCGGCTGGGTGATCTACCAATACCGCCAGCCACGCTTGCCACTGCCACATTGGAGACCGACGACTCTGAATATCACTTGGCCGAACAGAGATAATGCAGCGATGAATAGAGATGAGAACCGGTGCGGGTCATCAAAACTGGCGTCTAGGACGATCTTGGTGATCGGCTTGTCGTTACGACCGTGGTCCATCTCGCCGGCGGTGAAGGCCCCAGAGTGGTGTGGACTGTCGACGGACACCGCCCAAGATGGGACGGCCGATCTTGAGCTGCGCGACGTGGCTCGTCCGGAAGGCCGTACAAATGGATCATGAGATCTTGGCGTTCCTGGACGAGTCGATAAAGCCGGTGCGAGACCCGAACACCGGGAAGGTCTCCGGTAGGGGCGACTACTACGTCGTGGCAGGAGCGGTCATCATGCGCGGCGATGCGGACGAGACACGCGACGCGCTTCGTGAACTGTCTGCTGATCTCGACGTTGACGTCCACTACAACGAACTCAGCCGAGAGCGTAGAATTGTTGCCATTGATCGGGTCACCGCGCTCGACACATGGGACGGCTACCTGTTCGAGACGGCCCAACCACTCCGCGCTCGACACAACTCTGAGCATCGCTTGCGGGCAAAGACGATGGCCGCGGCGTTCACGACACTGGGCGGCGACGGAGGAGTGATGGACCTGGTACTCGAAACCCGTGGCCAACCCTCACTGGGTTTCACTCAGCTCGATCAAAAAGATCATCGAGTACTCCAGAGCCTTCGATCGAGAAACCTTGTCCCGCAAGGACTGTCGATCCGCCATGAAACCAAGCAAGAACCGCTTCTGTGGCTCGCCGGCGTGCTCGCCGGCGCTCGGACCGACCATCTCTGCGGAGCGCATCTCGATATGTATCCGCGATTGGCCCATCGCGTCCGGAAGGTGTGTGTCGTCCTTGGCAACTGACACCAAAAACGCAGCGGCCCCGGGACTGCGATCCGCAGCCAGTCCGGGGCGTACTTTCAGCGAGGTCCTTTCGGCTAACTCGCTGACCACCGTTATTATCGGCTCGTAAGGAACCAAACGCAAGCGCGGCAGAAAAAATATTGGCACGCGGTTTGGAGTCGAGTGTACGAAGAAGATTGATGAGCAGCGGTGCTGCTGGCGGCTGAATCAGTATGGGGCGTTCCTCCGAGGCGTCAAGTCGTCTCTTGAGGGTGGCGAGGGGGTGATTCTGCGCCCGTGGCATTCCCATCTCGGGGGTGACCGGCGATATTGGTCCCGTGGCACCTGTGCAGATCCTGGGGAAATCGATCTCGTCCATGAACCCCGCGAACCCCCAAGAATTTGGAGGTGAAACGAGCGACTTTGAGTTGCTTGTTGCACGCCGCCGAAAATCGGACAGCGATGTTATTGTCCGTCAGGTCTCTGACCAGGGTTTTGCCGGGGTGTCGTGTGCAAATGGATTTGCTAATGCTTGGGCGAAGTCCGTCGACCGCCAGAGCCGACATCGCTGTCAGCACATAAGGGAATCTGATCAACCGCTGGCGGCTCTGTCCAATCTCAGCTTGTTGCGAGCAGTTGCTCGTAATCTTCCCAAGTGTCGACATCGAGTGGCACCGCACCCGGCACGCGCATCTCGTGGACGTCGTATTGTCCAGATTCGATGAGCTTCCAGATTGCTTTGTCACCGTGCAGTTCTGTCAGCTTGTCGAACATCGACGCGCCGAACCAGAACGGGTGCCCGATCTCGTCGTCGTAGTGACACACGACGATGTCGGCGTTTTTCTCGGCTCCGGCCTCGATGATCTGCTCGATGACGGCGGTCGAGATGTGGGGTTGGTCACCGAGGAGCAGCACGACTCCGTCGGTGCCTGTCGCGACGAGTTGCAGCGCCGAGACGATCGATGAGGAGCATCCGTTGGTGTGATGGACACTGTCGACGATAGTGAAGCCATTGAGATCTACCTGCTCGCGCACTTCGGGGGCTGCACCGCCGACGGTAACGAGCCGCTGAGCGAACGGCGCCTGCCGGGCCATCTGCAGCGTCGCATCGAGCAGGGTTGCGCCTTTGTACGGCAATAGCTGCTTGGGCTGGCCAAGTCGGCGCGAGGACCCCGCGGCGATGATGAGACCTGCAGTGATTCCCATACGACCACGCTACTTCCCGTTGAAACCAGTTGGTATCGTCATGGCGTGTACGGGATCGTCGCTGGTGTCACCGCGTGTATCCGCGGGGAAACCCGTGCTGATGTCGCATGGTCGCTCGAACCCTCGTTGACGCCGCAGTTTGATCCGGCAGATGCGTTGGCGATCACTCCGGGGGGAGGAAGGCTCGGCGGAATGCTGGGCGGCACTTTCACGGATCAGCTCATCGATCTCGCAGGTGTACGGCACGAGCGCGGCCGCGTGGTGTTGCTGCCAGTTGGTCCCCTCGAAAGTCCCGAGATCGGGCTCGACGAGGGCACCTCAGTGCCTTGCATGCTCACGCCCGCCGACCGATTGCCCGACAAGCTCTGGCCCTTGTTGCTTGGACGTGAGCCCGTGTGCATCGTTGCTGAGCTCGACGGAGATTTCGTGGGCAAGACACGCGTGTACTCAGCAGCCAATATCGACGAGGCCGACGAAGCCATCGCTCAACTCTTTGCTAGAGGCAAGAGCGACGTCGTTGTGACGCCCGAGACGGTGACGACGTTCTGGTCGCCTCGGCCAACGCTAGTCGTGTTCGGAGGCGGGCCGATGGTCGAGGCCTTGGGCGATGCAGCCAAGTTTGTCGGCTGGAGTGCAGTCGTCACCGGAAGCGTCGGCGATGCCTCGGGTTTGGCGGCAACACTGTCGCCGATCGACGGCGTGGTGGTCACGGGCCATGACCCCGAGTCGGCTGGCCGCGTGCTTGAAGCGGCGCTATCGGGCTCGGTCGGGTACATCGGCTCGGTCGGACCATTTGCCGTGCGAGAGAACCGAATCGACTGGTTGGCGTTCCGTGGCGTGACCGATGTTGGGCGTGTGAGCGACCCGGCGGGACTCGAAATCGGTGCGCGGAACCCCCATGAAGTGGCGCTGGCCGTCGTGGGCGAAATGATCGCCTGGCAAACCGCGCAAGATTGAGACGGTGCCACGCTGGCGTCAGAGCCGCATTGGTTCTCGGCTGCTTCGACCCGGCGGGTACACTCTGTGTGAAGCACGTCACACGCCGGCAGGGAAGTCATGACCTCACCACCCGATGAATCCAAGCTCCTCGAAGACCGACCACTCCGCTCCGTAGCCGCCGATGAGGTGCTCGAAGATATTTGGGGCACCTCCGGCGAGGACTCGGCGGACGCCGATGAAGATTGTGGCCCCACGAGGGTGTGCCGCAATGCTCGCGAGTTCAGCTTCGAGGGCATCTCCCGAGACGGCGCCGACTTGGGCACGGCGTGGCGCGATCTTCTCAGGGCTGAAGGCAAGCTCGCTGACGGCGGTTCATCGATCCGGGACATCGTCCTCGGCAACGCAGACGACTGACCGTTGGCCACCGGTTCTGGTGCTGATGCGCCTGCGAGCGTCGCCGATCTTCAAGAGCAATTGCGCGCGGTTGGTTACCTCGCCGATCGTGGGCTTGGTACCGCCGCTCTGATCGCCCTTCGCCTTGGCCGTCCGTTGCTGCTCGAAGGTGAGGTGGGTGTCGGCAAGACCGAGTTTGCCAAGTGCCTGGCACAGCTCACCGGCCGCCAGCTCATCCGTTTGCAGTGCTACGAGGGCATCGACACGCACCAAGCGTTGTACGAGTGGGACTATGCGCGTCAGATGTTGCACGTGCGAGCGCTGTCCGAGCGCGAACTCGCTGACGCCGAGACGATCGGCGGGTTGTACTCCGAAGAGTTTCTGCTCGAGCGACCGTTGCTCCAGGCGATTCGTTCGGGGAGCAACTCGGTTTTACTCATCGACGAGATCGACCGGGCCGACGACGAGTTCGAGGCGTTCCTGCTCGAGCTGCTGTCGGATTTCCAGATCACGATTCCCGAGGTCGGCACGATTGTCGCTGACGGGCGGCCAATCGTCGTACTGACGTCGAATCGAACCCGCGAGTTACACGATGCGTTGAAGCGCCGGTGCCTTTACCACTGGATTGGTTACCCAACTCCGGCCGAGGAAACCGACATTGTTCGGGTGCAAGCTCCCGAGGTCGCCGAAACGTTGGCTCGCAAGGTGGTCGATGCGGTCCACCGTTTGCGCGATATGGACCTCGCCAAGCCGCCGGGCGTCGCGGAGACTCTCGACTGGGCACAGGCACTGGGTGCGATCGACGCGGGAGACCTCAACGGCGAAACGGTTCGTGACACGCTGGGGGCGGTGATCAAGGACCGCGACGATCTCGAGGTCGTCCAGTCCGACATCGGCCGCGTCGTCGATGCTTGACAATATTGTTGACCGTCTTGTCGAGTTTGCCACGGCATTGCGCGAGGTGGGATTACCGGTTGGAACCGACGATGTGTTGGCATTCACCGCCGCAGTTGCCGAGCTGTCGCCGTCCGACACTGAAGACGTCTACTGGTGTGGTCGTACTGCGCTGGTGAGCCGGCGCGATCACATCCCGGTGTACGACGAAGTCTTCCGACGGTTCTTCTTGGGCTTGCAGTCCGGCGCTCCGCGTGAATACACCAAGGATCGCAAAGCTCCGCAAGGTTCGACCGGCACGATCAACGTGCCCGATGCCGAACCGGGGGAGCGCGACTCCCAAGAACCCCCTTTGGTGCTGGGCCTGCAGGCGTCATCGCTTGAGGTCGAACGGACGAAACGCTTCTCGGCGTGTTCGGAAGAAGAGCTCGCTGCGGTGAGGCGCATGATCAATACGATGCGCTTCGAACCGCCGAAGCGCCGCACGCGCCGATACACAACCGACCCGGCGGGGGGAGTGCTCGACATTCGGCGCATGGCCCGCGACGCGATGAACCTCAAGGACGTTGCGCCGGCCTTGCTTCGCATGGGCCGCAAGGCAAAGCAACGACCACTGGTGCTGCTGCTCGACATCTCGGGTTCAATGGCCGACCACTCGCGCAACCTGTTGCAATTCGCCTATTCGATGAAACGTGCAACACAGAAGGTAGAGGTGTTCTGCTTCGGCACGAGGCTCACGCGCATCACGCCGCTGCTCAACCGTCGAAGTCCTGATGCGGCGATGAAGCTGGCGGCAGAGAAAGTTGTCGACTGGGACGGTGGCACCCGCATCGGCGATTCGGTCGACACGTTTGTGAAGGACTTCGGCCGACGTGGAATGAGCCGTGGTGCGACGGTGATCATTTGCTCGGACGGTCTCGATCGTGGCGACCCGGCAACCCTGGCCGAATCCATGGTGAAACTCGAACGGCTTTGTCACCAGATCGTCTGGGTGAACCCGCTTCATGATGAGATGAGTGGCATGCCGCCCACCCTCGCCATGGCCGTCGCTGGGCCGCATATTGACGAGATCGCGTCTGGCCACAACCTTGCGAGCCTCGAATCACTTGCGGCACGTCTGCCAAAGATCGGATGATGTGTTGATGGGTAGATCACCTGGGACAAAAAGCCGGAGGATGCGCCAAGGATGAAGTGGAGCGTCTCGATCAAGGCAGAGGGGGACCGGCCAATGGAGCTCGACGAGATTGTCGAGCTGGCCGATGCTGTTGCGCATCTGAACGGTGTCGCGTCGGGTGTTGGGGCGATGACCTATGGAGCACAGATCGTGGTCGAAGCCGAGAGTGCTGATGAGGCCGTCGAGACTGCAGTGCCGTTGTTCGAGAAGGCTGTCGAAACTGCGGGCATTCCGGCCTGGCCCATGACCAAGGCAGAAGTCATTGGCGAGAACGAAGGTTTCGTCGATGACGAGGACTACCCCGGGTGATTCGCCTGGGCTCGCTCGCCGGGTATCCGTTTGAAGGTCCGCGCGTGCTGGGCGGTTGGCAACCAAAGCCGCATGCTGCGGTGTTCGTGATTCTGTACTTGGACGATCCTGAGGGTAAGCCGAACGACTTCGCTGTCATCGATGTCGATCACGCGGAGAACCTCGTCGACGCGAAACTCCCCTTCGGTCATTCGCGGGCGAAGTGTTGGGAGAAGCGAGCTGGCACAAAATGGGGAGTGCACATCGCAACCTACGAAGTCCCCGGCGGCACTGCTGCGCACCGAGAACAGATCGTCAAGGAACTACTAGCGGTCTACAAGCCGGGCTGTGCACCCGAGCAGTATGACCAGGCCTGGGACGACAACTGGATCGGCAGCTACGACGCACCGAACACGACGGCACCGTTGACGACCAACAGGAATCCAAATGGGAGTTAGGAGAGCATGCACGCGGTTCCGCGGAACCAACGTGTGAGCACTACTCCGGCCGGTAACCCACGCCCTCCATCAGGCGCGAGCGCCGCGAACCCATTGCGGGCAACGCGGGCGGGGCCTCGTAGCCGTCGGGGCGGGGCTCGTAGGTGGCGCCTTTGACGATATCTTCGGCGAATCCGTAGAGCAGGGGGAGTGCCCCGGCGACGACGCTGCCAGTGCGGTTGATGTTTTCGAGGCCCGGCGTAATGGCCTCTGTGTCGCCTTTGATCTTCCATACGAGGACGGCGCATTCTTCGAGCAGCGTGGCCACCCGTCCGAGCTGGCTACCGAGCACAAACAAGAAGAATGCCAGTCCCGCAATGAGCAAGGTAATGGCAATGACGGAAAGCGTGACGAGCGTGGTCATGAGCGCACCTTCTCGAGTACACGTCCCAAGAACAGGTGATGGTTCAGGCCTTCGTTGAGTACACCTTGCACACCCTCGGCCGTTTGGCCAATGAGCGCAGTGTCGCTGGTGTTCGCGGCAGCCGCTTCAAGCGTTGCCTTGATCGTGGTGACCCGTTCTTCGATGGTCTTTACGAGTATCACCAGCAGCGTCAGCAACACCACGACGGCGACGATCACGACGAAACCACCGATGACGGCACCCCACCACAGGTCTTCTTGTCTGCTTGTTAGAGCTAACAACATGTTCAGCCTCCTAGCGTCTTCCGGCCACGTTCGAGGCCCGCGCTGATAGCGCCCGCCGAGTCGATCGTGGTCTGTAGCCCCGCTAGTGCAGCGGTGTTCTTCACGGATTGTTCCAGCGATGCGTTGATGTCGGTCGCTCGGTTACCGATGGATCTGGCCAGCATCAAGATCGGCACGACGAGCGCCACGACGGCCAACACGACGATGATCCCGATCGTGTAGCCGGCTACCCATCCTGGATTTGATTCAGCGAGTAACAACATCATCTACAACCCCTCCGCGAAGTCTCTTACCGGCTTCAAGTTCGCATTTACTGACTCGACAACCGCCGGCACCGTGGAGGTCTTGTCGGCGATCACACCAACACCCCCGGTGAGCGCGTCGAGCGTCGTGTCGACAGCCTTCAGATGCAGCACCACACGGAACAACCCGACGGCGGCGAAGAAGACGATCAGTAGGGCCAGCGCAACTGTGACCCACGCAACAAAGGGCATGTCACTCTCCTCCTGGTGGCAACAACTTGGCCACCGAACCGGCGTACCGAACCGCACCGTCGGCCACGTCGGCCACGGTCGTGTCGGTTTGGGCTAGCAACGCCGGCGTCGAATCGAGCTGACCGATCGCCTCCACGCCGCCAGCGAGAATGTCATCGCTGGCTTTGCGGATGCGCTCGACAGCTCCAAGGAGCCGGCTGAGCAAGGCCACCGCCACAAGGGCTGCGACCAACAACAGAATATTTCCAATCCACCACAACATGAGCGCCTCCTAAACAGTCTCGGGCGAATACGGCAAAAAGAATCGACGGAACACACGCATGAGCGCCATCTTCGCCGCGGCGAGCCCGATGGCGAACCCGCTCGGGCGCGATGCAACGGAACCAACCTCGTCGGGGTTGCGCCCATCGGCTATGGCATCGAGGCGAGCCTCGGCGTTCGCCGTGAAATCTTTCAACAACACCGCGGTCACGTCACCGACCAACCCTCGCCCGAACTGAGCCGCAGCACCGGACAGGTTGAGGTCCATGGCGATGTCGACCTTGGTGCCACCGGCGGTCTCGTGAAGCGCCGCATCGACCAGCATCTGCGCTTGGCCTCGGCCCTTCTTCTCCGCGCCCTCGGCATCGATCTTGAGCGTGCGGTCGTCGCTGTTGCGTTCGAGGATTTTGGCGTTGCCATCGAATGACAGCTTTACGGGTCCCAGCCCGATCTCGACGCCTCCGCCATAGTGGTCGGGACCGAGCTCCTCGTTTAGCTGGGTGCCCGGCAGACACTTCGCCACTTGCGGTATGTCGCCGAAAAATTCCCAAACCCGCTCGATCGGATGTTCGACTTCGAACTCGTCGGTTATCAGCATTGGGCCTCCTGCTGGCTTTCAAACGCTGCCCGGCAACCCGAACAACAGAAGTAAAGGGTTTCATCGCCGAACACGAGCGGATTGTTCGTCGGCACGGCATCGACCGTCATCCCGCAGATCGGGTCGACGACAGTTTCCGGTTTCGGAGCGTCGATTGTGACCGCTCCGGAGAATTCGCCCGCAGCCCGTCGCTGAACGAGCTCGGCCAAGATGGCTACGGCCATCTCTTTGTGCGTAGTGCCGCCGAGGTCGAGCCCGGCAGGAATCGCAATTGCGTCGATCTGCGCGGAATCGATCGACTGGGTTTGCAAGAACGAGCGGATCGCTTCGCCCCGCTTCGCTGACGCAACAACGCCGATGTAGGCCGGCGTTGCTTTCAGCGCTGACAACAACAGATCTTCATCACCGTGGCCCTGGGTTGCGACAACCACGATCGAACGCTCCGACAACAAGCCCTCGCTGAATTCGGGCCCAGTGACGAGGTCGACATTCCAATCGAGTTGTGTGGCTTGGTCGGACAAGGTCTGCGCCATTGGTGAATCGCCGATGACTACGAGATGTGGCATAGACATGACCGGCTCCAGATAGATCTGCAGTGCACCTTCGCTTTGACACGACATTTCGACGGCCGTCGTGCCTTGTGGCAAATCGCCGAATCGTTCGCTGGCGCCGAGCGCAAGCAGGCGGGGCACACCGGTTTCGAGCGTCTTGACTGCCTCACGTTTGAACACCGGCTCAGCGCATGCGCCGCCGATCCAGCCGTGAATGTCGCCCGACGCGGTGTAAATCGCACGCGACCCGTGTTGACCAGATGACGGGCCCTCGCGCCACACGACGGTCGCGAGCACGAAGGGTTCACCGCTGCGCGCTAGGTCGACGGCGCGCTCGAGCACTCCCCAACCTTCGACGGCACGGCCAGATCCCACTGCCAGCGCCTACGTGTTGGTCTTCACTGGCGGATGGCCGGAGATGTCTTTGCCGGTCTGCAGTGCCTCGTACACGCGGTCGGCGAGTAGCGGCATGTCGATATTGCGCACGCCTGTTCCCTTCAACGCGTCCATCACAGCATTCACGTACGCTGCTGGACCGCCCACAGTCGCGCACTCGCCAATGCCCTTGGCACCGATGGGATGGTGAGGGCAGGGGGTTACCACTTCGTGCAGCTCGAAGCCGGGAGTTTCCCACGCTGTCGGCAGGAGGTAGTCCATGTAGTTGCCGCCGACGCAGTTGCCGTCCTCGTCGAACGTGATGAACTGCATGCTGGCCATGGCATACGCCTCGGTGAGGCCGCCCATGATTTGCCCTTCGACGATCATGGGGTTGATACGCACGCCGCAGTCATCGACAGCAACGAAACGCAACACATCCCACACGCCTGTTTCTGGGTCGACCTCGACCGTTGCGATGTAACACGCAAATGGCCAGGTCAGGTTTGGCGGGTCGTAGTAGGCCGTGTTGTCAAGGCCAGGCTCCATGCCGTCCGGCACGTTGCTGTACGCAGCCATCGCGCACTCTTGGATCGTGACACCGCGGTCTTTGGCTCCACGCACGTAGAACCGGCCGAGCTCCCACTCGATGTCTTCGTCGGATACCTCAAGCAGATGGGCTGCGATCTTTCGAGCTTTGGCTCGGATCTTGCGTGACACCATCGACACGGCAGCCCCAGCGACCGGCGTCGAGCGGGACGCATACGTGCCCATGCCGAACGGAGCCGTATCGGTGTCGCCCTCTTCCACGACAATATCTTCGGCGGGTATGCCAAGCTCGTGGGCCACGATCTGGGCCCACGTGGTTTCGTGGCCTTGGCCTTGGGTCTTCGCGCCGGTGCGCAAAATGGCCTTGCCGGTCATATGCACGCGTAGCTCGGCCGAGTCGAACATCTTGATGCCCAAGATGTCGTACTCGCGGCTGTTGCCAGCGCCCAATGGCTCGGTCATCGTCGAGATGCCGATTCCGAGGAGGCGTCCACGTGCCTTCGCTTCTTCCTTCTGCTTTTTGAAGTTGTCGTAGCCAATCGCGTCAAGGCCAGTCTGCAGACACTTCTCATATTGGCCAGAGTCGGTAAGGAACCCGAACGGTGTGCGCTTGGGGAAGTCGTCATCCTTCACCAGGTTCACTCGCCGGAATTCGGCTTGGTCCATGCCCAGGTCGTCGGCGGCGGCTTGCACCATTCGCTCCTGGAAGAACATGGCCTCGGTGACACGGAACGAACATCGATACGCGACGCCTCCCGGTGCCTTGTTCGTGTAGACCCCCTGCGCTGTTAGGTGAGCGTGCGGGATGTCGTAACACGAAAACGCCGAGTGAATGAGTCCGATCTTGAACTTCGATGGCTGAGCATCGGAGAAGAACGCGCCATGGTCGCTGTCGGTGTGCATGCGCACACCCAGGATCTTGCCGTCGTTACGAACGGCCAACTCGCCCTTGAGGTACACGTCTCGGCCAAAGCCGGTCGAGATGAGGTTGCCCGACTTGTCCTCGATCCACTTGACCGGGCGTTCCAGCAGGATCGACGCAAGGATCGACATGACGTATCCCGGGTACACCGGCACCTTGTTGCCGAAGCCGCCCCCCAAATCAGGGGAGATGATGCGGATCATGTGCTCGGGGATTTCGGCGACGAGCGAGACCGCAGCACGCACAATGTGTGGTGCTTGCGAGGTCATGTAGACGGTGAGCTTCGACGTGGATCGGTCGTAGTCCGCAATCGAACCACACGTCTCGATCGGTGAGGGATGCGACCGCGGATAGTGCATGGAGATCTCCGACACGAGGTCGGCCTCGGCGAACGCCCTGTCGGTGCCCTCCTTGTCGCCGACCTCCCAGTCGAAGATCACATTGTTGACTTGGCCGACTTTGTCGTCACGAATGACGGGGGCATCGTCCTCGCGGGCCTGCATTGGATTGACGATCGGCGGCAGTGGTTCGTAGTCGACGACGATGGCTTCGCAGCCGTCTTTCGCTATATACGGATCGTCGGCGATGACGCAGCACACCTCTTGTCCTTGGAAACGGACCTTGTCCGTGGCGAGCACTGCTTGTGTGTCATAGGACAGCGTCGGCATCCACGCCAGGTTGCGGGCGGCCATCATCTCACCGGTCATGACCATGCGAACGCCCGGAATTGCATAGGCGGCACTGGTGTCGATCGACTTGATCACGGCGTGTGCCAGAGGGCTTCGAAGGATCTCCATGTGCAACATGCCAGGCAGCACGATGTCGTCGACGTAGTTGCCCTTGCCGCGGATGAACCGGTTGTCTTCGACCCGACGGCGCCTTGCACCGAGGCCGCCAATCTTCACTTCATCAAGTGCCATGATTATTCACCCTCGGTTTCTGCGGCTTGCTCGGGGCCACGCATTCTCTCTGCAGCCCACAAGACCGCCTTCACAATGTTCTGATAGCCCGTGCAGCGGCACAGGTTGCCCGACAGTGCCCAACGCACTTCGTCCTCGGTCGGGTTCGGGTTCTCGTCGAGCAGTGCTTTGGCAGACATCATCATTCCCGGGGTGCAGAAGCCGCACTGCAGGCCGTGCTCGTCCTTGAAGCCTTCTTGAATGGGGTGCAGCTCACTGGATGTGGCCAGGCCCTCAACGGTCATGACCTCGTGGCCGTTCGCCTGAACGGCAAGCATTGTGCAACTCTTCACGGGATGTCCGTCGTACAGCACGGTGCACGCACCACAGTTCGTGGTGTCGCAACCCGTGTGGGTTCCGGTGAGCTTGAAGCCGTTGCGTAGAAGATGAGCGAGCAGTAATCGGGGTTCGACGATGGCTGTTCGGGCCTCGCCGTTCACGTTCACTTCGACGCGTGTCGTTGGGATGTCGCTCGACGCCGAGGTTGGTGGGACTTCTTCGAAGAGTGATGTCATGTCAGGCGACCTGCATTTCGGCGTGTTGAACGTTGGCGATGATGCGCTTCACGAAGGTGGCGATGACGTGTCGCTTGTAGTCCGCACTTCCTCGGTGATCCGAGCGCGGGTTCGCTGTCTCAGCTGCGAGTCGTGCGGCGTTCTCGACGGCATCGTTGTCCAGCGTTGATCCGATGAGTGCAGCCGCGGCCTCTGATGCGTTGATCGTCTGCGCGCCAACTCCGGTGAGACCGATGCCCGCGTCATTGACAGTGGATCCCGACATGTCGAGCGCAAGGGCAACACCTGCGGTGGCGAAGTCGCCGACGCGGCGTTCGAGCTTCAGGTAACCGCCGGCGCGGGTTCCCTTCGCTGCGGGTATGACGGCTTCGATGGCGATTTCGTTGCGGGCCAGAACCGTTTGGAACGGGCCGGCCACGAAATCACTCACCACGGTCGTCCGTTTTCCGTTTGGCCCCTGCGAGATGATCGATCCTCCGAGTGCCACCATGACAGAGGCCCAATCGCCCTGGGGGTCGGCGTGACACACTGAACCAACGAACGTCCCCCGGGTTCGGACGATCGGATCGGCAACGAGATGCGCAGCCGATGCAATGAGCGGCTGATGCCCGGGTAGCGACTTTGACTTCTCGAGGTGAGCGTGGCGAACCAAGGCTCCGATGCGATAGCTCCCATCGGACTCTGCGCCGTGCTTGTCGAGCCCGGGGATGTTGTTGATGTCGACCAGCATGGCGGGGGCGGCGAACCGTAGTTTCATCATCGGGATGAGGCTTTGGCCTCCGGCGAGAACCTTGGCGTCGTCATGGGCCGTAAGCAGGGCAATCGCTTCGTCGAGCGACGTCGGCGCCTTGTAGTTGAATCGGGACGGATACATGTGTCGCTCCTATTCGCGGTCGGGGCCATGCGGGTCGGGTACGGCTTGTGGCAGTGATTCGGCGTCGGGATCGGGGCGCTTCTCCTGGTGAGGAGGCCACGGACCCTGCACGGGTTGCCCGGCGACCTTCAGGTGATCGATGAGATGCGGCCATGCCCACATCGTTGGACTCGGACCCTCCTTGGGTGTGTCCATGATCAGCTCGTACATCCTCGGATTTCCCGCGCTGCGACCGGATGATTCCACTGCCATTTTTCCCCCTGCAAGAGTCCGGACGAACCCGGTTCGCCGCAGCGTACCATGGGTGTGCCGACCGTCACAGCAGAACCAGTCGCCGGACAGCACGTTCGTTGCTCAGCCGACGCTGAGTCCAAATGGCGAGACGCCGTGATGGGGAGGGGAGTTCAAGTCCCACTCCTACTAGGGCCCCCACGGGGCCATCCCTGCTTCCATCCCTAGTTTTCCAAGGAACCGGGGATCAACAGCCGTACCAACGGACACTGAGCGGCTCCCGTATGATGGTCCAGCTGATGTGTGCCCCGGAGAGTGATCCCGGGTTGCGCCAGTCAGGCAACACCTTTGAGTTGGTGGTGTCGGCGCCTGGTTGGGCCAGTTGGTGTACGTGGTTGTCGGGGCGGGGAGATTTGGATTGACGCTCCTGCTAAAAACGCAGGGGCGGAAACCGTGACTAACGAGCCAATTCAAGTGATCTCACGCCATATCGAGTGACAAATGCGGCGAGAATCTCCGCCGGCG
>CAZHMP010000068.1:10730-14116 GCA_964533595.1 uncultured Acidimicrobiales bacterium | reverse complement strand
AGCTGGTCCGAAGCCATCAGTGCCGCGCCCAAGGCGCCGGCTTCGTCCCCGAGTTCCGCCATCACCACGTCGACGTGGGGGCGATGATCCGAGCCGAGCAAGAGCTTGTGCAGCCAGCGCTCAACTCCGGCGCGAAGTGGTTCACCAACCTCGCTCACACCGCCGCCGATCACTATTCGGGCCGGATCGAAAATGATCACCAGATTTGCCATGCCGCGGGCTACCTCACGACAGAACTCGTCAAGGATCACCTCGGCTTCGGCATTTCCTTTCCGAAGAGACGACACAACATCGAAACCGACAATGTCGCCTGTTGCACCCGCCGAACTTGCCGCGGCATCGAATCGACCCTCGGCCGCGGCCTCACGACCCAAGCGACCCAGGGCGCTACCCGAAGCGAAATACTCCCACGGCCCCTGCTGGCCGGTGATGTGGGTCGGGCCGTCCGCATCCACCACCATGTGGCCCGCCTCGCCTGCGAAACCGTTGGCTCCCTGCAGCAACACACCTCCACAAACGAAGCCGGTGCCGATACCGGTTCCGAGGGCAACGAACAAGAAATCGTCGGTACCCCGCCCTGCGCCCAGTTTGGCCTCGGCCCAGGTGCCGGCGGTGGCATCATTCATCACCACCACGGGCACCTCCAGTGTCCGCTGCAATTCGGTGCCGATCGGATACTCGACCAGATCGGGCAGATTCGGCGAATAGTGGACCACACCGGACCGGTGTGCCAGGCCTGCCACTCCGAGCCCGACTGCCTCGATGCTCACCGAGTTACGGTCGGCGAGCCGGTCAATCATGGCGGTGAGCGTCGCCAGCAGCACGGGCCCCGACCCGGCGCTTGACTCCCGCTCGCGGTCGATTACTTGCCCCGATTCTGGCTCGATGAGAAGGGCGCGTGCGTTGGTGCCCCCAACGTCGAACCCCACGATCATCTTGCCACGATCATCCATTCGGCAAGGCTAGATGTAATTGTCGTCAACTCGCCTCTTGGAGATCTCTGCCTTTGCCGGCCTGGCCGGTGGCGCTGTGCCGAGATTTGGCGGGTCCGGCCGGTGGCGCTGTGCCGGAAGAATCTTCGGAGGGCTGATATCTAGCCTTGATCATTCTCTTGATCCTGATCGAGATGAGACAGGGCGTAAGCGACGATCTCATGGCGGTCCATGTCGGCGCCGTTGGCCATCCATTCGGAGCCATCGGCAAAGTCGGCGACTGTTGCGAGGCTCTCCCGTCGGATCCGCTCATTCACACCGAACGCGGGGGTGGGACGTTGCTCGAGATGCCCGAGGATCGTCGCGGCGGCCTCCGGTAGGGAGTCCATCAAGAGCCTGACGCACGCCTCCAAGCTGACGTCCACGGCGAGCCAGAGCCTCGCGTCGTAGCCGCGAGTCAGGGCCTCCCGCACGGCTGTCTCAGCATCACGGTGCTGGTCGAGAACCCGGCAAGCCGAAACGCCGCAGTGACCCCACACCACCTCCGCGGGAGCAGCGACCTCACCTCGGCGGATCACCTCGCGGAAGCTGGCAAGGGCGCCGGTCAGGTCGGGTGGTGCCGCCGACAACTGTGCAGTGCCACGGGTCATCATGCTCCTTGCGACTATCGCAGGGGCTCCGGTCTCGATGCTCAACTGAGTGAAGCGAGCCACGTGATCTCCCGATGCCAGACCTGCCGCGCATGCTTCTGCAAGGCTTTGCCGGAGTACCACTGTGTTCGCCAGATCCGGATCACCTGCCAGCAGATCGACAAGACCGGGCACGGTTTCCGATGCCTCAGCGGTCCGCCCCGCTGCCATCAGGGCGTAGAGCAGCGCAGAGTGGCAGAACCCGATATTCGGGTCATCGGGATGCAGGTCGATACCGGCGCGGGCATATTCGATTGCGGCCGGAGCGTCGGCGGCGAAGAAAGCCCAGAACGATGCACTGGAATACGTCGTGGCCGCTACTGAGCCAAGTTCGTTCCCGAGCATCAGTGTGCGGCTGGCCCATTCTCTGTGCTCGAAGTGGAGTGCCGAAATTGCATGTGGTGACGTATCGTTCAGAATCTCGTTGGCTGAATCAAGCTGCTCGCTGGCGATGGCCCAATTGAGGGCGGCGCGTAGGTTGTCCCAGTCTCTATCGATGATGGCGGAGGCTCCCACCTGCTCGGGGCTGACCCACTGTTGATACGTCAGAGATGCGACTTCGCCATAGTGGGCGAGGTGCCGGTCGCGAGCACGGACGGTCTCACCTCTGTCATCGAGCTGCTCCTCTCCGTACTGTCGCAAAGTCTCGAGCAGTCGGTAGCGAGTTCCGATGTCGCTGTGCGTGGCGATGACCATCGATTTGTCGACCAGCTGCCCGATCAGGTCGACGATGTCGTACTGATCGATGTCTGTGGCAGATCCGTTCTCGTTGGCCTCGACGCAGATCTTCTCGGCCGCCTCGAGATCGAATTCGCCGGCAAAAACGGTGAGCCGATCGAAGAGCAGCCGTTCCTTGTCAGAGAGAAGTTGATAGGACCAAGTAACCGCCGCCCGCAATGTTTGGTGGCGCTCCATACCGCCCCGGCCGCCCCCTCGCAGAACCCGGAACCGGTCATCAAGGCGGGCCAGTAGATCTGTAGGGCTAAGCGAGCGCGATCGAGCCGCGGCCAGCTCGATCGCCAGGGGGATGCCATCGAGTCGATCGCAGATCCCATGTATGGCCTCAAGATCGGCCGAAGAAGGGTTGAACGAGCTGTCGGCAGACGCTGCGCGATCACAGAACAACTCAGCGCTTTGGTCGGAGTCGAGCGATGGGATTCGTATCACCTGCTCCCCGGGTACGCCCAGTGGCTCACGGCTGGTCGCGAGAACCGTGACGGTCGGGCACGATGACATGATCGCCGAAGCCAACTCGGAGATCGGGTCGAGAACATGCTCGCAATTGTCGAGAATCAACAGCATCCGACGGCCAAAACACCAATCGACGATCGACTCGATCATCGTCATACCCGGCTGGAGCTGAACGGAAAGCGTTGAGGCGACCGCGGCGGTCACCGTTTCGACATCGGCGATCGGACCCAACTCGGCCAACCAGACCCCATCGACGAACTCGTCGACCACCAGCCAGCCCACTTCGAGAGCAGCACGCGTCTTACCCACGCCACCCGAACCGGTCAACGTGACGAGCCGCGCGTTGGCAAGGCGTGAGACCCGGCGCTGCATGTCGGCTAGATCGCCCACAGAGTCGGTGCGAAGACGTGGCAGATTTCCGGCGTTCTCCTGGGTCGAAATCAAAGGACGGTCGAGCCACTCCAGATCTGGTGAGTTGACCCCGAACACGTGCACCGGGTCGACCAGTCCCTTCAGTGACACCGATCCGAGATCGACCAGGCTGATCTCCCTCGATGACCCGGATGGCCCAGCC
>CAZHMP010000068.1:8339-10630 GCA_964533595.1 uncultured Acidimicrobiales bacterium | reverse complement strand
GCTGTCAATGCCGACGCAACAACCTGCCCACCGTGAGCCGCACCCATCAACCGCGCCGCTCGGTTTACCGAGGGGCCAAAGTAGTCGCCCTCGCGTTCTTGGGCCTCGCCAGTGTGAATCCCGATTCGCACACGCAAATCGAGGGATTCGGGCCAGGGTTCGGAGTTGAGCGCCAACTGCGCATCAATACTCGCCGCCACTGCATCTCCGGCCCGGCTGAATGCTGCAGCCATCCCGTCACCCATAGACGAAAAGACGTGACCGCCCCGACCGGCAATCGCGTCGTGAAGGATGTGGTCATGGCGCGGCAATGCCTTGCCCATCGCCTCGGGATCGGAGTCCCACAATGGCGTGGATCCTTCAATGTCGGTAAACAGGAATGTCACGGTGCCGGTCGGCAAAGTTTCCATGTTCACTGTGAAGACACCCACCCCTGTCCATAACTGGGAGCCGGTCAGCTCGCCCGCGGATCATGTTAGGCAGGCTTGACTTATGGTGCAGGAGAAGTGGAAGGAATCCTTGCTCAGCGCATGGAGCGCTCGAGTGTCACACCTCCGGACTAGAACAGAACCATGACCGAGCGCCCAAGCGAGCGGGACTCCAACGGCTCCGAATTTGGAGCCGAGGCCCTGCAACATCTTCGAGCGCTCACCGGCGACCCCGGGGCCGAGTTCCGGCCCGGTCAACTCGATGCGATCCGGGCGCTGGTGGAGGAGCACCGCCGGGTTCTGGTCGTCGAGCGAACCGGTTGGGGTAAGTCTGCTGTCTACTTCATTGCCACTCGGATGCTGCGCGATCGCGGTTTGGGAGCCACCTTTCTCATCTCCCCGCTCATCGCGCTCATGGCCAACCAGGTCGAAGCGGCGTCACGAATGGGGCTGCGGGCGGCCGTGGTCAACTCCACCAATCATGATCACTGGGAAGACATTCGCGGTCGGCTTGAAGTCGACGAAATCGATTTGTTGTTGGTGTCAGAACAGCGACTCAACAATCCGGAGTTCCGCCGTGAGTGGCTCCCCGACCTTGGCTCACGCGTCGGGCTCGTGGTGGTCGATGAGGTCCACTGCATCAGCGACTGGGGCCACGATTTCCGTCCCCACTACCGCCGAATCGGACGGTTTCTGGATCACCTGCCCGAGGGTGTGGCGGTAATTGGCTGCACCGCCACCGCCAACAATCGTGTGGTGGCTGATGTGCAGTCTCAGCTTGGGCAAAACCTGCTCACGATCCGTGGGCCGCTCGGTCGAGACGGTCTGCGCCTGGAGGTCCACACCGATAAGCGTCAGTCGGATCAACGCCTGGCTTGGCTGGCCCGAAATGTCCCCGATCTTCCCGGCACAGGCATCATCTACTGCTTGGTCCGTCGCGATGTCGAGGTGGTCGCAGCGTTTCTTCGATCGCATGGCATCGAATGCGGCACCTACATGGGGGGCGGCGATGTGGTCGAGGCCGATGCCAAAGCCGCCATGCTCGAGCGGTTCCTCGGCAACCAAATCAAGTGCGTGGTGGCAACGTCGGCCCTTGGGATGGGCTACGACAAGCCCGATGTCGGTTTCGTTGTCCATTATCAGGTACCCCAGTCGGCGATCGCCTACTACCAGCAGGTGGGCCGGGCCGGGCGCGCACTCGACGAGTCCTACGGAATTTTGCTGGCCGGAGCCGAAGACCGCGACATCCAGGACTGGTTCATCTCCACGGCGTTCCCCTCCGAGGAAGAGGTCACTGCTGTGATGGCAGTGCTGGCTGAGGCTGAGGCTGAGGCTGCGGTTCGGATCGGGCAGCTGGCGGCGCGGGTCAACATGTCCACCGGCCGACTCAACTCGATGCTCACCCAGCTCGAGGTGGAGGGCGCGGTCGAAAAGACGTCGGCTGGCTGGCGGCGCACGTCGGCGGCTTGGGAGTACCCAACTCAGCGAGTGGCAAACGTGGAGGCGTGGCGGCGCCAGGAACAGGCAGGGATGGATCAGTATTTATCCCTGACCACCTGTCGGATGCAGCACCTTCGTGGTCAACTCGACGACCCCGTTTCCGAGCCATGCGGGATTTGTGATGTGTGCACAGGGTCGAAGTTCGGTGTGGATGCTGAAGTCGATGTGGTGGCTGAGGCAGACCACACTTTGCGCCACAAATACGTGAGGCTCGAGCCGCGCAAACGATGGGCCAACGGGCTGCAAGTGGTGAAGGGAAATATTGCGGTTGCCGAGCGGGCGGAGGTGGGCTGGTGTCTCAGCGAGATCGGCGAATCGGGTTGGGGCCCCGAAGTCCGGAGGTCGCTGGCGAGCGGTGAGTTC
>CAZHMP010000068.1:5051-8239 GCA_964533595.1 uncultured Acidimicrobiales bacterium | reverse complement strand
AACTCGACCACCCGGTTGGCCAACGTCTGGGGTGCGTTCGTTGTCGACAACGAACGGCAGCTGCCGCCGGGGGCGTGCCTGCTGATCGACGATCTGATCGGCTCGAGCTGGACCATCACAGTTGTTGCCGCACTGCTTCGCCAGGCGGGTGTTGAGGCTGTGGTCCCGGTCGCGTTTGGCCATGGGGGCCCCTGATCGTCGGCGGTGGCCGTCTGAGATTGGAGATTCGGTCGGGCAGGGGCAAAGATTCTGACCAGAGCCAGGACCAGGGCCAGGAACCAGAACAAGACCAGGGCCAGGAACCAGAACAAGACCACGGCCAGGAACCACCAATCCCGAGAGAGATCACTCATGAATCAGATCCAGGAACCCGCACGGCAGACTCCGGTGTTCGCCGAGACCGATGTGTTGGTGGCAGGCGGCGGTCCGGCCGGTTTGGCTGCCGCACTTGGTGCCGCGCGACAGGGAGCACGAGTGATGCTGGTGGAACGCTACGGCTGCTTCGGCGGCGTGATCGCGCAATCAATGGTGGGCACGATTGCTTGGTATCGGACAAGTGAAGACACCGTCGATGCCGGAGGAATCGGCACCGAATTCGAACGACGGGCCAAAGAGGCCAACGCCAGCCTCGAAATCAACCGATATCAAGTCCTCGACACGGAAGTTTTCAAGTTCATAGCCGATCAGATGGTGGAAGAGGCTGGAATTGTGCCGCTGCTGCACACACAGATTGTTGATGTGTTGATCGACGATGGCACCGTCACCGGGGTCATCACCGAAAGCAAGTCCGGCAGGCAGGCGATCCTGGCGAAGAGGGTGATCGACGCGACCGGCGACGCCGACCTGGCGGCACGGGCCGGGGCTCCCTTTCGCATCGATCCAAAGGAGGACCTCGAGGGTGCGACCGTCAACTTCGGTTGCAGCGGAGTCGATGTCGACGCGTTCATCTCCTACCTGATGGAGGACCCCAAGACCATCGCCGACTGGGGTGACGAGTCCGGTGAGAAGGAAGCTGCCGAGCTGAGCACCTACACCCGCGAGCCATTCGACAAGGCGAAGGCAGCCGGCGAAATGCCATCCGATGTTCGCATGGAGAGCTACTGGGGGAGCTTCACCGACGCCGGCGAGATACCAAACATGAACGCTATTCACATGGCCGGGATCGATTCGACAGACGTTGAGGACCTCACCCGTGGAGAGATAGAGGGCCGCCAACAGGTGATGTGGGCCGTGGCCGCGCTCAAGAAGTACGCGCCAGGATTCGAAGGAGCACGCCTTCGCACCATTGGGTCGTCGATCGGGTGTCGTGAGTCCCGCAAGATCGAGGGCCACTACAACCTCACTGCAGACGACGTTCTCAACCAGGCGGAGTTCCCCGACACGATCGGCATTTTTCCTGAGTTTCTCGACGGCAATCGGATCGCGATCTTGCCCACCACCGGCCGCTACTTCCAGGTCCCGTTCGGAGTCACGGTGCCGAAGGGGGTTGAGAATCTTCTGGTGGCGGGGCGCTGCGTGGCAGGTGACAAGACCTCGCACGCCGCCACCCGACAGATGATGTGCTGCACCGTCACTGGTCAGGGCGCCGGTGTGGCTTCGGCCCTGTCGATTGAACAGGGAGTGCCGTCGCGTCATGTCGACATCTCACGTGTGCAGGCGGCGCTCAAGGAGCAGGGCGTTCGCTTGACTTGAGCCGGCCCAGCCCAAGTCCAGCCGGGCCCAGCCCAAGTCAAGCCCGGCCCAGCTCAGCATGCCGAGCCCAGCCTGGTCTCTCAGTTCTCGGAGAGAGCCTTGTTGATGGCTGTGACCGCCACCTTGGCGTCACCGAAAAGCATCAGAGAATTGTCGGCCGCGAACAATGGATTGGGGATCCCCGCGAAGCCCGGACTCAGAGAACGCTTGATCACCACGACGGTTTGAGCGTTGCCCACATCAAGAATGGGCATGCCGGCGATCGGGGAGTCGGGGTCGGTGTTGGCTGACGGATTCACAACATCATTTGCGCCGAGAACGATGGCCACGTCGGTTTGGGCGAACGTGGGATTTGCCACATCCATCTCGAGCAGCTTCTCGTAGTCGATCTCTGCCTCGGCGAGCAGCACGTTCATGTGCCCGGGCATCCGGCCCGCCACAGGGTGAATGGCGAATATCACTTCGGTGCCATTCGCTTCCAGAGTTCTGGCCAGCTCGGACACGGCGTGCTGTGCTTGTGCCACCGCGAGTCCGTAGCCGGGAACGATCACCACGCGCGATGACGTTTCCAGGATCATGGCCACCTCGTCGGCGGATGTCGACGTGATCTTGCCCTCGTATACCTCGTCGGCATCTGCGCCGGTACCGCCCGATGCGGGGGCGTCGGCGAACAGCACTGACATCGCCGAGCGATTCATGGCCACACTCATGATTTGGGTGAGAATGATCCCGCTCGCTCCCACCAGAGCGCCCGCAATGATGAGGAGTGTGTTGTCGAGCACGAAGCCGGTGGCGGAGGCGGCCAGACCCGACATCGAATTGAGCAGGGCGATCACCACCGGCATGTCGGCCCCGCCAATGGGAATCACCACCAGCAGGCCGAGCACCGACCCGACCGCGACCAGCGCCCAGAGCCAGACCGTGTCTTCGGGATCGACCACCACCATTACCGCCAGGCCAAGGCTGAGCAGAGCCAAAGCGGAGTTCACAATTCTGATGCCCGAGAATCCATGCCAATGCAACGACTCACGGAGCTTGGCGAACGCCACCACTGATCCCGTGAACGTTACGGCGCCAATTATCGCCGTGGCCGCGGCGGCAACGGATGTCTGATCGTCCACCAATCCAAGGTCGACGGCTTCCACGAACGAGGCACCACCTACAAGCACCGATGCAGCACCACCGAACCCGTTGAACAGCGCAACGAGTTCGGGCATGGACGTCATCTTCACGTTCAGCGCGAGTACGACGCCCACCACCGAGCCGACGAGGAGTCCGCCGGCCAACACCCAGTACGACACGATCGCCTGGTCGATGAGCGTGACGAGAATCGCCACGAGCATGCCAGCCGAGCCGAGAAGGTTGCCGCGACGGGCCGTGCGCGGGCGCCCCAGGCCCTTGAGTCCGAGTATGAAGAGCGAGGCCCCGACGAGGTAGCCGAGTTCAATGAAATCCAGTCGGCTCATGTCAGACCGCCGATTCGCCAGAAGTAGCCG
>CAZHMP010000068.1:2582-4951 GCA_964533595.1 uncultured Acidimicrobiales bacterium | reverse complement strand
TAGCCGCGTTGCCGCTCGGTTTGGGCTTACGGGTCTTGAACATCGCGAGCATTCGATTTGTGACGACAAATCCACCAACAACGTTGATGGTCGCCAGCGCCACCGCCGCGAATCCGAGCCAGGTGGTGAGCGCTCTGTGGTCGGCACCGGCAGACACGAGTGCGCCGATCAATGTGATCCCCGAGATTGCGTTCGATCCCGACATCAGGGGTGTGTGGAGTGTGGGCGGCACCTTGCTGATCAGCTCCACACCAAGAAATACGGCCAACACAAACAGCGTGAGTGAGATGACGAGGGTCACGATGGTGTTCCTTGGTTGTGTTCGGCAAGCGCTGCAGCCACGCGATTGTTGGAGATGGTGCCGTTGGAGGCGACGAGCATCGAAGTGATGATCTCGTCTGGAGCTGTGGACTCGTCGCCCGCTTGGCCCGAAGACGTTTCGATCTCGGCAAGGTGCCGGAGCAGTGCAACCATGTTGTTCGCGAACATCAATGATGCCGACCGTGCTGAGCCCGACTCGAGTTGCGTGGGGCCCAAGATGGTTACGCCGCGGTGGACGATCTCCTCGTCGGCAATTGTCAGCTCGCAGTTTCCTCCGCGTTCGGCTGCCATGTCGATCACCACCGACCCGGGACGCATCGCCTCCACCATGTCGGCCGATATCAGCATCGGACTCCGTGCTCCCGGAATTGCGGCGGTGGTTATCACCACGTCGCTCGACTCCATGAATGGGGTGAGAGCAGCCCGTTGACGTGATTGGTCATCCGCGCTCTGGGCCTTGGCGTATCCGCCCGAGTCTTCGGCCACCTCGAGATTCAGCTCAACGGATTTCGCACCGAGCGATCGGATTTGCTCGGAGGCAGCGGGGCGCACATCGAAAGCCTCCACGACGGCTCCCAATCGGCGGGCAGTTGCAATTGCTTGCAACCCGGCGACACCCGCCCCAAGGACGAACACCCTGGCAGCGGGGACTGTGCCTGCAGCTGTCATGAGCATGGGGAACAACCGTGGCGATCGAGTCGCGCCGACGAGGACCGCTTGGTAGCCGGCCACCGTTGCCATCGAGGAAAGCACGTCCATTGACTGAGCCCGAGTGATTCTGGGAACGAGTTCCAAGGCCAGGGCAGCAGCTCCGGTGGCGGCAATCTCGGCAACTGGTTCGGGCCGCCAGAGAGGATCGAGCATCGCTATGAGTGTGTGAGACGGCCCAATTCCGCTCAACGTGTCGAGCGGTGGTCGGTTGACGGAGGTCAAGACGCCTCCATCGCCGATGGCGGCGTGCCTGTCAGCGGCAATCTGTGCCCCGGCCTCGCTATAGGAATCATCGTCGAACCCGGTGGCGATTCCGGCACCGGATTCAATCTCGACGGTGTGCCCGTCGTCGACCAGTTTCGCGACGGCATCAGGGGTAAGAGCAACTCGGCGTTCACCCGCTTCAGACTCGGCTAGAAGTGCTATTCGCATGGTTTGCATACTCGGGTTGTTCGGGCTTCGACTTGATGTTGTCTCGTCGTGGTGACGCAACGGTTGGTGAATGTATCGGCGGCCGCGGCTCGGACGGGGTATGGCTGTGGGGAACCCAAGGATTCAGATCGAACTAGCGTCCGTGGATGGCCAGCATCTTGGAACCGTCACCCACAGACTACGACATCGAGTTTTTCTGGGACCCGGTGTGCCCATTTGCTTGGATTACGTCGAGGTGGATCGAAAAGGTGGCCGCCCAGTCCCAGCTCACCGTCGACTGGAGGTTCATTTCGCTGCGGTTGTTGAACAAGGACAAGGACTATGCGTCCGAGTTTCCCCCGGAGTACGAAAGGGGTCACACCGCGGGCCTGCGCATGCTTCGGGTGGCGGCTGCAATTCGCGACAAGCTCGGTAGGGACCCGCTTGGTCGCTTGGTTGCGGCCTACGGCGAGAGCTATTGGGACCAACCACAAGATTCACCCGTGCGCACTCGGTTGAGTACCACGGAACATGTCGTCGAGGTATTGGAGTCCGCCGGTCTTCCCACTCGTTTCGCCGAGGCACTCGACGACAACTCGTGGGACCCGTTGCTCGACGAGGAGACCGAACTTGCTCTTTCGCGCACGGGCCGCGATGTTGGCACCCCGATTATCACGTTCAATTCTCATGCTGGAAGTGGTAACTCTCACGCAGGGTCTGGCCGGTTACGGGGAATCTCATTTTTCGGTCCGGTCATCTCGCGTGTGCCAACCGACGAAGAGGCGCTGCCGCTTTGGGATGCCGTAACCACGCTCGCGTCATTCCCCGGCTTCGCCGAGATGAAGCGCAGTCTGAGGGAGGTCCCACAGCTCAGCATTCTTGGTTTTGATATCGACGGTTCTGAGATCAACGAGCCGGGTGAGGGT
>CAZHMP010000068.1:0-2482 GCA_964533595.1 uncultured Acidimicrobiales bacterium | reverse complement strand
GGCCTCTTGTCCGCCCTTGATGATTTGGCAACTGGCGAATACTGTGTGATTACAGCGTAAAGCTCGATGGGAGGTCGGATGTCGATTCTTGTCGGACTCGATGGCTCCGCTCACAGCGCCGCCACCCTCACCTTTGCCGCGGAAATGGCCGACGTTATGGGCAGCGATGTGGTGGTTGTCCATTGTCGCAGGGAGTCGAGGCGCGACGCGTCACCTGTGGTGAAGGAGTTCGACGTGGAATCCTCGACGTGGAGCGACGCGTTCGACAAACGTGGACTGCGGTATCGCCTGGTGATCGTCGACAGCGATCCGCGCCACGGGTTGAGTTCACGAGCCAAGAGCGAGCGAGCCGAACTAGTGGTGGTGGGCACTCGCGGTCGGGGTGGGTTCCGGGGTCTCAGGCTCGGCGGAACCGCCGACTACGTGGTGCACCATGTCGAGTGTCCAGTGGCGATTGTGCCCGACGCCGGCGGGCAGGTCGGAGGCGGGGTCGCCGTATTGGGAGTGGATGGCAGCGACGCCAATCGGCATGCTGGCGAGTGGGCCGTCCGAGCAGCGGAGAACGCCGGCGGCAGAATCGAGGCTGTATTCGTGCACGACCCGATGGCCGACAGTTACCCGCATCCGACGATCGACAATTGGCATTATCACGATCAAGTCGAAACCGAAGACATGGTGAGGGACCTGACCGATACGACGGATGTCGTCATCGATCTGCGCGACGTCGCAGGCCACGTAGTCACGACCCTCGACGCGGTGGCCAACTCGATTGATGCCGCGTACATAGTCGTTGGTACCCGCGGGCGCGGATCGGCCGGCGGCCGAATACTCGGTCGGCCAACTCTGCAACTCTTGCATCACGCTCAACGGCCTGTGGTCGTGGTGCCTCACGGTGAGACGGCTTGGTAGCGGGTAGCGAGCTGCGGCGAATCAGATGCGGAGAGGATCAAACTCGGCGATGAGGGCCTTCATCCATGTCGCCGGAGTGTCGTAGTTGACCTCCAGTGTCTTTCCGAGTCGCACAATGACCAGATCGGTGGCCGGCACACACATCACGCGCTGCCACTCGTAGCCGCTGGCGCGAAACGTTCCCCTACCGTCCTCGTCGACCCACCAATGGGATCCGTACGCGTTGCCGTCATCGTCCACGCCCCGAGGGCGGCGCGCGTAGTCGGTCCAATCGCGCGGAAGAATCTGGCGGCCATCCCACTGTCCGCCCCGGAGGTAGAGCAACCCGAACCGGGCGTAGTCGCGTGCGGTCGCGTGGAGATAGGACGAACCGACAAAGTTTCCCGCCGCATCGAATGAAGGGTCGGCTGATGTCATGCCGATCGGGTCGAAGAGGTGCTCCCGCATCCAACTTCGTGCGGCCTCGGATCGCGCCGCGGATTGACTGCCGGCTAGCACCTCGTCCGACACCACGTCGCAGACAATCCGAGCGACGATGTTGGCAGTGCCACTCGAATAGTTGAATACAGATCCGGGAGTGTGAGCGAGCGGGCGGCTTGCGGCATATCCGGCGTGGTCCCCGGCCCCGGTTCCGAACAACATGTCTATGCAATGGCTGAACGGCACCTCGACAGGCACAGCATCGGTTGGGCCCGTATCGCCGGTGATCGCGGCAGTGGCGGGCAGAGCGTAGGACTCACAGAAGTTGAGGCCATCCACCATCCGCAACATCTGGTCGAGCGTTATCTCATGGCGAGGGTCGGTGGGATCGGCCCACTCGGGAACAGGGGCGGACGCTTCGAGATCAAGCACGCCGTCGGCCGCCAGGATGCCAACCAATGCGTGGGTGATCGACTTGGCCATCGACCACGAGAGATGCGGTGTGTCTGGTCCGGTGCCCGGTCCATATCGCTCGGCCACGATTCGGCCACCCTGAACTATGAGAGTGGCAAATGACTCGCCGAAGGCTGGATCAGGGTTCGATCCGAATGCTTGATCGAGAAGTTCGTTCACCCGAGAGGCGTCCACGCCCGAGGGAATGGGCCCGGTGGGCCAGTCTGACGGTCGTGGCCCTGGCCATGCCACGCCATGGGGCTGAGTCGGCAGCGCCACGAGTGAGACGGCACCCGATGGGGACTCCTGGATCTGCATTTCGCGAGGGTAGGCGAGCGGACCGGGGGCCCAAGAATCGACCGGGCTCAGCCTCGGTACCAGGCCGGCCCTGTGGGTGTGTCCTCCACCACGATCCCTCTGGCGGTCAACTCGTCTCGTAAGCGATCGGCCTCCGCGAAGTCTCGCGCTGAACGGGCCTCGGTTCGGGCGGCCACCAGAGCGTCGATCTCGGCTGTTTCAGGATCGTCGACTCCGTCGTTGATATTCCCGAAGGTGAGACCGAGTGCACCGGCGAGGTCGACCACTGTCGCGAAAAGGGCCGCAGCGTCCGGTGACCCGGAGTCGAGCGCCGCATTGGCCCGCCGCACGGTGTCGAACACGGTGGCGGTGGCTTCAGGGGTGGACAGGTCGTTGTCCATCG
>CAZHMP010000067.1:3954-14590 GCA_964533595.1 uncultured Acidimicrobiales bacterium | reverse complement strand
AGCAGCCCTTGAAGATGCCGATGGCCTCAGCCATGCGGGCGATACGCACTCCTGGACGATCTTTTGTAATTCCCGCACGCTCGTAGTCGGTGGTCTGCCAGCCCGCGCCGATCCCGAACTCGAGCCGACCGTCGCTGAAACGGTCGAGAGTGGCCAACTCCTTGGCCAGCACCGCCGGATGTCGGTAGTCGTTGGCGAGCACCAGGCTTGTGAGAGACAGACTGCTGGTGGCTGCTGCCACCGCGGTGAGACCAACGAGTGGCCCGCACTGTTCGTCGAGGTGGTCCGGCAGGCTGATGCCGTGATATCCGAGTTCCTCGGCGCGCTGGGCCTTGGCCACGAGCGTATGTGGGTCGGTGATCGAGCCGAGACTGACCGAGAACTTGAAAGGGTGGGTCATGACCCGGAAACTAGCGGCGTCGACGTGTTCACCGCGAGTTCATACGCAATCGGCGGTTAGTTCACCACCGCGAGGCAGACTCTGCGATCGGCGGGCACAGCGCCGGATTACACTTCGGCACGATGAACCGTCCGGAACGATCTGGATTTCGATGAGCATGAACCACGAGGATGAGTCAGCGATATCGGCCCCCGAGGTGGCGTCTCCCATCCCGGAAACTCCTGCCCATGTATTCGAGGTCGAGGGGTTGGCGGTCCGCTACGGCGATGTCACCGCCATCTCCGATGTCGACCTGACGATCCGAGAGCGGGAAATCACCGCCTTCATCGGGCCATCGGGTTGTGGCAAATCGACCGTGCTGCGTTGTTTCAACCGCATGAATGATTTGATCGATTCGGCCAGAGTCGAAGGATCGGTGCTTTATCACGGTGTTGATCTCTACGACCCGCAGGTCGACCCGGTTGTGGTTCGTCGTCGGATCGGAATGGTGTTTCAGAAGCCGAATCCATTCCCCAAGTCGATCTACGACAACATCGCCTACGGCCCCAAGATCGCCGGGGTGAAGCAGGGCCTCGATGATGTCGTCGAAAAATCACTAACTCGAGCCGGACTCTGGGATGAGGTCAAGGATCGTTTGCGAACCTCGGCGCTGGGAATGTCGGGTGGACAGCAGCAGCGGTTGTGCATCGCCCGCGCCATTGCCGTGAACCCCGATGTGTTGCTCATGGACGAGCCATGTTCCGCGCTCGACCCGATCGCCACAGGACGCATCGAGGAACTGATGCGGGAGATCAAGAACGACTACACCATCATCATCGTCACTCACAACATGCAACAGGCGGCACGGGTTAGTGATCGCACGGCGTTTTACACCGCCGAGGTCCACGGGCCCACTGGTCAGCGACGCGGCAGACTGGTCGAGTTCGACAACACCGGCACGATCTTTTCCAATCCCGCCGAGGAACAAACCGAGGCGTACATAACCGGGCGGTTCGGCTGATGTCTGAGATCAGAACAAATCTCGATGAACGATTCGACGAGATTGAGGCCGAGTTGCTGGCGATGGCCGAGGAAGTCGCCGTGCGTATCGGCGAGGTCACGTCGGCTCTCCTTGAGGGGGATGTCGTCGCCGCCGACGAATTGATCAGGTCGGACGACGACATGGATCTGGCATCTCTGCAGGTTGAGGAGGCCTGCATAGACACCATCGTGCGTGAAGCCCCCGTGGCTGGCGATCTGCGATTTGTTCTCTCGTCCATGCACCTCAACAGCGAGATCGAGCGCAGCGGCGATCTCACGACCAACATTGCAAAGGCAGTGGGACGATTGCAGGGAGCTCGAACCGACGAGCGAGTTCGAGATTTGATTGTTCAAATGTCGGTGCAGGCGCAACTGCTGTTCCGGCGGGCAGCGGAGTCGTTTGCCAGTCGAGATGCCGAGTTGGCCGAGTCAATCGGTGAGCTCGACGACGTGCTCGACGATCTTCATGTCACATACATCCAGACGATCATGCAGGACGCCCGTCGAGGCACCCTCGAGCCCCAACAGTCCCTGCAGTTGGCTCTGATCGGCCGCTTTTACGAGCGAATCGGTGATCATGCCGAGAATATTGGTGAACGGGTTCGCTACATCGTCACCGGATGGCTGCCCGAGGCACAGGCGGCCGAGAGAGCGCGAGAACGTCGAGCGGTGGACCCCGACCCTGATGAGCCGTTGCGTAATCGCGGAATCGCCGTCATCGAGTCGATCGCCGAAAACCGGCGAATCGATGCCATCCGTCGTGATTTTGTCGCCAACGTGTCCCATGAGCTCAAGACCCCGATAGCGGCAATGAGCCTGTTGGCCGAGACTCTCGCAGCTGAGGAGAATCCCACCGACCGCGATCGTCTCGCCGAATTGCTCCACAGGGAGTCGAAGAGGGTTGAGGCAATCATCGATGACCTACTCGAGCTGAGCCGCCTCGACGAGGCTGACGGTGCGTTCGCCGATGTGGAGATCGACGAGGTCGTGGCCAGAAGCGTCGACGCTGGGCGATCGTTCGCTGAAGCAAACCGTGTCGAAATAGCCACCGTTGGTGTCCCGAGCAAGATCGTCATCACCGGCGATCGACGTCAGTTGGTGAGGGCTCTCACCAACCTTCTCGACAATGCCGTGCGGTATTCCGAGTCGGGCACTCGAGTGATACTCACCGTCGACGACCTGGATGAGTCGGTCGACATTTCGGTCCGAGACACTGGCATTGGCATTCCCCGACCGGAGTTGGAGAGAATCTTCGAGCGGTTCTACAGGGTCGATCGGGCGCGAAGTCGAGACACCGGAGGCACCGGACTCGGTCTCTCGATTGTGCGACACGTGGTAGGCCAGCACGGCGGGAGGGTGATGGTGGAGTCGAAGCCCGGTCAGGGTTCGATGTTCTCGATGCGCATACCCAAACAAAGGCTCCCTGAGTAGTGGCTGACCTGCTGTCTGTGCTGGTGGTTGACGACGAACCGTCGTTTCGTGAAGGCCTTCGCCAGGCGCTGCGCAACGAGGGGTTCGCCGTGCATCTCGCCGCTGATGGCGAAGAGGCGCTCGACCTGTTCAGGTCGGTTTCCCCAGACCTTGTGTTGCTCGACGTGATGTTGCCCCGAATGTCGGGCATTGATGTCTGTCGGGAAATTCGCGCCGCCGGTTCCACCCCAGTGATCATGGTGTCAGCCCGCAACGAAGAGATCGATGCGGTTGTGGCTCTCGAAGTGGGGGCCGACGATTATGTGGCCAAGCCCTATCGAGTGAGGGAGTTGGTGGCTCGAATGCGCACAGTGCTGCGCCGCTCCGTGCCGGATTCACCGAACGGAGACGTTGCGCACGACCTGCTGAGCGTCGACGACCTGGTACTCGACCACGAACGCCACGAGGTGACCGTTCACGGCGATGAGGTCCACATGCCTCTCAAGGAGTTCCAGTTGTTGGAGGTCCTGATGGAAAACGTCGGGATTGTCGTCACCCGCGACACTCTGATCGACCGCGTATGGGGCTACGACTACATCGGCGACACCAAGACTCTCGACGTGCACGTCAAACGTCTGCGGGCCAAGATCGAGGTCGATGCTGCTCATCCCCGCCGCATAGTCACCATCAGGGGTCTCGGCTACAAATTGGTGGCGGTAGGCAGGTAGCAGCCGGCCGTCCCTGTCGCTGTCGGTCGATAGGGTTGGGCGAGTGTCTGAATCATCTCTGCTCAGCGGCCTCAACCCGTCTCAACTCGATGCTGTAACCCACTCGGGGGGCCCTCTGCTTGTGATAGCCGGGGCAGGATCAGGCAAGACGCGGGTGCTTACCCATCGAATCGCACACCTGATCGCGGAACGCGGAGTCTCCCCATTTGAGATTCTCGCCATCACGTTCACCAACAAGGCCGCCAATGAGATGAAGTCTCGCGTCGCCGCTCTCGTTGGTCGTGTGGCCGAGAAGATGTGGGTCTCGACCTTCCATTCGGCGTGTGTGCGAATGCTGCGTCGCGATGCCCAGCTCCTCGGCTACCCGTCGGGTTTCTCGATCTACGATCAAGCAGACGCCGTGCGGCTCGTCGGCTACGTAATCCGCGATCTGGGCCTCGACAACAAACGATTCGCACCACGGGCCATCCATGCCGCGATTTCGGCGGCCAAGAACGAAAACGTGTCGGTGGCCGACTATGCGGAGGCCGCCAGCCAGATTTTCGAGCGTCGCATCGCCGATGTCTACGCGGAATATCAACGTCGCCTTCTGTCAGCTGGGGCGATGGATTTCGACGACCTGTTGATGAATACCGTGGTGTTGCTTCGTTCTCATCCGGAGGTACTCGAACACTGGCGCCGCCGGTTCTCCAACGTGCTGGTCGACGAATACCAAGACACCAATCTGGTGCAAAACGAGTTGGTGTTGATGTTGGCCGAGCAACATCGTCAAATCACAGTGGTGGGCGACAGCGACCAATCGGTGTATCGGTTTCGCGGTGCCGACATCCGAAACATTCTCGAATTCGAAAATGCTTTCCCCGATGTCACCGTCGTGTTGCTCGAACAGAACTACCGCTCCACGCAGAATATTCTCGACGCTGCCAACTCGGTGATCTCAAAGAATTTCGGCCGTAATGCCAAGAATCTCTGGACCGATCAAGGCAACGGCGACACCATCGTTCGCTACAACGCCGAGGACGAAACCGATGAGTCTCGCTACGTGGCAGCGGAGATGGTTCGCCTTCACGACGAGCATCAGATGTTGTGGGGCGAGATGGCGGTGTTCTACCGCACCAACAGCCAGTCTCGGGTGCTCGAGGAATACCTCATGCGCGTCGGCATCCCCTACAAGGTGGTCGGCGGCACCCGTTTCTACGATCGACGTGAGATACGCGATGCGATCGCCTACATGCGATCAATCGTCAATCCCTCCGATGAGGTCAGCCTGAAGCGGGTGATCAACGTCCCGAAACGTGGCGTGGGCGACTCGTCAATTGCCCGCATCGACCAATGGGCCCTGGCCAACGGCACCACCTTCCACGAGGGGCTGCGCCACTTCGAAGAAGCGGGCGTTTCCGGGCGGGCTTCCACCGGGATAACCCGATTCCTGGAAATGTCTGACGAGCTTCGTCGCCTCGATCTGGGACCGGCGTCGCTGCTCGAAGAGATTCTTCAACGTTCCGGATATCTCGATGCCCTCAACGAAGTCGGGGGAGTGGAGGCCGACGGCAGGCGAGACAACCTGTCGGAGCTCGTTGGCATGGCTCGCGAATCCGAGCAAGAGTTCGACGACAAGTCAGCCGCCATCGACGAGTTCTTGGAACACGTGGCTCTTCTGAGCGACACGGATGATCTCGATGATTCCGAGTCCACGGTCACCCTCATGACTCTTCACGCCGCGAAAGGGCTCGAGTATCCGGTTGTGTTCATCGTCGGAATGGAGGACGGCGTGTTCCCCCACATCCGTTCTCTAGGCGAACCCGACGAACTCGAGGAAGAGCGCAGGCTGGCCTACGTCGGAATCACCCGAGCCGAGAAGCGACTTGTTCTCACAAGTGCCTGGAGCCGGATGCTCCACGGCATCACTCAATACAACCCTCCCAGCCGATTCATCGAAGAGATCCCGTCGGAATTGATCGAGGAAGCCGGCGGATCGGGAATCCTTGGCTCGCGTGGCCGTCGCGGCTCCGCCAGGTCTGAGCGCACCGCGCCAGGCGCGGGGCGCCGGCGGATCGTGGAATCAGCGGTGCGGAGCGCGAAGCGTCCGTCCCCATCGGGTGCCCAGAATCTTGGGTTGAGGGTGGGCGATGATGTGCGACATGCCACCTTTGGCGAAGGCGTGGTGATCGACATCAAGGGCACCGGCGAAGACGCTCAGGCCCGAATCAATTTCCCGACGGTTGGGGAGAAGCACCTTCTTTTGTCGTGGGCCCCGTTGGAAAAGGTCTGAAACAGCATCTCCGGCGGCCCGCAGCCGCCATTCAGGATTCCTGATCGCTCAGGATTGGTGACCGCTCACGAATCGTGAAGCTGAATTCGTAGCCGTTTGTTGCCCTTGCCTTTCGATTGGGTCTTGACCACCTCGAATCGACCGACCTCCGAGGTCGAGATCACGTGCGTGCCCCCATCGGCTTGCTTGTCGAGACCGACAATGTCGACCACCCGGATCTCGCTCACGGACTCGGGTATGAGGTTGACCTTGGTGCGTATGAGGTCGGCGTCGAGAAGCGCGGTTTCTCGTGGAAGAAACGACACTTCGATGGGGCGTGCCGCGGCAATCTCAGCGTTGACGAGATCGGTGACTCGCGCGGCGAACCCCTCGGGTAGGGGGTCGAATTCGAAATCCATTCGAGCCGAAAGCGGTTCCATGTTGCCGCCGGTGACCGGCTTGCCCCACTCGTTCCATATCACTCCACAAAGTATGTGCAGAGCCGTATGGGTTCTCATCAGCTGATGTCGGCGCTGCCAGTCGATCTGGCATTCGACCGATTCGCCAACGGCCGGAACCTGGTCGCCGATCGTGTGCCACACGAGAGGTCCCCGACCCGACACGTCGGTGACATTTGCGACGAAGCCGCCCCAGGAGATCGTGCCGATGTCGTGAGGTTGGCCACCGCCGGTTGGGTAGAAAGCGGTGGCGTCGAGAGCGATCCGTCCTTCTTGGTCGACCTCGACCACATTCGCCTTGAAACTCTGAATTTGGGCGTCGCGCATGTAGAGACGCTCGGTGGTTGTCATGGGGTCTCCTGTTGGTCCTGTGAGAGAAGGTTGATATCGACCCGCACCGAGCCGTTGTCGTCGATCGTCACCGGGAACTGCGACACTCCATCACCGGTGGCGTCCACCGTGGCATCGGAACAGGTGAGCGAATCGTTCGTCGTGGTCAACACGAACACGGCGTTGGCGACATCCCAAACGAAGAAGCAGTCGCGCGGCTGATCCGCGGGCCGGGCTTCGAAGGAATACCAACCGGACTTGGGGTCGTCCCCCAGGTGATTGAGAATTATGTCCCGTCGGCCACCACCGACATCGGAGAACAAGAGCGGGCCGTTTTCGGCGATTTCGTCGGATTGTGCGAACGCCGAGCCGGCGTCGAAATCGGTGTCGCCCAGTTGAATCCTGACGTTGCTACCCGACCCGGCCAACCAGATGATGGCGGCACCCATCAACAGCGCCATCACCACACCCACCACGCCCACGATGATGGCGCTGCGCGCGTTGATGTGCGGTCCCCGTGCGACGGGCATTCGGATCTCCTCGATGTAGGTTTAGGGCCGTGGCGGTGCCTAGTATCGCCTGTGTGCACGCGAGCCGTCGCTTTGGCTCGCGTTCGCTCTGTTCCCCGCGAAATCGAGCCTGGAGGCCATACCGGTGGATCTGTTCGAACATCAGGGCAAGGAGTTCTTCGCCCAATACGGCATGCCGGTCTCGCCCGGCGAAGTTGCACTCACCGTCGAGGAGGCGGTTGCCGCGGCCCAGCGCCTCGGAGCCCCGGTGATGGTGAAGGCACAAGTCCTCACCGGAGGGCGTGGCAAGGCCGGCGGGGTCAAGTTCGCCGCCAACATCGAGTCGGTGCGAGAGCACGCTTCCAACATCCTCGGTCTCGACATCAAGGGTCATGTTGTGAAGCGCCTTCTCATTGAGAAGGCCTCCGACATCGCCGAGGAGTACTACGCCAGTTTCACGCTCGACCGTTCGGCAAAGAAGCATCTCGGCATGTTGTCCAAGGAGGGTGGCGTTGAGATCGAGACGGTTGCCGTCGAGAATCCCGATGCCATCGCCAAGGTGTGGATCGACCCTGTCGACGGACTCACCGAAGAGGCGTGTCGCGAGTGGGTTGGAGCAGCCGCACTTCCGGCCGCCGCCGTTGAGGGCGCGGTCGACATTCTCCAGAAGCTCTACACCGCCTACGTCGACGGTGACGCCGACTTGGTGGAGATCAACCCGCTGATCCTCACCGAACAAGGCAACGTGCACGTGCTTGATGCCAAGGTCACCCTCGATGGCAACAGTGAATACCGCCACCCTGACTATGAGCAGTACGACGCCACGCAGGTTCGCGATGAACGAGAGGCCGCGGCCCACTCTCACGGCCTGCAGTATGTCGGCCTCGACGGCACCGTCGGTGTGATCGCCAACGGCGCCGGACTGGCCATGAGCACGGTCGATGTGGTGAATCAGGCCGGCGGCAACGCCGCCAACTTCCTCGACATCGGTGGAGGCGCCAACGCCGACGTTATGTCGGCCGCTCTGCAGGTCATCAACAACGATCCGTCGGTGAAGTCGATTTTCATCAACATCTTCGGAGGCATCACTCGCGGCGACATGGTGGCCGAGGGAATCATCGAGGCCATGAAACGCGTCGATATCGATTCGCCAATCGTGATCCGACTCGACGGCACCAATGCCGATGAGGGTCGCAAGATTCTCGAACCAAAGATCGGTGAGTCCCTGATGATGGAAGACACAATGCTCAGCGCCGCTCGTCGTGCGGTCGAGCTGGCGAAGTAACCGAGCGACGAGGAGCAAGGAACCAGAATGAGCATCTTTGTCGATGAGAACACCAAAGTCGTTTACCAGGGCCTCACCGGCTCGCAGGGCAGCTACTACGGCCGTCTCAACGCCGAGTACGGCACGCAGGTTGTGGCCGGGACCAACCCGAAGAAGGCCGGTACCGAGGTCAACGGTGTGCCGATATTCGCGAGTGTCGCCGAGGCCGTGTCCGCCACCGGCGCCACCGCAAGCTGCATCTTCATACCTGCCGCCGGCGTGAAGGGCGCGGTCATGGAGGCAGCAGAGGGTGGCATCGAGTTGATCGTGGCCATCACCGAGGGCGTGCCCGCCCAGGACGAAGCGTGGTTCTTCAACAAGTTGAAGCGCGACTTCCCGAATGTGCAGCTGCTCGGTCCCAATTGCCCTGGGATCATCAGCCCGGGTAAGTGCAATATCGGTATCACCGCCGGTCACATCGCCAAGGCGGGTGGTCCGGTGGGCATCGTCAGCCGGTCCGGCACCCTCACCTACCAGGCTCTCTACGAGCTGAAGCAGAAGGACATCGGCGTCACCACATGCGTTGGTATCGGCGGCGACCCTGTGCCCGGCACCTCATTCATCGATTGTCTGGCCGCATTCGAAGCCGATCCCGACACCAAAGCTGTCATGATGATCGGCGAGATCGGTGGCTCAGCGGAGGAAGAGGCAGCGGAATTCATCAAGAACAAGATGACCAAGCCGGTGTCGAGCTACATCGCCGGCGTTACCGCACCTCCCGGGAAGAAGATGGGCCATGCAGGAGCCATCGTGTCGGGCGGCAAGGGCACTGCAGCTGCCAAGATGGAAGTCTTGGCCGACGCCGGCGTGAGGGTGGGGAACAACCCCACCGAGGCCGGCGAGCTGATGGCCGAGATTGTGGCTGGTCTCTGATTTCACCACGTGCCCTCTCATGGGTAGTGGCGCTGAGCTTGCTCAGCGCGGCATGTTCCGACGATGGCAATCGAGATGATCCGAGCGCGGCCGTGGCCACATCGACCTCGGTCGAAGTGACGTCCACCACCGGACGCGCCACCACGACGACAACCACAACCTCCACGACGACAACAACAACGACGACACTCGCCCCGCCAGAACCGTTGGTGTATGACGAAGAGGGCGTTCCCGTCAACGGCCAATCGAACGGAGTAGTTGTCACCGAAACAGGTTGGGTCCTTCCCGTTCTCGGTGGTGTGGCAGGTGGTTGGCGGGTGTGGACGCCATGCGCCAACGAGGCCGACATAAGCAACGGCAGCTACGTGGAGCACGTCGATGTCGTGATCGACCCGGGACACGGCGGCCCCACCGAGCCGGGAGCGACCAGCCCCGGAGGAACGACCGAAGCCGAGCTCAATCTGCAGATCTCCCAACGAGTTGCCGATGCTCTACGTGAAGGCGGCCACACGGTATTGCTCACGCGAGACTCAGATGTGCGGGTGCCGATCGTTACCCGTGCCGAGATCGCTCGTGCACTCCGCCCCGAGGCTTTCATTTCCATACATCTGAATGCGGGTACCTCCGCCAGGAGCAGCGGGCCGGGCACCGAAATGTACTTCCAGATCGACAATCCCGAGTCCCGCCGCTTGTCTGGGCTGCTCTACGAGGAGACAACCTCGGTCCTTTCCGGCTACGACGTGCGATGGGTGTCGCTGTCAGATGCCGGCGCCATGTCCCGTCCAAATCGCCAAGGCACCGACTACTACGGAGTGCTGCGCCGGCCCGGAGAGGTCACGAGCGTGCTGGCTGAGCTCGCCTACGTGTCGAATCGCCAAGAGGCTGAGCTGATGGCGATGCCCGAAGCTCAAGATGCCGTTGCCTCGGCGATCGCTACGGCGTTCGACAGATGGGCGAACTCCCCTGATCCGGGGAGCGGCTTCACCGAGAATCCGATCTTCAGGGGATATGGGCCGTCCGGAGCTGGATTCACCACCAACTGTGTCGACCCGGTTTTTCGCTGACCCAATGTTGGTCCACATGCGTGGCAACCTTTCTCCGTGAGACATCGGGTGGTCACCTACGTGGGTTGGTTGGTGGTGTCGGCGGTGATGGCGACGTCATGTTCGGGATCGTCGTCAACTGCAGCCGTTCCATCGCCTGAGCAGCCCGCCCCGACTTCGGTTTCGGATACCGCGTCCGATTCATCGGTCGCACCCACCACCAGCACTGTCGCGGTTTCGACAACGCTGTCCTTTGCCGACCGCCTGCCACCGCTTCGTTCAGATGTTGT
>CAZHMP010000067.1:0-3854 GCA_964533595.1 uncultured Acidimicrobiales bacterium | reverse complement strand
GTCACCCCGGCCGGGTCGGGTGGTGGCACCAAGGGCTGTGTTGATCCAGCGCTCGAATGACACCACCCGCTGAGAACCGGTGAGTGAATTCAACGGCAACCCGCTTGCGGGTTTGCCGTGAAGGAAACTCGGGTCAGAACTGGCTCGGCGGGGCTGCGGGCGCTGAGCCGGACCCCGATGCCTGCATGTCGATGAAGGCCCCGGCGACCACTGCGGCTGACGCGAGCCATCCAATCAAGATGCCGATCCCGGTGGAGTTACCGAATTGAAGTCCGAAAGTGATCAAGAAGGCCGACAGGCCGAGCACGCAGTAGACCTGATCGCGAGTGAATCCAAGAATCTCGTCGGGCAGCGAAACATTTGCGAATGTGGTGGCGGCGGTGCCGCCGGCAACGGCAAGGCCGATGATCGCCACGAATATTCCGGTGAGGCCGTAGGCGTCCGTGGACCATCCGCTCTGAGAGAATGGACCGACTGAGAGCCAGTCGAGGAACGTTGAGATGAACAACACTGCCCCGCCGGCGAGGAGCATGATCGTGCTCGGCTTGATGTCTTGTTTCATGGAAGCCTCCAAATTGGCCTATCGACTGTGACAACGGTAACCCACACGGGTCGACCGGGCAGGGTTGGAGTCCCGAGGATTCGATCGGGCCTCCTCGGCTGCTAGGTTCGCCGCAATGTCAGAGCAACGAATCGCGCTTCTCTCCGTGTATGACAAATCCGGAATCGTGGAGTTGGCGAAGGGGCTCCACGACCTTGGCTGGCTACTCATATCCAGCGGGGGGACCGCGGCAAGGATCTCGGAATCGGGAGTGCCGGTCACAGATGTGGCCGACCACACCGGGTCGCCAATCATGCTCGGTCATCGTGTGGTCACGCTCCATCCGAGGATCCATGGCGGAATACTCGCCGACCGCAGCAATCCGGAGCATGTGGCCGATCTGGCCGCCAACGACATCGAGCCGATAGACCTCGTGGTCGGGAATCTGTACCCGTTCACATCCGATCCGGGAATAGAGATGATCGACATTGGCGGACCCACGATGGTGCGGGCTGCGGCCAAGAATCATGCCCACGTAGGTGTCGTGGTTGACCCCGGCGAGTACCAACACGTTCTCGCGGAGCTTGGCGAGAACGGCTGGCTATCCGATGCAACGAGACGTCGACTGGCTCGAGCTGCCTTCGCGCACACGGCCGCCTACGACGCAGCAATCGTCGCCTGGCTCGATGAGACCGAGGCACAACCCGAGACGTTGGCACCCACTATTCACCTCACCCTCGAACGCACCAGACAACTTCGTTACGGCGAAAACCCGCATCAAGCTGGTGCGCTCTACCGAGTGGCCGGGTCACCGAGCATGTGGGACGACATAGAGCAGCTTTCGGGGGTACCCCTCAGCTACCTCAACATTTTTGACGCAGATGCCGCCTGGCGGTTGGCACACGATCTCGGTGTCGAACCCACCGTTGCCATCATGAAGCACGCCAACCCGTGTGGTTGCTGCGTCGCTCCAACCCTTGCCGAGGCTTACTCGAAGGCGTTCGCCTGTGATCCTCGAAGCGCATTCGGTGGGATTGTGGCCACCAACCAGACGATCGATCTCAACACCGTCGAAGCAATGGAGGCGGCAGCTCAGGCAGATGTTGTCATCGCTCTCGACTACGCCGACGGGGTTGTCGAGCGGCTCGTTTCGAAACGCAAGAACACTCGAATCCTCAGAGCCGGAGCGCTGCCGTCGGTGAGATCGGTGGAAATTCGACAAATCGGTGGGGGATTCCTCGCTCAAAATGCTCATGGTTTCGTGGCGGGACCCTCCGACTGGAAGGTGGTCACAGATCGCACGCCGACCGACTCCGAGATGTTGGATGCGGTATTCGCATGGCGCGTATGTGGCCACGTCACCTCCAACGCCATTGTGTTGGCCAAGGACCGCGTTGCCTGGGGGATAGGTGCCGGGCAACAAAACCGCGTGGAGGCTGGTCAGATTGCCGCCGCGAAAGCCGATGGCCGCGCCGCGGGCGGGGTCTGTGCCAGCGACGCCTTCTATCCGTTCGCCGACGGCATCCATGCCGCGGCGGACGCGGGCGTGAGCTTGATTGTCCAGCCTGGTGGGTCGATCGGTGATGAAAAGACCATCGCGGCCGCCAACGACCGAGGCGTGTCGATGCTGTTCACCGGCGAGCGGCACTTCCTTCACTGATCCATGAGCGACAAGCAACCCAAGAGTCGAGAATGGGCCCTGCGGATCGGTTCCCGTAGATCATCTCTGTGGTTCTTCAGATTCGTCCGAAGGATGATTCGGCTTTTCATTTTTCCGTGGCTGAAGGTCCAATCCGTCGGTGGCCACAATCTTGATCTCGGCGGTCCGGTGATCATTGCACCGGTTCACAGGTCGAATCTCGACGCGCCGATCATCGCCGGTGTTGGCCACCGTCGAATGAGGGCCTTGGGAAAACAGTCGCTGTTTGTCAACCCTTTGGCCGCCTGGGTTGTGGCCGCCCTGGGTGCCATTCCCATTCGACGCGGTGAGGCCGATCGCGACGCCATGAAATCGGCTCGAGATCTTCTTGACCGTGGCGAGGCGATGATCGTCTTCCCGGAAGGCACGCGGCAGACCGGCCCGAAGGTGTCGACCGTCTTCGACGGTACGGCCTACTTGGCGTCCAAGACGGGCGCACCGGTTGTTCCGGTGGGGGTGGCAGGCACCGAGGGAGCAATGCCTCCCGGGGCCAAATTCATCCATCGATCCTCGGTGGCCGTGGTGGTTGGTGAACCGATCAGGGTGGCGAAGGGTCGAATGAGCCGACCCGCCATGCATGAGTTGAGCAAGCGGATCGAATCCGATCTACAGGCGGCGCTGGACGATGCCAACGAGCTGCTCGCCTCCGATTGAGACGCGGTGAATCACCCCGGCTGGTCGTTGATATGTCGATCTTGGGCCTGGGGCTAAACCGTATCGTCGAGCCGTGACTGCGATTCGGGAACTCATCGACGAGCGCACCACGCTGTCATTCGAATTCTTCCCGCCGAAGTCAGTTGCCGGAGCTGAGCATCTGCGCTCCACCGTCGACTCACTCGAGAAGCTCAACCCGGACTTTGTCTCGATCACCTACGGCGCAGGTGGGACCACACGCGAGACAACTCGTGACACGGTCGTCGAACTGTGTCTTCACCGTGATTTTCCGGCCATGCCCCATCTCACCTGTGCGGGCCACTCCTACGCCGAGATTTACGACCTGGTTGACGACTACCACGACGAGGGTGTCACCAATGTGCTCGCTCTAGCCGGCGATCCGCCGGCCGATGGCAGCCCCAACCCAAGCGATTTCCACTATGCGATCGAACTGATAGAGGTGGTGCGCGAGCGCACGGACATGTGTATTGGAGTTGCGGCATTTCCCGAGGTCCACCCACGGTCGGAGTCAAGAGGGAGTGATCGACGCCATTTGGCCGAAAAACTCGCGCTCGCCGACTTTGCCATCACCCAATTCTTTTTCGATCCCGACCACTATTTTCGTCTTATCGACGAATTGGCATCACTGGGATGTGTCAAACCGGTGATTCCGGGCGTAATTCCGGTTCTCAATCTTGAATCGGTCAAGCGATTCGCCGATCTCAACGGCACCGACACCCCTCACGACTTGTGGGTGAGACTCGAATCAGCCACGAGCGCTGATGATCGGATCAACATGGCGATCGATGCCACAACCGAGATGATTGATGCGCTGCTCGACGGCGGAGCGCCCGGAATCCACCTCTACTCTCTCAATCAGGCAGATGCCATGGTGAGAATATGTGACCGAATCGAGTTGCTCGGAGGCCGTTGAGTCGCATTGGCGACGCTACGATCGGC
>CAZHMP010000066.1:0-14613 GCA_964533595.1 uncultured Acidimicrobiales bacterium | reverse complement strand
GAAGTCGTAGCTGTACCAGTGCTTGAGTTCGGAGTTGACCGGCTTGTCGCCGTCCTCGCCTCCCATACCGTCGGTTACGAAAGGTGCCGGATCGGGCACAACCGCATCTATAAGCGACACCTCACCCAGATCGATCGCACCTCCGGGGCCGGACGGGTTTGTAGTGCCGGAATTGGTGAGGATCGTGGTCTTGCGGAAAGCGAGGTCCCAGCCGGGGGTGGTGAAATCGCCATCGACGAGGCGACCCTCGTTGAGATTGAACAAGGCGTAGTCGCTGCCAGTGTCGACGTCCACGGTGAACTGGGCCCACTGATCGGTGATGATCGCTCCGGCTTCGGGGTCGGTGGGGGCAAACCCCGGCGGCCGCGGCTGCAGCTCGCCCCAGATGAACAGGACCACGAGCGCCAGTATGAGAAATAGGGGCAGTCCCAGAAACCAAGTGCGCTTGTAAGCCCACCAGCGGCGGCCCGACTTGGAGTCTTCTCGTGTGGACTCTTCAGTGGATTGCATCGTGATGGGATCGTTGGTCTCGGCGACAGGAGGGGAAATCGTCGGTGACATAATGGCACTACCTGACTCTGGAACTGCCCCGCACCGAAAAGTTCCGGTGGGTCTCAGTCGAATGTAAGCCGGTGGGTCGAGCGTGAGTAGGGGACAAGGTCATGGCGGCTTGACAAGCCTTCGAGATCTGGTGAGCCTGCTCTGATGCCGGAGCCCGCACCGCGACGAATCCTTACGACGAATGCAGGATCCGACGACCGCGAGTTCACCGCACGCCATTGGCTTTGGATGCTCACCAACGCCGCAATATTCGGCTCGGCGTTCCTGTGGATCTCGATGTCTTTGCGAGGATTCCCGGCACCCGTGGTGGCGGTCGGACGAGTTGCACTCGGCTGTGGCGCGCTCGCCATGGTGCCGTCGTCTCGCCGACGCGTCGATCGCAGCGACTGGCCGCGCTTCCTCATCGTGGGTATTGCCGGTCAGGGTGGACCGGCTCTGCTCTTCGCCATGGCCGAGGAACGGATCTCATCGGCGCTCACCGGAATGCTCATCAGTTCGGTTCCCATGGCCACGGTGGCCGTAGCGGCCATTCTCACCCGGACGGTTCCTGGACGTCGTCGAATCCTGGGCCTGTTCGTCGGCATGGCGGGCGTCGCGCTGTTGGTGTCGCCGGCGCTGGGCGATGCCACGGCCGAGCCAACCGGGATTCTTTTCGTGTTGCTTGCAGTGGGCGGCTACGGATTGTCGGCCAATCTCTATGTGCCGTTGCAACAGAAATACGGCGCCATTTCGGTCGCCATGTGGGCCCTGGCAGTCGGGACCGTGTTGCTGATACCAGTCGCCGCACCGTCCGTGAGCGATATCGATTGGCGGGCCGATTCTCTTGTCGCCTTGGCGATCCTTGGGGTCCTCGGCACCGGATTGGGCAGAGCCATGCTCATCACATTCATGGGCCGAGTCGGCGCGTCTCGCGGGTCGATCATCGGCTACGTCGTGCCGATCATGGCGCTCGTGCTCGGAGTGGTGGCGCTCGACGAGTCGGTCGAAGCCATCCAGGTGGGCGGAGTTCTTGTCGCCCTGTTCGGCGGATGGCTGGTGAGCCTCAACGATCACCGCTGATCAGCCAGGGCCGGACTTCGGTCCGCTCACACCGTCCGGTCCGAACTGACGCACAATCTTCGCGGGAACGCCTGCCGCTATCGAGTAGTCGGGAACTTCGCCGCGTACCACCGCCCCGGCGGCAACGATTGCGTTCCGTCCGATACGTGAGCCGGCGAGGATGATCGCCCCGTGGCCGATCCATGAATTGTCACCGATCGAGACTGGCTCCACCGACCCCTTCTGTGAGCCGATCGGCGCGTCGAGGTCGTCGTAGCCGTGGTTGCCATCGGTGATGAAGACGTCTTGGCCGAGCCAAACGTCGTTGCCGAGTTCGACGCTTTCGTGGGCAACGATTCCTGATCGCAGGCCGATCACGCAGCGCTCGCCAATGACCAGAGCGCGTGGGGGAGTGGCCGGGTCGCCGGGAACGTACCCGGCAGCCAGGGTGGCCCACGAGGTGACCAGCGTGCCGGCGCCGATGTGGATGGAGCCCTCGCCGTCGATCGCAGTGGGCGGGAAGGCGATGATGCTTCCTTCGCCGAGGTAACCGAACTTGTCGGCGCGGTAGGAGCCGGGGTGGATCGCGCCGTACGTTCTTATTCGCCCCCATATTCGGTGGACGAGGCGGCCCTTCAGGCGGTGCAGCGCACCGCGGGAGCCACTCATGACTCGCAACCCAGGGCGATGTAGAGGTCGAAATTCTCCTGTCCAAAGCAGACGAACACGATCGAATCCACGTCGGTTCCGCCACCCACATACTCGTTCACCGTTGCGTATGCGATCTTCGCGGCACGAGGCTTAGGGAACCCGTAGACGCCGGTGCTGATGTTGGGGAACGCCACGGACCGCGCCCCGACTCGGTCGGCCTCCTCGAGTGATCGACGGTAGGCCGACGCGAGTGTGAGATCGTGTTCGGCAGCTCGCTCGGCATTCCAGATCGGGCCCACGGTGTGAATCACCCAACGAGCGGGGAGCCGTCCCGCACCGGTGACGACAGCGTCACCCGGCGGGCAACCCTCGCCGCGATCGGTCACCAACTGTCGACACTCGGCGAGAATCTCCGGTCCACCGGCGCTGTGTATGGCTCCGTCGACTCCACCACCGCCCATCAACGACGAATTGGCGGCGTTGACCACCGCGTCGACCTCGATCGTCGTGATATCACCGAGGACCACTCGCAGGTGCGTCAACTACCCCCCCCTCCCAGGTTTTTGTGAACCGTAACGCGCGTTATAGCAGCACCTGAGGTTCACAAAAACATCGAATCGGTTTTTGTGAGTCCAAAGTGCTGCTATAGCAGCACTTTGGACTCACAAAAACGGGAGGGGGGAGGGGTGGGAGTGCGGCGTTCGGATAGGGCGATACCGGTCATGATGACGAACAAGACCATGATCACGGGAGCCACGGTTGAAAAGCCGGGGTCATAGATGGGCCTGATCATCCCCACAGCCAGCAACGCGGGAATCAGCTTCGCCTTCGACCAGCCACGGTTGATCAGTACGAGCACCGGAAACAGCAGCAGGGAAGTGTCGTAAACCGCACTGTGCATGCTCACGAGAACCAGCCCGGGAGCGGTCGTTGCGATCAATACGTCGAGCGATGCTCGGTGGTCCCACCACAGCCACGCCATGACGCCCGTGGCGGCGACGAAAACGAGAACCGCGGCAATGGCGGCGAGAGATGAGTCGACACCGAAAATGGATTGGAAGAATCCGTACGGACTTGCCAGGAAGGAGGCACGTTCGGTGCCGTCGCCCGACACGAAACTGGATGCCGATGACAGCCAGTCCGATATCCACCCCAAACCAAATACGACCGTGTTGGCAAGACCGATCAATCCGCCCGATGCCAAAGCCGCGCCAACAGCCCTGAAGTGACGGCCCAGCAACAGCAACCCCAATATCGGTAACCCGTATTGGGGCCGAAACATCATCACCGCTACAGCAACGCCGGCAGCGACCTCGTTGTCGTCGACCAGGCTCCGCCAAATCAGAGCCAACAACAGAATCGTGAATGCCACGTTCTGGCCGATGACAGTCGCGAAAATCAACGGTCCGAACGCAAGCGCAAGCATGACGCTCAACTCAAAGTGATCGTCCACCGCCGGCACCATTGGTCGAACAACCCTGAGAGCAACAGCAAGCGCCGTCATCATCAGCAAGAAATTGGCGAAGTTCGCCATTCGATACGGCAGCATCGAAAGTGGCGCATACGCCAGAGCTACTTGCGGCGGGTATGCGAACGGCAGGAAATTCGCATCCGGCCCCACCAACTCGATCTGTCGGGCCCGCTGCGCATCCGGGTTGTAGAGATCGGCTGAGTCGAGACCATCGAGGACGGCTCGCCCGGCGTTGAAGAACGCAGGAAAATCCCCACCGGCGGGACTACCTGAAGGTGAGCCCGATCCGTCGGCTGTGATGAGGATGGCCCCCATCGCCAAGCACGCCAGCAAAATGAGCGCTCTCGGATAGGCCCGCAGACGCCATTCGAATGCCTCGGATCTCGTTGCGGCCATACGGTTTCATATCGGCCAATGCCGGCGAAATTTTAACGAACACACTGGCAGTCGACGGTGTCGTCGAGGGCCTGCCACTTGAACGGTCTGGGCTCCGACGTCGCGCCGCATCCCGTGCAACAAAGAACCCACGCTTTCCCGCGCATCTGCAACGAAACGGGATGCTCACCGGTGGACAATCTGGGCTTCTTCTTGACGACCTTCGGCTTGGCGATCTCTGGAAGCTCAGGAGCCTCGATCTCCAGGTACTCGGTTCCGGTCCACTGTTTGGCCAGCTCCTTTGGCGAAATCGTGGGAGCGGTGAATCCGCCGACCGTCTGAGGCACAGTGACCTCGTCGGGGCCGTGATAGTCGAGAAACTTCGACAACGCAGCGGTCTCATTCGGCCGGAAAATCCGCGTCGATTCGGCGATGTCTTCAATCTCTTCCAGAAAGCCATCTCTGCCATCGGTGAGCCGAGGATCTTCGAGTGTGTCGGCCGAGAAAAGAATCACGAAACGAGCACCGCTGCCCTTCGGCTTGCGACGGAGTATCCGGCCCATTCTCTGGATCATCTGACGGCGGGTGCGAGAGGCACTGACCACAACGCCGAGATTGGCATTGGGCACATCGACACCCTCATCAAGAACCCTCGGAGCGGCCACAGCGTCGAGAGTGCCGTCGCGTAAATCGTCGAGAATCGCGCCTCTATCCCGGCGACCTGTTCCACCGGTGATGATCTCGATCTCGATATGGGGGTCGAGCCTGACGATGGCATGGTTGGCAGCTCGAACCGTCTCGGTGAACAGCAACGTGCCGTTGGCAGACTTGATGACAGGCGCGAACTTGCCCAACGTTTCGTACTTCGCCGAGCTCGCTGCAACTATCTCGCGGCGCGCCCCCAGCGCTGCCAGATAGTCGTTGGCGGCAGATCCGCCCTCACCGGCATCCTTCTCGGCCAGGTGAGCCACCGCCGCGAGAAAAGCCCCAAACGGGGTGTGGGGCACTCCGGGAATCGATCTGAGAATCCGACGCGAGTCGATGATCTTGGCCTCTGTGGCGTTGTATTCGTCGCGCTCCTCGCGGGTGAGGGGTACGGCTACGAATGCGATTCGAGGCCGGGCGCACACTCCGTCGGCGATGGCCTCAACGAATCCGTAGCGGTAGCAAATGCCGCCAAAGTACGGCAGCAGGATCGTTTCGACGGCGTCGTCGGAGCGCTGCAGCGTGGCCGTGAGCCCGAGACGTTCGGTGTATTCGGGAAGAAGCGACTTGCGCAGGATTGCCCCGCCGAACCCGTGGCATTCGTCGGCAATCAGGAGGCCGCCTCTTTCGCCGGGGGGCAATGGAACGCGCGCGGCCGCCGAATGGCGGGTGGTAATCAACACGTCACAATCGATCGGGCGGCTGCGGAAACCGTCGCCGAGACGGCCGATCTCGTTGTCGGGCATCGATGCCGACAGACGTTCCATCCACTGCTCCATCAGCACCCTGGATGGCACGATGACCAATACGAACAAGCCGCGATCGACGGCATCAATTATCGCCGAGATTGCGACGTCGGTTTTCCCGGATCCGGTAACAGCCTCGATGACACCGCGCCGACCGCAAGCGTGCCATGCCTCGAGAGCGGCGTGCTGCCAGCGATAGAGAGAGCGGGCTGGGACTTGCGAATTGTCGACTGTGGGGGCTGCCGCCGAACGTCCGGTCACCGCTCAAGGCTAGGCGGGTTCACCGCGCTTTACGATCGCCGATTTCAGGACGCGATCACACCGTCTGACCTGAGATCGGCAATCTGGTCGTCGTTGCGTCCCAACTCGATCAGAATGTCGACCGTGCTGGCACCCAACTCATCGATCTCCCGGCGCAACGCAGTCGGAGTTGCGCCGAATCGCACAGGAGGAGCGGGCTGGCGTAGTCGCCCCGCCACCGGGTGATCCCACTCCACAAGACACCCGTTGTGCACGACCTGGGGATCGGAGGCGACCTCGCCACGCTCAAGTATCGGGCCGCACGGGACGGCTTCACCGGCAAGACGATCGACGGCATCCTCGGTTGTGAGCGCGGCGAATCCAGCCGTGATCGCGCGGTCGACCAGTGCGCGGAACTCGGGGTTTCGCGCCAGCGATCGCAGATTGTTGTAGCGACCGTCTGCAACCAGATCCGATCGATTGAGGGCTTGCAGAAGTCCGGTCAATTGAGAGTTGGAGGCGGTGTAATACACGACGTGCCCATCGGATGTGTCGACCAGCCGGTAGCCGTCGACCACTCGCCCTCGCGCTGAGGTCTTGCTCGCTTCCGTGTGGTCAGACATGCCGTCGACCCAGAACCAGGCAAGGGTGGCGTCAAGCATCGGAACCTCAACGTGCTGGCCACCTGCGCCATGGTCCCGCGCGTAAAGAGCTGCTGTGATTGCCTGCGCCGCGGTGTACGCGGTGGTCTTGTCGGCCACCATCGTTCTGACGAAATCAGGCGAAGGGGAAACATCGCTCATCTGGCCCGCCACCATGCCGGTGTAGGCCTGGATCACGGGATCGAGGGCCGGTCGGTCGGCGTAGGGACCTGTGGAGCCGAATCCGTTGATGGAGACGTGAATGATGTCGGGCGACACCGAGCGAATATCCGCCTCCCCGATCCCGAGCCTGTCGCAAACGCCGGGACGGAAGTTCTCGACGAACACGTCGGCCGTGCGAGCCAGATCGAGGACTATCTTGCGGCCGGCTTCGAGTTTGACATCGATGGCGAGTGATCTCTTGCCTCGATTGTTGTTGGCGTAGTTGGCACCGAATCCGGCAGTGCGGCCGGCCCTCAACAGATCTCCCGTGAGGGGCTCAACCTTGACCACGGTTGCGCCTTGCTCCGCGAGGAGCTGGGTCGTCAGCGGTCCGGCAATGATCTGCGTAAGGTCGACGATGCGGATGCCCTGCAAGGGACCGGCAGCCGTCGGCGAGGTGATGTCGTTGGTCATGTCGGCCCTCGATCGCGGTTGGCGGGCACCGTAGATCGGCCACGTCAGGAAGGGAAGCCGGTAGGTTGCCAAGCGTGACAGCAACCGATGATTTTGAACGCACGCCGGGCGGGGCAGTGCTCATGGACGGCAAGAAACTGCGCGACGAAATAGTCGCCCGTTTGAGATCCGAGATAGAGAGCCTCGGCAATCCCGTCATCACCCTTGCGACCGTGCTGGTGGGGGTCGACAAGCCGAGTCAGATATACGTGCGAAACAAGCGACGCAAGGCCGAGGAGTCCGGCATGGTCTCCAGGCACGTGGAGCTCGACGCAGACTCAACCCAGGAAGATGTCGAATCGGCGGTACGAGATCTTGCTGCCGACACGTCCGTCAACGGAATCCTGGTGCAGTTGCCGCTTCCCGACGGTCTCGACGCTGAGCGAGTCCTCGATTTGATTCCGCCCGAAAAGGACGTCGATGGTCTCACCGAACGGTCGATGGGAAGGCTCTTGCGGGGTCGGCCCGGGCTGGTTCCGTGCACCCCACTGGGGGTTATGCGTCTGCTCGAACGGTATGGCGTTGCCACCAGCGCCAAGCGCGCGGTTGTGATCGGCCGCTCGACGCTTGTCGGTTTGCCCCAAGTTCTACTTCTGGGCCGCAAAGGGGTTGACGCCACCCCGACTCTCGCTCACAGTCGAACCGCAGATCTCGCCGCCCAATGTCGGGAGGCCGACATCATCGTTGCGGCGGCAGGCATGGCCGGTTTGGTCACTGCCGATTTTGTGAGACCGGGCGCTGCGGTGTTCGACGTCGGCATTTCGCGCACGGAGGCTGGAATAGCAGGAGACGTCGATTTCGACAGCGTCGAGAAGGTGGCCGGAGCCATCACGCCCATGCCCGGCGGCACCGGGCCGATGACCATTGGCTGCCTCATGGAAAACACTCTGTCGGCGGCACGCCTCCAAGGAGTGATCTAGGACGGCGGAAGGTGGCTCGTCGCTCCGCAGCCGAGCACGCGAAGAAATATTCCCGAACGTGGTTTCGGCGCGAAGTATGACGATTTCGGGGGCATGAGATCACCGGCTTCGGCGACGGCCATTAGATCACCGATATCAGTGGGATAGACCAGGAATCCAACCGCTCCGTCGGTGTCGCATCTGCCGGCCAGTTCGTCCACGCCCGACGGGGCCGGCACATAGTCGACTGCGCCTCGTTCGGCGAGTTCGTCGACCCCCATAACATCGCTGATCACCTCGCGGCGGAGACGCTCCACATCGAGTGAATCAAGAGCTGAGGGATGGGTGCCGTGGCTGAGTACGAGCTTCCACCATCGGCCACCGGAGTAGACACCGATTTCGCCTTGTTCCGAAGGCTCGGCTTCGCTCGCATTTGCGACTTCTGTTACTGAGCCAACGGTCTGCAGCGCTTCGACCAGCGCCTCGGGGGTATTGAGGCGGGGGTTGCGCGAGCGCCTGTGAAACGCCTCGACCCGAAGCTCAATGTCGGGAAACACAACTGCCAGCGTGCGTGCGAATGCAGGGTCGTCAGAGTGTGTGGCGCGGGCCGCCACGGCCGCTGCCGATCGATGATGGCCATCGGTTACAAACAGCGGGTCGTCGGTCAGCAGTGACGATGCGGTTGACGTGTCGGCATCTGTCATCACCCACACCTGGTGGCGAACACCTTCAACCACATGATCCAGAGCCGGTCGGCCGTTGGAGATCCGGTGCATTAGGTCCTGAAGTTCAGGGTTGGCCCTGTGGGTGAGAGCGATCGGAGACGAGGTAGCCCCGACCACAGCCAGGTGACGTCCGAGCAGATCGGCGCGCTCTTGGCGCACTTTCTCGTGGGTGAGGACTCGGCCATCGAACAATCCGTCGATGTCGAGCGCACCAACCAATCCGGTCTGCGAATGCTCGTGGTAGGTCAGCCGGTAGACGTAAAACGTGGAATGACCGGTTGGGGCGAATGCTTCGGCATCGAGGATGTGTGTGAGGGTGGCGGCACCTATGGCGAGCAGGTCGTCGTCTGATGGATTCTCTCCCAATGGAGCATCCTCCCGCGAACGAGTGACGCCGAAGTAGCTGTAGGGATTTGATTCAACGATCGCTCGCCTTTGCCGCGGCGTCTTGGCGTCGTACGCGCCCGCAACGACGCGTTCGGCCCACTCGGGTCTGACCAGCCAGCCCGAGAATGGGGTGATGAGTTGTCGATCTTTCATGACTCGGTGACCGAAGTCTGGATCACGTCAGCGATGGCTCGGATCGCCTCCACCGTCTGGTCCGACACCGCATGGTCCACATCGATTGTGGCAACTGCAGCCGTTGAGCCGGCAAACACACGATTCTGCATGTTGGAAATGTTGAGGTGAGCGTGCCGGAGCACGTCGAGGACGGCTGCCAACACACCGACCCTGTCGAGGTGTCGGATTGTGAGCGTCGCCGCCCGCGGAGGAACATCCTCGAGGTTGACGCAGTTGGCGACTTCGCCGCGACGGTAGGCGTTGATCGCGTCGATCGTGCCGTCGGCCACGGCTGCCTGTGCTTGCGCAGTTGAGGCGCCGACGTGATGGGTCGCGACGACTCGAGGGTGCGCGGCGAGGGCCGATTCGAATCGGGCGGACCCTCCGGCAGGCTCATCGGCAAAGACGTCGAGGCCCGCGGCCATGCCGCGGTTGTCGATGGCGTCCATCAACGCATCCTCATCGACCACATTGCCCCGTGACGTGTTGATGAGAATGGCCCCGTCGCGCATCGTGTCGAGGAATGACTTGTCGACCGTGCCCTTGGTGGATTCCGCCCCCGGCAGGTGCAGTGTGACGATGTCGGCCCCTGACAACAGGTTGTCGAGCGTGTCGACGAAGGTGACGCCGGCTGCTTCCGCCCGCTGCAATGTTGACTCTGAACGGCCCGGTTTCGCCAAGGCAGTGACATTCATGCCAAACCCGTTGGCCCTCTCGGCCACGGCTATACCTATGTCTCCGAGGCCGATGATGGCGAGTGTGCGGCCGTAGAGCCCCATGGCACTGGAATAGGCCTTCTTGTTCCAGACGCCGTTGCGGGCATCGGCAGTGGCATCGGCGATGTGACGGTCGACGCTGATCATGAGTCCAAGAGTAAGTTCTGCCACGGCGAGCGCATTCTTGCCGGGCACGTTGCAGACGAAGACGCCTCTTTCCGCGGCGCGGTCACAATCGATGGTGTTGGTGCCGGCACCCGCTCGAACGATCAGACCGAGATGTTCGGCGGCGTCGAGGGCAGCTGCTGTGACCTTCGTGGAACGAACAACCAAGACTTCTGCCTCTGCGATGTGGCCGGCCAGAGTGTCGCCATCGAGATCGGCCTTGACCACAACATCGTCGCCGGCGACCTTAAGGCGCTCGACGGCTTCGTCTGGCAGGCGATCTGCGAGAAGTACTTTCATGGTGGTCTCCACAGCGGCGCAGCCGCCTCGGTTTTGCATGGCGGAACGGTTCCACATGCCGGAATAACACTATCGTCGAGAGGGCCGACGGCCCGAGGCCAATACTGCAAATCTTGGCGTACTCTCGGCGTGCATCGTTCCACAGGACCATCGCAACCGCCCACATGTCCAGACCCTCAATCGATCAGGAATTGTTCACGGCTTGGCTCGACCGTCTGGCGGGATCTCGTCCACCCCGTGGCGCTGCCGGCCTCAACCATGCTCGCGCCTTCTTCGACGTCCTCGACAATCCGCAGAACTTTGCTCCGGCGGTTCACATCGTGGGCACAGCCGGCAAGGGAACGATCGCCCACCTCCTCACGAAGCGGTTCACCAATCGCTCGATGATCGTTGGCACTCACATGTCTCCCCATGTCTACGACGTGAGAGAACGATTTCTCCTTGGTGGAGAACTCCCGGAGTGGGACCTGGTCTTGGGCGCGGCGGAAGATGTCGTTTCCGCCGCCGAGCGCGTCGAGACGATCACCGGTCGACCGCCCAGTTTCTTCGCCGCCACTGCCGCGATGTCATGGGTTGTCGCTCGTCGTGCGAACGCCGACATGCTCGTGGTGGAAGCCGGAATTGGTGGACGCTACGACGCCACGAACGTCTTCGAACGACCAGATCGCGTTGTGGTCGTGACCCGAATCGGCATCGACCACGCCGACGTGCTCGGCGAGACAGCGGTTGAAATCGCCACGGAAAAAGCAGCGGTGATCCAAGGCAGCGCGGCGGTCGTTCTCGCACCTCAGAGTCAGGCGGATGTCGAGGCAGAGGTGATGGACGCAGCCCGATCAGCGGGAGTCGATGTGGTGAAGGTGGAGTGTCCACCCGGCGGCGATTGGCGAGCTGAATCGGCAGCCACGGCCGCGGCCGTCGAAGATCTCATTCTGGGGAACTCGGCTCCGGTCGGCCCGTCAACGGTCCTTCCTCCCGGACGCATGGAACGAATCCAGGTCGAGAATCGAACGTTCATACTCGACGGCGCTCACAACGCCACGAAACTTGCCGGTCTGGCAGAATCCATGCGACGTGATCACCCATCCGGGGTGAACTGCGTGGTTGCCGCAATCGGCAGACACAAGCACCTCGAGTCCTGCGCGGAAGTGCTGGCGGCGATCTCCCCGCTGGCGGTGGTCACTTCCTTCGCATCCGGATCCACCAAGACGGATCCTGTACCTCAATCGTGGCCCGCGGATGATCTGGCCCGGGCCATCGCCGACTCTCCCGCCGCGCCTCGGGTTGTGCAGTCATTGGACGTGATCGAAGCGATCGAAGCTGCCTGGGCCAACACCAGCGAGGGAAACGTTGTGTTGGTAACCGGATCGTTTCTCTATCTGGCCGACGCGCGGCGTGCCATTCTGAAAGTCGCTGACGCGCTCAGGCGATGATTGACCGCTGCCAAGCCGCCGTGGCGGCGATCTGGTTGAAGGTGAACACATGGAGACCTTCGATGCGCAGCTCTTCGATGTGGGGGGCGAGCGGATCGAGAAGACGATTGGGGTTGTAGCTGCTTGACGTGAGCAGCTTCACGACACCCATTCGATTCTTCTTCAAATAGCTGAGGGACGCACCCACACCCAACCGCATCCCCATCGTCATGAGCTTCGATCGGTCGACCACCCCGGGAACTCCGAGGTGAACCGGAAGATCGAACCCGGCGGCACGCTCACTACGTAGCCAGTTGACGATCATGTCGGGGGAGAAGCACATCTGCGTCGAGACGTGGGCCGTGACGCCCGCTTCGGCGAACAACGCCTGCTTGTCGTGAAGAGCGGTGTGCAGATCGGCATCGGAAATGAACGCATGCCCGTCGGGGTATGACCCCACCCCCACGTGATGGATTTGGCCCGATGCAAGGTCGAACAGGTCGCGCAATAGCGACATCGTGTCGGGATAGTCGCCAGGCTCCTGGGTGTCGCCGGCGATCACGAACAGCTCATGGAGGTCCAGGTCGGCCAGACGCTCGGTGATACGCGCCAGATGAGAGCGATCCTCGACCATCCTGGCAGCAATGTGGACAATCGGATGATGCCCGCTGGCTACAAGACGCTGAGCCACATCGAGTGAGACCTCAATGGATTTGTTGGGGCTGCACGTGACCGACACCCGCGAGTTGTCCGGGAGATTTTGAATCTCCGCTTCCAAATTCTTGAGCGGCACGACCTCATAGGTCATGCCGGCCACAAGATCCCGGAACGCTCCGGTGCGTGGCATGCGAGAGTGACGCGAGAGGTGATGGCGAGATGGATTTGATGCGTTCATGATCGCGACCTCAGCTGAGTCCGACGATGTTGCCGTCGGCATCGATGTCGATTGATTTCGCCGCGGGGTTCTTTCCGAGTCCGGGCATGGTGCGCATGTCGCCGCAGATTGGATAGACGAACCCGGCACCGACCGACGCCCTCACCTCGCGCACCGGCAAGGTCCAACCAGTTGGGGCTCCCTTGAGCTTTGGGTCGTGAGACAGCGAAAGGTGGGTCTTGGCGATGCACACCGGCAAATTGGCGAAACCGGCGTCGGTGTAGGTGGCGATCTGCTTGTTGGCCTGCGGCGTGTAGGAGACTCCGTCGGCTCCGTAGACCTTGGTTGCAACCTCGTGGATCTTGTCCTTGAGCGGCATCTCATCGGGGTAGAGAACCTTGAACTCGCTCGGCTCGGCCGCAGCTTCGGCCACCGCTTCGGCCAGCTCAGTGGCGCCCTTTCCACCGAGGGAGAAGTGGTTGGTGACGGCGGCACGGGCGCCGTATTCGTCGGCGATTTCGCGGATGGCCGCGATGTCGGCGTCGTGATCGCCGGGAAACACGTTGATCGCAACCACGGGAGTTGTGCCGTGCAGCTGCATATTGGCCAACTGTTTGCGGAGATTGTCGCCGCCCATGTGGACCTCGTCGGGATTCTCGGCGAGAAGAGCATCCGGTAATGGCTTACCGGCGATGATCTTGTGGTTGCCGGAATGGGCCTTGAGCCCGCGCACCGTCGCGACGAGCACAGCAGCGTCGGGAGAGATCCCCGAGTTTCGGCACTTGATGTTGAAGAACCTCTCGGCGCCCATGTCGGCACCGAAACCCGCCTCGGTGAGAAGGAAATCGCCGGTGTGGATACCGATCTGATCGGCCACGATCGACGAGTTTCCGGTGGCAATGTTGCCGAAGGGTCCGGTATGGACCAGAGCAGCCGTGCCTTCGAGGGTCTGCATCAGGTTGGGTTTGATGGCCTCGCGCAGCATCACAGCCATCGAGCCCGCCGCACCGATTTCCTCGGCGGTGATCGGGGTGCCGGATTTGGTGTAGCCGACCACGATGCGGCCAAGCCGAAGACGCAGGTCTTGCAAGGATGTGCACAGGGCGAGCGCGGCCATCACTTCGGAGGCGGCAGTGATGTCGAACCCGGTCTCGCGGGGTATTCCATCGAGGCGTCCGCCGAGGCCGACATTGATGTTGCGCAGAGCGCGGTCGTTGACATCAAGCACGCGCCGCCAAGTGATGTTGTGGATGTCGAGCCCGAGATCGTTGCCGTGATAGAGGTGGGCATCGACCATCGCGGAGCAAAGATTGTGGGCCGCGGTGACGGCGTGCATGTCGCCGGTGAGGTGCAAGTTGAACAGGTCCATCGGCACAACCTGGCTGTAGCCGCCGCCGGCAGCTCCACCCTTTATCCCGAAGGTCGGGCCCATGGATGGTTGGCGAATGGCGACGGTGGCCGACTTGCCGATGTACTGGAAGGCTTGTCCCAGCCCGACCGCGGTGGTGGTCTTGCCCTCGCCGAGAGGCGTCGGTGTAATGGCGGAGATCACCACGTAGGCAGCACGCTTACCGCCGCTCATCGCTTCGATGGCATCGAGTGAGATCTTGGCTGCACCCTTCCCATACATCTCGAGCGAATCGGCCGGGATGCCGACCTCTTCTGCGATATCTGTCAGCGGACGAAGTTTCGCTCCGCTGGCGATCTCGAGGTCACTGGGAAATGGCATTTTCGCTCCCTGGCTGTGGATGATCGTGATGCTGTGACGGGCGATTTGGTGTCGCCAACGGGTCACCGTAACACCTGTTCCACATTATGGCGATGTTCCGCATAGTGGAATTGTTGCCGGTCTGGGTCAGCC
>CAZHMP010000065.1:5548-14777 GCA_964533595.1 uncultured Acidimicrobiales bacterium | reverse complement strand
CATCCCTGGCCTCCGCTCCCTGGTATTCGATGTTGGCGCGGGTGGTGTCGAAATGAGTGTTGCTGGGGATGACATCGCCCTCATTCGCCACGACGGAGAAGAGAATCTTCTCGGCGGCTCGGCCCTGATGGGTGGGGATGATCTCGGAGAATCCGGTGAGGTCACGAACCACGGAATCGAACTTGAAGAATGACCGGCTTCCGGCGTACGACTCGTCGCCGAGCATCATGCCGGCCCACTGCTTGGTCGACATCGCGCCGGTGCCCGAATCGGTGAGCAGGTCGATGATCACCTCGTCGGCGTGCAGGCCGAACAGGTTGTAGTGAGCCCGTTTCAGTGCGTTCTCCCGTTGGTCGCGTCCGGGCATGGAGATGGCCTCGACGGTGTGAACGCGAAACGGTTCGATGATGACGTGCTGTGGCATGGCGTAGACCTCTGGTCGGATGCGGCGCCAGCCTGCACACGTTGGCCCTGTCGCCCGGTAGGGCCAAAGGTCTTAACAGCCCGACCCGCACCGATCGAAGTGCGGGGATGGAGTCAGCCTCGCTGAATTTGCTGATTGTCGCGGAATCCGCCGAGGCTCGACGTCGCCCGTATCCAATCGCCCCGCTGGGCGTTGACGCTCGACGGTGTGCCACGCAATCGCAGCTGCCAGTCGCAACCCGGAGCGGCCGGTGTAGCGATGGTGGTTCCGATGACCCCAACCGAGATCGGGGTGGAGGCGGGGGAGAGGCGCATCAATTCAAGGGTGATCGTGTTTGTGCCGCTGCAGTATTGAGCGGTACCGGTTACCCGCCACTCTGCCTTCCCGCCGCCCTTGAACTGGGCCTTGAGGACTGTCAGGTCGTCGACATCGACCGCCACATCGATCAGATCGGAATTCGAGCCTGCAGCATTGGAAGTGGTGAGCTCAAAGGTGAGGACACCGGCATCTGCGGGCGCCGTGAATGACGGTGATGGCATTGCACCGTCGGAGAGCACAACCGGGACGCCCGCAATTTGTGTCCATGAGTACGTGGCCGCATTTTGTGAGGCGGTTCCGTCGAGCACGACTTGGGATCCGGGCACGAGTCCCAGTTGGTCGGGGCCCGCATCGGCGATCGGTGTTTGGGTTGTCGAGATCCCGTTGATGTCGATGGCGATCGACGTTGGGACTGACGTCTCGGCCCCTCGAATGGCGGTGAGGCTGAATGCCAGCTGGCCGCCGGTGGATCCAAGGTCGGGGGCAACGAGTCCGTTGATTGTCTGGCCCTGGACGGGTGGTAGCCCGTCGAACGGCGGAATCGGCGCGCCTGCAGTCTGGGTCCACACGTAGGCATCGGGAGATCCGGTTGACAAGCTGCCATCAAGGCTGAACACCTCGCCGGGCAGGAATGGGCCATTGGGAACGTTGACGACAGCCACAAGCGGCACAGGCGCCAGTCCGCCACCCGTGATCACAACGTCATCGGAATCGACACCACCAGAGCTGGACACTACGGATACTTCGACGGGCGGCACGGTCACGTTCTGGACCTCGAAGGTGTATGTGGCGCCCGGCAACCCGCTGGTAAGGATCGCGCCGCCCCAGGCCAGGTTCAGCGTTGCGCTGGAGTCGCTGGAGGTTGCGGTTACCGTCATCGTCGAGAGATCTCGATCGAAGGTAGCTCCGCTGATGTGGACGCTGTCGGTGATCGTTGTGACCTGCGCCTCAGACGGCGGGTTGTCGGTGATGTTTCTGACCACGAGATTTGTCGGAATCGCGGTGCCGTGGGCGACGCGGGCGAAGTATCGGCCTGAGCCGTCACCCACCATTTGCGTCTCGAGGATTCCATTGCCCGACAACATGATCGACTGACCGGGAACCGAAGAGGCGAACACGTCGACGTAGCCGCTACCCGCGTCGTCGGTGTAACCCGCTCTGGTCACTTCAACGCCAGCTCTGACAGACTGCTTGGCCTGCACGGTGAAGAGGTCGGTGCTGATGCAGCTCGCGTCGACTACTCCCGGGCACACGTTGGGAGATCCGCTGAATGCCCCGGCGGGACCCTCAATGCGAAACAGGTTGGTGTTGTACGGGCTGCCGGTCACGGTGTGGGGAACGAGCGGGTCAGCGAGGTAGCCGGCTGGCAACAATGCTTGGTCGGAGTCCCATACCAGGAATGGGCCGGTCCGCCCGTTGAGGGCCACGTCGAAATTGCCACCGCCGCTGAAGTCTCCCGTGTCTCGGGTGTTGTTTATCGATCTGGTGGCGTTTGCGGAGGCAGGATCAACGATGTACTGGTCGACCCCATACGGGTGGGTGACCGTGTAGACCCCAACCGGCAGGCCATCAACACGAAGGCGAATACGGCTGAACGCAACCTGGTCGCCGGGCACCACAGGGCCCACGGAGAAGGCGGCCTCGAGAGCCATCACAAGTCGAGCGTTGCCCGCCGAGGTCCTCATGTCGGACACGCCGGCCCACCAGAAGGCCTCGTCGGGGAAGTTGCCCGGGAATTCGACAGGCTGAGAAGGAGCGGGCCGGGGGCCGGCGATGCAATGGACATCGGTCTCGTCGAGGCATAGTTCGAGCCGCAGCCCGTTGGTGTCCTTGTACCAGAGCGGGAATCCACCCACTTGGGCGCTGTGGTCGACAGGGCCGACCTGGGCCAACCCATCAACGCCACCGTTGTGAGCCGGTGCTGCCAGCACTCGTTCTGTGCTCAGAAGCCCAGAGGAGAGCGCCACTGTCAGGAGCAGCGCCACCAATGTGCGACGCCTTCCCGTGGTGTTGCCCAATATCGAAAAACCGCGAATTGCGCCCATCGCCGTCGCCCTTTCAATGTCGCCGATGCCGCGCTCGGAGCGGCCGGAATGCTGGCAACGTAGCCCTCATCAAACTCTCAGTCAATGAAGGTCAATATGATTGGGATTTGCTTAATATTAACTTAAGGGAGGACCACGCGACTCCAGCATGAGTATTTGAGGCGCCTATCAACTCTATCCATCTTGCCAATAGCGATAACGACTGAAGGCTTGATTGCGGGGGCCGGCAATCAGGAACGAAGGCTGGGCCTGATGAAGACTGTTGCGAATCGATCAGTTGGGGCCTGGCGTATCACGATCCGTGCTCAGCTCTAAACCACGTACAGTGATGACGTCGCGCCAGGACTAGGCATTGGGGTCGACTGGCTCAGCGAAACGACCGTCCATGGTGCAACGGCGGGCATGGTCGGTTCAGAACTGGTCGTGTGGAAGTTTGTTGAAAAACTCCCGTTGTTAGAGTCTTAAGGTTGGCTTAGCGTCGCTCTGGATGGCCGCGTGCGTCTGTCGGGAGCTGCCTCATCAGATATTTCACGGAGGGTGCCCAGTTCGCTTGACGGAGGGCGACCCGTCACGTAGCGTGCTTTCTGCGAGGGCACTGACGGGCCCAGAAAATGGGGGTATGGGCGATGGGGAACACTGGTTCCTTCGGATTGATGGGCAGGTTTGCGGCGCTTGTTGGCACAACGGCGGTCGCTGTAGGCGTGATATTGCAGGTGCGGCATGCTGGCCAACATGAGGTGCATGAACTCAATCCTGTTGTGCATTCGTTGCGTGATATTGCGTTATCGCTGCCGTTACTGGCTGTTGCATTGCTTCTCGCATTTGAGATATCCAGCCTCTTTGTACTCCGCTCCCGACTCAATGGATCTCTCACCGGGGAGTTGGCGGCCACCCTTGCAGGTGTCTGCGGCCTGACCCTTGCCCTCATTCCGGGGGCGATGGGACACGGCGCCCTCTTCACGTCGGACAGTGACGGACTGGGCCACGCAGTCTCCGACGCCTTGGCGATGATTCCGTTCACGTTCGTGGTGTTGCAATCGGCGATGGTCGCGCTGCGTTGGCCGTCTGGGATCGCGCCAGGCGATCTCAGCCTCAGTGTCGCCGCACCGGTCCGCCGGCGACTCATCGGAATATCAGGATCTGTCCTGGCAGTTGATCGACGTAGGACAGTGCGCGTCCTCGCTGCAGTTGCCGTCATCTCGGGCGGTCTGTCGATCAGCCCGATAAGCACACCTGCTAACCAGATCAAGTCGGCCGGGGCAACAAGTCGCTCGGTCGGCTCGTGCGATTCGGGGGTGATCGACAGGTCCTACGAGGTCTCGGCGATCAACGTGGTTATACCGCGCAACCGATGGGGCGACGTCGACATGGCCGGGCAGGTCTACGCCATGGATCAGGACAAGGAGGCCATCAGGCACTGGGCATTTCCGATCGACGGTGACCCCACTCGCCCCGAGAACCGGCGACTGCGCCCTCGCCCCTTGGTGCTGAGGGCAAACGAGGGTGAATGCGTCGCAATCAGACTCACCAACGAGCTCGACATACCTGCACCGGTTCCAGCTGGGTCACCACCGGCCTATGGATCGGTCACTCTCCCGGGAGACAATTTGCCGGCCGATCAGTGGGTCTCGATTCACGCTCACGGCGTTTCGTACAACGTCCAGACCTCTGGCGGCGGCCAGGTTGGGTTCAACGAGGACACCGGGATCCCGCCGGGGCGCGATCACACCTACTACTGGCGGGTCCCGGCAGACGAGGGCGCATATCTGTTCCGCGACACCAGCACTTTGGCCGGGTCCGAATCCGACGCGGGATCGACCGGTCACGGCCTATACGGGGTCCTGGCGGTCGAGCCACTCGGCTCCAATTGGTACGACCCGGTGTCGGGTGCCCGGCTCGACGGGTCGAAGCCCTACGAGAACGTGGCTGACCAAAGCGGCGAGCTGTATATCGATGCGATCATTGTCCCTCCCGCAGCCCAGGGGTCGAGCTACACAGTCGACTCCGAGAACCTGCCTGTGCGTGATCCCGACAGCGTGGCTTTCCGCGAGACCATGCAGATCTCTCAGGATGAGATGCCAGGCGACCATCTTCAGAACTGCGATCTGGTGGCAGCCGACGAAGGGCGCATGATCGACGGCCGGCCCGATCGGTCGAGATGCACGGAAGTTCATCCCGCTGATTTGACCAATGAAGGTGCCACGCTTTCGCCGAACGCTCTTGGATTCAGCATCGGTCTCGGATTCAACTACGGCGAGGAGAACCTTCTCCTGCGTCAGCACCCGATCAACCGATGCGCCGATTGCGTGGGTGAGGAAACTTGGCTGTCTTCGTGGCCTTACGGAGATCCGGCGCTCGTGAAGTTGGCCAGCGGTTTCGGGCCGTGGTATCCGAGGTGGCATCCCTGGTACGACGGTGGGCCCGACGGCGTTGGAGCCAATCACGGTCAGCAAAATGTCGACAACGACGATGAGCAGGAGGACTGTGGTGTGGTCGGCGGATGCTTCACCGCCAATGTCCCCCACGCCTACCAGTACGACGCTCAGAAGATTCGCTTCATCCATGCCGGTCCGAAGGAGACCCACGTCTTCCATTTCCATGCTCACCAGTGGCTCACCGACTCCCAAGACGTCGGTGACTCCGGATCGACCCCCGGCGTACCCGACGACGACAAGCTCCCGGAAGCGACGACCATCGACTCGCAGAGCTACGGACCAGGTGAGAGCTTTACCGCCGACCTCCTGTTCGGTGCCGGATCACGACCCGGCACAGTTGGCGACTCCATCTTCCACTGCCATCTCTACCCGCACTTTGCTGAGGGTTTCTGGTCGTTGTTCAGGACTCATGACGTCCTTGAGAACGGGAGCGGTGTCACCCCCGACGGCATTCGGGTGAGAGCGGTGGTTCCTTTGCCGGACCGCGCCGATGTCCCCGATCTTCCGACCTCATCTGACCCCGGATACCCGAGATTCATTCCGGGAGTGAGCGGATTCAGGTCTCCGCAGCCGCTCAACGGCGTATCCGAAGACAATGGCCTGGTCGACGCCCCCGACACTGTTGCTCGTGAAGACCTGTCGCCCGCCGTTCGGATCGTGGCCGGGGTGGGTCTCGAGCAGCCATCTCAAGAAATAGATGTCGGAGGCGACCCATCCGGCGACTTCGCCTTGTCGTTCAACGGCGAGGCAACCCCGCTCATCGAGTGGGGGGCCGCGCCGGAGGTGGTGGAGACCGCCCTCGAGTCGTTGAGCGGGATCGTCGACGCCACGGTCACCGGGGACGGCTCATCCACCCTGCCTTACGTTGTAACTTTCGTGCAGTTCGAAATGGACAACCTGGCCACGAGCATTCTTCTTGGTGCCGACGGGATAGGTCTGTCTCCACCCACGGTCAGCGCTGACTGGGCCGACGGGGCCAGCCGCGAGACCGAGGCCACCGGCCTTGCGTATCGACTCTCGCTGGAACGCGCCGCCACCAAGGAGAGCCACAACGACGGTATTTACGACGACGGGAGCGGAAACAACGAACCGTTGCCGGGCGCACCTCTGGTCGATCCTTGCCTGCCCGGGTCCCGCGAGATCACGTACAACGTCTCGCTCATCCAGGTCGATGTTCCCTACAACGATGCCGGATGGCACGACTCCCAGGCGCGCGTACTCGTCCTCAACAAGGACGTGGATGAGGTGCTGGCCGGCACCAAGCCGATTGAGCCTTTCTTCTTCCGGGCCAACCCCAACGATTGTGTCAACTTCAACTTGACCAACCGCTCTCCCAACTGGTTCGGCAACGACGACTTCCTGAATCTCATCCAAACGAACATGGTCGGGCAACACATCCACCTTGTGAAGTTCGACGTGACCGGCTCAGACGGATCGTCCAATGGATGGAACTACCAGCAGGCCGCCTTCTCCCAGTCGCAGAAGATCTACGACGATTCTCTGTTGACCGGCGATCCGATGGCTGAACACACCGAGCTGACCCATGTCGCAGGACAGACCGCCAAGTGCGGCGCCGACAAGTTCGACAACGCTGACCTGGTGACGGATGGATGCCGAATCCCTCTACCGGACTACTTCAACCCACAGTGGAGCTGCAACGCCAATGGCGGTGTGTGCCCGATGGGCCAGACGATAAGCGAACGATGGTATGTCGACTACGACCTTCGAACGATCTTCACCCACGACCATCACTTCCCTGCTGAGGATCAGAACCGTGGCCTCTTCGGAGCGATGGTGGTGGAACCGGCAAACATGGACGTCCGCGATCCCCAGAGCGGAGAGTACTTCCAGCCGATCAACGACCCGTCCCACGGTGAAGTCTGCGGCGACGTCTGCAATGCCGACGCCGTCGGCGCTCGTGTCGACATAATCGGCCCCGGCCCATCCGACGATTTCAGAGAGTTCGCTCTGGCCATCCAGGACTTCGTCAGTCTGTATCGGCCCTGCACCGGCGCGGCCTGCGCCGATTCGGCGATACCCGGCGAAGAGCCGGTCGCTGCGCCGGCAGCCCCAGAAGAATATCCCGACGACGACCCGGGAGTCATGGGGATCAACTACCGGAGCGAGCCGTTCGCCATTCGCGACATCTCTACCGACGTGAATGCGTCGGATCCGGCCTACATTTTCAGTTCCACGGTCCACGGCGACCCGGCCACACCTCTGTTGCAGGCATACGCGGGCGACTCGATACGCACGCGGGTGATCCAGGGTGCCCAAGAGGAACAACATGTTCTGCAGATCCACGGCATGCGTTGGCTCGACGAACCCAACGACCCGGAATCTCCACTGGTCAACGCCCGATCGGTCGGCATATCGGAGGCGTTCAACTTCGAAATACCCGGGATCGAGTGCGGCCTCAAGGACTTCTGTTTCGGCGACTACCTCTACGGAGGCACGTCCACCGACGACATGTGGGCCGGCGCGTGGGGACTACTCCGGGTCTTCGGAGATCGGGTGTCGGACCTATTGCCTCTTCCCGACAACGTCGATACCGCCAGTCAGGGAAGCGCTCCATCGGAGGTGACTGGATCACCTCCGCCCAAGACCCTCGACCCCGGCAACACTTGTACTGCCGGCTCACGGCTGCGTCGATATCACGTGATCGCTCTTGACACGCCGATCACCTACGACCACGACGCGGGACAGTACGACCCCTACGGGTTGGTTTATGCAGCCACGCTTCCGGGCGAATCGGCCAGTGACGCCGCTGCCCGTGTGCGTGCGTCCAACCCCGAACCAATGGTGTTGAGGGCCAACGAAGGCGACTGCATTGAGGTCACGCTCACGAACATGATCGATCCCGAGGGAGCATTTGCCACCGAGCACGCTCCCGTGGGGTCGGCCGAGGTCGAACACGGATTCGATGCTCCGCTCGTGATCGAATCTCCGGAGGGCACGCCGGCAGGACTTCGCGTGTCGCTCCATGCCGCCCTGGTCGAATACGACCCCTTGGGCTCGGACGGCGCCACCATCGGCTTCAACCCAGATCAGACAGTGGGGCCGAGGTCGCTGTCCGATCCGGTGGGAGCCGAGGGCGAATCGATCCTGTATCGCTGGTATGCCACGCCAGTGAGCCCCGGAGAGCTTGGAGCGATCAACCTCACCGACTACGGCGATGTCCGTGGACACCGGCACCACGGTCTGTTCGGAGGGCTGGTGATCGAACCCGAGAACGCCACCTGGAGCAATCCGTACACCGGCAAATCGGGCACGACATCGGCACAGGCTCACATACACGACCCCGACAACGGAGATTTCCGAGAGTTCGTCACTTTCTACCAGGACGGACTGAATCTCTGGGACGCCGATGGGCCCATGCCTGACCCGTCGGACCATGGTGGGATCGCTGATTTTGAGGATCGTGGTGAAAAGGGCCTCAACTATCGCACAGAGGCATTCCAGACTCGTCTTGGAATGGTGCCGGGAGCGCCTCTTGACAACCTGGATGCTTCCGACATCGCTCATGTGTTCTCCTCCTCGACACATGGCGACCCCAACACGCCAATATTCCGGGCTTACACCGGAGACAAGGTCGTTTGGCGAGTGCTGCAGGGAGCCGACAAGCCGAGACAGCACTCCTTTGCCGTGGGCGGTCATTCGTGGTCTCGGCAGCGAAACGAGCTTCCCGAGAATGTCGAAACGGTCGGCGTCCAGGGGGCGCTGAGCGTGGGCCGATCACTCGACATCGACCTCATCGCAGGTGGTGATGTCGGCGGTGTCGGCGATTATCGCTACGGAGACACGGTCCTTGGCAACAAATTGTCCGGGGGATGGTGGGGAATATTCAGGGTGTACGCGCCGCCTGAGCCCGGCGCGCTGCCCATTGCGGGGCTGGGCGTGCTCGATGATCCCCACACCGGCATTACCCCGTTGGCGGTGTTGAGTCCGGCGACGACAACAACAACCACCACCACGACCACCACGACCACCACGACCACCACGACCAC
>CAZHMP010000065.1:3674-5448 GCA_964533595.1 uncultured Acidimicrobiales bacterium | reverse complement strand
ACCACCACGACCACCACGACCACCACGACCACCACGACCACGACGACCGTGCCGGCAGCCACGGTGCCATCGACGAGTTCCACCGGATCGGGCGGCGGGTCAAGCACGACCACCGCGCCGCCGTTCAGTTCGGCTCCCACCACCACAACGGGAGTAGCAACGTCGACATCCACGACGGTGCAAGTAGCCGGACCGAATACGACCATGTCCACAGGCACGTCCACCGGTATTACGCCGACCACCACAAATTCGGGCCACAACACGTCTTCGGCCGGATCCGGCGTAGCTGTCCTGCCTGCGATCGCAGTGGCGGCACCCGCGGTGGCCACCATCGGCAATCCGACATTCGCCGGTTGACGGGAGGGTTCAACATGTCGCAGGCGATTGCCGATAGGGCATCCGTGCCTTCCAGATCCGACGAGGCCGGCGATACCCGGAAGCCGGCCGTCTCTGCCACGCTCACAGTCATGGTGATGGCGATTGTCGTGCTGGCTGCGGGAGCTTGGGGCATGGGGCAGGGCGGTGGCGGTCACGACCACGGGGATGTTGCAGTCATCGGGGAGACCGTAAAGCTGGCCGACGCCTTAATCCGTGTCGACGCGGTCCGCCCGGAAATTATGGCGGCCATGCTGATGCCGGCGAGCCTCATGCCCGACATGGTTCAAGACGGTCACCGCCGTTTCGCGATTGACATGTCGATAGTCGCCACATCCGAGGGTGGCATGTCCTACGACATGGATCTGTTCTCGATCAGCGGCGAGGGTCTCGGACCGACTCCGGTTCACCGGGCCGCTACGAGGCCCGGATTCGTGCCTTTGGGGAGCCAGGCCACTCTCACGATGCTCTTCGATGCGCCCCTTGAGATCGAGCCGCTGTTTCTCAGCATTGAGGGCACCGACACCCAGATCCTGATCGATGGCGAATTGGGCGACGGCCATCATCACGGTGAAGCACCGGCCGACATCGTGGTGAGCGGCTTCTTCCAAGCTGAGATTGAAGATTACAAATTCGCGCCGGACAACTTGATAGTTGAGGTCGACACGGAGATCAGTTTCCACAACCACGACTCAGTGGTTCACGATGTGACCGCACTCGACAACTCGTGGACGACCGACGATCTTTCGGAGGATCAGAACAGCGGCGCCATCTCGTTTGACACGCCCGGCACCTACAACTACTTCTGTTCGATCCATCCTTCGATGCGGGGAACGATCAACGTCGTCTCATCGTCCTGATTCGCCGAGAACTCCACGAGGTCACAGATCGAGGGGTCTTCGCCGAGTCAGGATTGGCGGAGGTTGCGGATCCAGAAGAACGCCGCCACGGCTATGGCGTCGATCGCGTAACTGAGCACGGTGTGTCCCGCGAGATAGACAAGCTCCGACATCGTCACCATCAAAATGAGGGTGGCCCACTGCACCTTGCGCAGGAATGGCCAGGCGGAAGGGGCTTCTTCGGGATGGGTTTTGGTCCGGTGGGCCATCAGGGCTCCGCTCGAGTCGAATCGTGTCGTATTCCGCATCGGCACAATCGGCCGGTCATTCAACCACATGTCGCATCTTGGTCAGTTCAGCCCGGCCGCAGCAACTGTCAGGGATAACTGTCCGAATCTGTCCGATCATGTGATGCATACTGCATCCATGGTCGTCGAGGCAGTCGCTACAACCGGCATCTATTGTCGCCCAGAGTGCGGTGCCCGACCCTTGCCGCGGAATGTTGCGCCGGTTATCTCCGCAGTGGCCGCCGAGGCACTCGGTTACCGGCCATGCTTGCG
>CAZHMP010000065.1:0-3574 GCA_964533595.1 uncultured Acidimicrobiales bacterium | reverse complement strand
GAGACCAACCTGAACATGTCCATGATTGCGGGCGCAGCCGGGTTCGGCAGTGTCAGGCAGATGAATCGGGTGATGGAATCGATCTTTGGTTTCGCACCGAGTGTGTTGCGATCCAAGAGACACAGAGGCGATGTCCTCACCGTCGATGGAGGGCTCAGGCTCCGACTGCCGTTCGTGGAACCTCTCGATCGCCGAGCGTTGCTGAGCCATCTCGCGCCGAGGATCACCCCGGGGGTCGAATCTCTCGACGGGTCCACCTACCGTCGCACGCTCATGGTGTGCGGCAACCCGGGCCTGGTCGAAGTCGACCTCGGAGGTTGCGACGCCCATCTGGAGATGCGGGCCCATCTGCCGTCGTTCGATTCGATCATCGACGATGTGGCCAGGGTGCGAGCCATGTTCGGTCTCGACGACGACTCGGTCGCCGCCGAGGTCCAGCTTGGTGCCGACCCTGTGATCGGTTCACTGGTTCGCAGCCGCCCGGGTTTGAGGGTGGTTGGCGGATGGGACCGATTTGAGACTGCGGTGCGTGTGATCGTTGGTCAGCAGGTTTCGGTGGCCGGTGCCACCACCATCACGGGACGAATCGCGGAACGCTACGGAGCGCCTCTTCCGGGAGCGGCGATGGGCCTCCGGAGATTGTTCCCTACCCCCGACCGCCTTGTGGAGATGGATCCCGACGGTCTTGGCATGCCGAGGGCGAGGGTGGCCACGATCTCGGCGGTGGCATGTGCCGTGATCGACGGCCGTCTCGATCTGTCCTGTGCTTCGGGGATCGACTCCACCCGCGATCAGCTTCTCGACCTTCCCGGAGTGGGGCTGTGGACCGCCGATCTGGTGATGATGCGGGCCGTGCGCGACCCGGATGCGTTCCCGGCCGGAGACCTCGGCATCCGTCGTGCGATCGCCCGGATCACCGGTTCCGAGTCCGACCCGTCGGAATCCGCAGTCCGAGAAATGTCCGAAGCGTGGCGGCCCCACCGGGCTCTGGCCGCGCAACATTTGTGGGCTTCGCTCCACGTGAATCCCCCGAAGGAGAAGCCATGAAGGACCTCGAGAAAACCATCGTCGACACGCCGATCGGTCACCTGACGATCATCGCGTCTGCGGAGGGAATCACCCACATCCTCTTCGATGGCCGTGAGCCGGCCGATGCCGGGCTCGACGAGACCATTCCGGCCGTGGTCGACAATGTCATGCTCAATCGGGCGGCCACACAACTGAGCGAGTACTTCGAGGGCACCCGTCATGAGTTCGATCTGCCGCTCGATCCCTCCGGCACCGAGTTTCAGGTGCAGGCCTGGCTGGCACTTGCCGACATCCCCTACGGCGACACCACCACCTACGCAAGCCAGGCCGAGGCAATCGGCCGGCCGAATGCGGTGCGTGCCGTCGGCTCAGCCAACAGCGCCAACCCGATACCCATTGTCCTGCCGTGCCATCGGGTTATCGGTTCCGACGGATCGCTAACCGGGTACGCGGGAGGGATCGATTTGAAGCGCCGCTTGCTCGAAATGGAACGTTCGCAACAAACGTTGCAGTTCGCATGACAGACAGCCCGGAGGCGCCGGTGGTTCATGGTGCGTGCCACCACGACTGCCCCGACACGTGCGTGTGGGATGTCACCGTGGAGGGCGGGCGAGCGGTGAAGCTTCGGGGCAACGCCGACCATCCGATCACGCGGGGTGAACTCTGCCCGAAGGTCAATCGTTTTCTGGATCGGGTTTATCACCCAGATCGTCTCACTCGCCCGCTGCGACGCACCGGGCCCAAAGGTTCCGGCCAATACGAACCAATCTCGTGGGACGACGCGATCTCCGAGGTCGCCGACCGGCTAGGCGGGGTGATCGATCGGTCCAGCGGCGAGGCGATCCTGCCGTATTCGTTCGCCGGCACCCAGGGCCTCGTCCAAATGGGCGTCATGGCTTCCAGATTCTTCGATGCCCTCGGGGCGAGCGACATCCGCCGTCACCTGTGCGGTGTCACCGCGCTGATGGGGGCCGCCGAGGTCTACACCCAGCCAGTGGGCATCGATCCCGAAGACATGGCCGCTTCCCGCACGATCCTCCTCTGGGGCACCAACACCAAGCTCACCAACCGTCATCTCTGGCCCACGATCGAGAAGGCCCGGGCCCAGGGGGCCACGGTGGTGGCGATCGATCCGATCCGTACCTCCACCGCCAACGATGTCGATCGTTTCATTCAGATTCGTCCAGGGACCGACGTGGCTCTGGTGCTGGCGATGATCAACGTGCTCGACCGCGATGGCCTTGTCGACAAAGAATTCATGGCCGACAGGTCCACCGGCTGGGGCGAACTGCAGGCGAGCGCACGGGCCATGCCTCCCGCAGAGGCGGCGTCGATCACCGGTGTCCCCGTAGCCGACATCGAATGGTTGGCGACGCTCTACGGCACCAACCGGCCGGCAGCGATCCGCACTTTGGTCGGACCCGAGCATCGAGAGCACGGGCTCGACATCATGCGGGCGGTGGCGATGCTGCCTGCGGTCACCGGCTCGTGGGCCGAGCACGGAGGGGGGCTCGCACGTTCCACCGAGATCATCCATGAGATGGCGCTGGGCCTGACAGCCGGCAGCCCAGGTCCGCGGCGGAGAAAGTTCAACATGGCCGACCTCGGGAGCGTGCTAGCCGGGGTCTCGAGTGACGGCACCCCTCTCGACCCGCCAATAGAGGCTTTGATCGTCCACAACTCGAATCCGGCGGTGATCTGCCCGGATCAGAATGCGGTGGTCGATGGCTTGGCCCGCGAGGATCTGTTCTGTGTCGTGATCGAGCAGTTCATGACCGACACGGCCCGCTACGCCGACATCGTGTTGCCGGCCACCACACAAATCGAGCATCTCGACCTGGCGATCGCCTGGGGCCACGTCTATCTGGCGCTCAACAAACCGGCGATCGAACCGGTGGGGGAGTGTCTGCCCAACACGGAAATCTTTCGCCGACTCGCCGCGGCGATGCATCTGGAGGCACCCGGCTTGACCGACACCGATGAGGAGATGGTGCGTCAGTTGCTTGATTCCGACCACGAATGGTTGCGCGGAATCGACCACGAGTCGCTCGAACGTCTCACTTGGCAGAGGTTGGCCCTTCCTGCGGGTTGGCACCCCCAATCTGGTACCGGCGGGCCGGGCTCGGTAGGTCGTATCCGCCTCGGCAAACTCGAATATCGGCCCGGGGGCGAGACCCGAGAAGGCTCTCCTTCCCTGGCCGCCCGGTATCCGCTCACGCTCATGTCGCGCAAGCAACACCCCAAGTTCCTCAACGCGGGATACGGCGGATTCGACCGACACCTTCCGCCCGGTGGCCGGCCGAAGCTCATGATCCACCCCGACGATGCCACGGCCCGCGGAATACTCGATGGTGACGAGGTCACGGTATTCAACGACCGCGGCAGCCTCACGATCACAGCTGAATTGTCCGACGACGTCCAACCGGCGCTCGTCACAATGCCCTTCGGCTGGTGGAACAGTCACACCCCCGAGGGCCGCGGTGTCAACGCCCTCACCAACCCAAGATCCCCCAACGGAATCGGCTCCGCCGCCTTCCACGAAACC